>CAMYIO010000103.1 GCA_947258515.1 uncultured Ectothiorhodospiraceae bacterium
AGCCTGGTGGTGCTGGATTTCCTGTTGCGCCATGGCCTGCTCGATGCTTCACATGCCGAATACGCCAACCTCAAGCGCGGCTTGAAAATACCCCTGGTGGATGCGGGTAAGATTCCGGTGTGATCAGAGTGAAAAAACTGTAAACGGCGATTCAATGGCTGCGGGTTTCAGGGAAAATAGCGT
This sequence comes from uncultured Ectothiorhodospiraceae bacterium, assembly GCA_947258515.1. Lineage (GTDB taxonomy): Bacteria > Pseudomonadota > Gammaproteobacteria > UBA9214 > UBA9214 > UBA9214. Next base: position 184 of record CAMYIO010000103.1, read on the forward strand.
TAATTCAGCCTCGTCTATCTGTTTTCGGTCTCGATAATTCCTGCAAGTGCGGCTTCATCCTCGAAATCGTGTGTCAGTTCCTTGTCTGGTTCCTGTACCAGGTTGCCTTGTATGTAATCGATACTGTATTGCCACAGCATAACGAGACAATGGGGATCATCGACGTGTTCCGCGATACACAGGGTGTTGCTCTCCCGTGCGAGTTCCACGATGGCTTTTACCTTTTGCTGGTTGTCCTTGCTGGCCGAGAGATTGTTGATCAGCGAACCGTCAATTTTCAGGAAGTCCACGGATAGGTACTTGATTATTTCAGGGTTCTTTGCGTATCCGAAATGCTCAATGGCCACCTTGCAGTTAATGGCCTGCATGGCTTGTGCAAATGCCTGTGTTTCGTGGGGCTTACTGGCCAACACAGTGTACAACTACCCGACGCTTGCCCACTGTTACAAGAATGCGGCACTGGATTGCCTGCAGCAGCTGCAGGGTTAATCCGCTTCAATGTCCATGACAGCCAGCCAGCTATCCGACACTGGCTGGACTAACGGCGAACGCATCCGACAGGGGTATTTTCAAGCCGCGCTTGAGGTCGGCGTATTCGGCATGTGAAGCATCGAGCAGGCCATGGCGCAACAGGAAATCCAGCACCACCAGGCTGCAATTGGGTTTGAAGTCCATCGAGGTCCGTACGATTTCCGTCACCTCGGCCACAGGCATCAGGAAAAAGGCCTCCACCTCGCCGTCAGTGCAGCGCGGTTCAAATTCTTGCGGTAGTTCCAGATCGTAGCAAAAGAGTTCATCGGGCTTTGCGCCCTTCTCTGTCTGCGCAAAATAGGTCACGCTCCCCACAAATTGTGCCGTCGCCGCCAGTTCGGAACCGATGCCGGCTTCCTCGTAACATTCCTTGGCCAGATTGTCCGCCAGCGAGATGCCATGGGGCAGGCCACCGGCCACCAGCTGATCGAGCCTGCCCGGAAAAATGCGCCGGTCGTCCGCGCGCTTCCCCACCCACATGAAGAGTTCCTGTCCGCGGCGGACATATCCGTTCAGGTGTTGACCGAAGGCCCTGAACCCAAACCAGGATGCCGCCACCCGATCCACCAGGAAAATCGCCTCTTCGCGCGTGCCGCGCGTCACCGGGTAGGCTTCTCCAAGCGGCGCCTGCACGATACCTTTGGACGCCAGTCCCTCGACCACCGCGGCAACGGCGGCGGATCGCTCGTCAAACCCGGAGATGGCGGAATCGAGGAGCACGCCACGCGATGCGTCGCCCTGGAATACATCCGGGTACTCCAGCAGGTGCGCGGCGAATGCCGGCCTGACGCGCCCCGTCAGCAAATCATCCACCATCAGGGGCACGAACTCGTCTTGCCGGAAGTTGTTGCAGCTTCGAAGGTGTTGTATGAAACTCATGCGCGGATTCCAGCCTGCATGTCGCACAAATGCGGCCCCCAAAAGACAACGATGGTGCAAAAAGCCAAATTCTCCACCCTGCTCGAACCCACTCAATGAAACCCTGGAAGCAGGTTTACATCCTGGTGCTCGCCGGTGGCACCTTGTTCTTGTGGCAACACAGGGAACGGCACCACGCCGACGAAGCCGAATGGTGCCGAAAAAGATCCCGCACCAGACTCAAATGATCTCCTGTCACCATCTGTCAATCCAGGCACCCGCCTACAAGTGATAACATTGAACTCGAATCATTCCTGACCGATGCGAATATCGATGCGAGTTGGAATCGCACCTGTTAGCGCTTTACAGCCTTTACCCATGATTCATCACCATTATGAATAAACAGCATTCCATATATTTGGTCCGTTGCTGTCATTTCGAACCAGCCTCTACCGCAAACAGGATCATACTCGGATGTACCATCCCATGAGAATTCTACTCTATTTGCATCTTTATCATTGTCATACCGACAATCAATGAATCCGTTAACGGTTCCGAATACAAACTCACCCATGCCACCTTTGTGAAACCTGAAATATCCTGGTTTATCGAGATCAATATAATCTTGATCCCACTGTTCCATCTCAGTGATTCTCCAATTTCCTATAAATCGATTCATGTACTCTGCCTTCTTTTGATCGCATAAAAGCTTAACAGACCAGTTGAGCCGCATACCAAATAGGTGGAATTGTCTTGAGGTGCCATATAACTCCTTTATTCGATGAGAATTCCCTTTGACACCTTGCTAGATTTGTTTTCTTCCACGCCCTCCCTATAGCTCAGAAAGCACGCTCTTTTCATGGCCTGTAGGTTCAACCTCAAATGAGGTTGCGTTTATCCTTCACAATCGTTTGCAGTCGGTGCTGGAGATTGGTCACGCGTTTCGTCGAACCGGTACGCTTGACCGCCATCGCCAATGCCTTCATCTGGCCAATAACCACAACCAGCTTCTTACCGCGGGTCACCGCTGTGTAGAGCAGATTTCGCTCTAAGAGCATGTAGTGCTGCATTGCCAGTGGTATTACCACAGCCGGATATTCGGAACCTTGACTCTTGTGTACGCTGGTGGCATAAGCCAGAGAGATTTCATCTAGCTCCCCTAGTTCATACTCAACGACCCGACCATCAAAGTCGATGCTTACTAATCCCTCCTCCTCATCAATCTTTGTCACTCTCCCGATGTCACCATTAAAAACCTCCTTGTCGTAGTTGTTCACCATCTGAATGACTTTGTCGTTGGGTGCATAGGTCCAGGCGAATCGGGTGATTCTGGGGTAGCTGTCGGGATTGAGTTGCGCCTGAAGATCGATATTGAGCGAGCGGGTACCGAGCCCACCCCGGTTCATGGGCGTGAGAATCTGTACATCGTTGATGGGATGCAAACCAAAATGGGCGGGGATGCGTTTTGTAACCACACGCATCAGTTTGGCGTGGATTGCTTCTGGCGTTTCTCCTTGAATGAAGTAGAAGTCGCTCTCTTCATTGTCTTTGGACTTTTCCGGCAGCAAGCCCTGGTTGATTCGGTGAGCATTGACGATAATCTGGGAGCTGGCGGCCTGACGGAAAATCTCTGTCAGGCAGACGGTGGGAACCGCTTCGGAGGCGATGATATCGGCCAGAACAGCCCCCGGCCCTACCGACGGGAGTTGGTCCACATCCCCTACCAGAAGCACCGCCGCGTGGTCGGGGACCGCGCGCAGCAATTGGTTCATCAACACGACGTCCATCATCGAGACTTCATCCACGACCAGCAGGTCGGCGTCCAGTGGATCACTCTGGTCGTGTTTGAAGCCCATGGTTTTGGGATCGAATTCGAGCAGCCGGTGAACCGTCTTCGCCTCGAGTCCGGTCGACTCCGATAGGCGTTTGGCTGCCCTGCCCGTCGGAGCACAGAGCCTGACATTAGCTCCCTTGGTGCGAAGGATCGTGAGAATGCTGTTCACCACGGTGGTCTTACCCACACCAGGACCACCTGTAATGACAGTAACCTTGCCATTTACCGAAGTGGAAACCGCCTGGCGTTGTGAGGAAGAGAGTTGTAGTCCGGTCTGTTCCTCAACCCAGGGGATAGCTTTTACTGTGTCGATCTCCCCCCAGGGAATACTGCCCGTCTTAAGTCTTGCCAAGCACCAGGCGACTCCCTTTTCTGAACGATACAAGGGGGTGAGAAAGAGTGCGACCTCTCCATCAATCGTTTCCTGCACCAGGTTCTCGGCAGCTAGCTCTGCTTCGATCGCAGTTTCTACAATGGGCTCGGCTATTTCCAGCATCTTGGCCGTGGTTTCCACCAGTTTCTGCTGGTATGCAGCACAATGCCCCTGCCCCGAGATCTCTTGCAACATATGGCGCACACCGGCCTGGGCTCGAATCAGGGAATCGCTCGGAATACCGAGTCGCTGGGCGATCGCATCGGCAGTCCTGAAACCGACTCCGTGAATATCGAGTGCCAGCCGATAGGGGTTTTCGCGCACCCGTTCGACCGCCTGATCACCATAGGTCTTGTAGATTCGAACCGCTCTGGCCGTACCCACCCCATGGGACTGGAGAAAGACCATGATCTCCCGGATCACCTTCTGTTCAGCCCAGGCCTGAGTGACGCGTTCCTTGCGTTTGGGACCGATTCCTTCGAGTTCGAGCAGTCTGTCGGGATCCCGTTCGATGACGTCGAACACCGTTTCACCAAATGCACCGACCAGTTTTCTGGCGAAGTGGGGGCCAATCCCTTTGACCATCCCCGAGCCGAGGTATTTTTCGATACCTTCCAGTGTGCTCGGTGGGACGACTCGAAGCTGTTGAGCCTTGAACTGTAGCCCGTGGTGCCGATCTTTGTTCCACACGCCTTCACATTCGACATACTCACCTGCGGTGACAACGGCTGCAGTCCCCACCACGGTCACCAGATCGCGCTGACCACGAACCTTGACACGCAAGACACAGAACCCGCTCTCCTCACTGTGGAAAGTGACTCGCTCGACCGCTCCCTGCAACCGTTCAACCGGTCCATCCTGGTGAGCCGTATTCTTGGGGCTGCGTATCATCTGCTACAGTCAGGGTCAGTGTTTTGCAAGGCAGCACTTTTTGTACTTCTTGCCGCTGCCACAGGGACAGGGATCATTGCGCCCCACTTTCTTTCTTGTACCATGAAACGAGGCATGCAGACTTGCACGGTCAGTCCTGCCAAGACCGCGCAGCAGTTCGTTGTATAAGTGAGCGAACTGCGCTGTCAGCTGGGCAGGACTCACAACATCTGTCAGGAAGAAACGCCAGTGTTCTTTGGACTCCAGCGACTGATCGAGCAGTTGGAAGGCCGCCTCCTTATCTCCCTGCATTGCCATCGCATCAGCTTTCTGGAGCACGGCCTCCACGGCGTTGGGCTCGAGTACCAGCGCCTGTTCGACAGAGCCAAGACCATAGCGCGGCCTGGAGAGGACACGGTCATAGCAGTAACCCAGCCGCAGCCAGTCGGCAACACTGGCGGTGTCATTAGCGACGGCCACCTTGCAACGGGAGACAGGCTCCCACTCCAGTCGTTCCAACGTTCGCCTATCGCCTTGGCCAGGTTAGCAAACTGCTTTTCCGGCAAATGGACGAAGAGCCGGTTGAGGGTCTCCTGGTCGTCGTTGTTCAACCAGCGACGTAACGTCAACTCATCGAACCAGGCCTGCTCCAACTCCTCTTGGCGATGATTCTGACCTTTACTCGCCTGCCTGTACCGGTCAAGCGCCCAATCCATGAGGATCGGATCGTTGAGTTTTCCAGCGGCCAGTTTGATGAGATGGGTCATGGTGGAATGCAACAGATTTCGAGTCCCGCTATTATTCCTGAGGATATCGTTTGAGTCGATCGATTCAGAGCCTGCAACGACGCGTCTGGCAGCCCGACAGCAGTCTTAACGAAGAGAAGAAGAGTAATCCATCAAGCATCGGCTTTGCATCGAATTGGGCTTTGATTGCCAGTTCATTGACACAGACTCTTATAGGTCATTCACTACACGAAAAGTCTGGTACCGACTGCCCATACAAGTCTGAATAACAACAAGTGATATCATTTGGCGAGTAATAGATTCCTTCGAAAAAATACCGAAGCGAATATCGATGCGAGTTGTCATCGCACCCACTATGGTTCTAACTGGGTGGTTTGCGTGGGTAAATCCATTTCTATGCGTAACCATTCAGCACATTCTGCCACGATCAGCCACATTAGGCCTCACCCATTTTCATGAAATCTGGATGCTTACCCTGAAAAAGCAGCGTCAATGCTTGCGTGGCCGTCATACCCTGCTTACGGCAAGTTGACAGGTAACTGCGAACCAGACAAAAGATCTTTGCCCCGTCCATGGATCGGAAGCAACCGGAGATCTTCTGCTGCACCTTGGTCATACGTAGATCGTTCTCGCCCTGGTTGTTGGTAAAGGGGACGCTCTCCACCTCCATGAAGCGCAGGACATCTTGCTCGAAGTCGCGTAATCGCTCCAGCAGGTTTCTGGCCTTCGAGCGTTTGAGCCGGCCCCGTTTCCCCTTCCGCTGACTTTCGTCGGGCGGTGGACATTCGGTCTCTGCCTTTTTAAGCAGCCGTCGATATCGCAGGCGCCACCGTTTAGCCTCATCCGGTGGTAAACACCCCCCGGCATCCTCCACAACTTTTGAGAGTTCGATCAGCAATGCCTGCATCTCCCTGGCCCACTGCTGCTGATCTTGTTCCCAGGCCCGCTCCAGTTCTCTGAGATGATGGGCATTGCACAGGGCATGGGTGCAGTCGTAATGGTAGTACGGTTTCCAGTGATCATGGCACAACACCCCCTTGAAGAAGGGCAGAATGCCCATCTCATCCATGGCCTCGGTACCCCGCTTGGCATGTGGATAGAACCAGGTCAGTGAGGTGCTGGAGGCACAGTGCAGCCAGTGGCGTTTTCCGCTGATGTTGATGCCGGTCTCATCGGCATGCATGAGCATAGCTTTGGCAAGCTCGGTTTTTGCCCACTGCTCAAAAGGTGCCAGCCGTTCACAAGCTTCTTTGTTGAAGTTGAAGACAGAGCCCGCACTGACCGGAATGTGCATCTGATCCTGGAAGTGATCGCGTACCCGATCATAGGGAATTAACTGGTACTGAGACATATAGACCGCATTGGCCTTCAGGTTCTGGCCATACTGAACGGGCCGGCTCACCCCCTCCGGGAAAGAGGCCACAAACCGATTCCCCTGATCGTCTTCCAGAATCTGTGCCCGGTATTCGGTCACAAACCGTGCGATGTCGATATCAATGACCTGGCGACTTTCATGGCCGACCTCCCGATACTGCAGCCCTTTTGGCAGGGTACGGCGATCGACCAGTATCTCGGACACTTCATCCGGATCATCCACCGGCTCAAGTGTCGTTCCGTTATGCCCTTTCTGCCCTCCCGGCTTTCTATTGCTTTTTCCCTTTTTGCTGGACTTCTTCCGGTTTGGATCTGTGGAAGGTGGCTTGCTGCTGTTCTTGCTGTTGAGGGTGATGCGGTTGAGCAGCAGGGCCACCAGAACAAGCAATACTTCCAGTGCCGACCTCAGTGCAGGCGAAAGATCTTTCTCTTTCCTGAGAAGTTCTTTGACTGAGTTGATCGATGAATCAACGTCAATGTCATCTATCTTCAATTGCCCACACTCTAGTAACCTTGAGTGTGGGCATTATCGCACGGGTTTTCAGGGCGAAAATTTAGCGCCTGTCAGCGAATCTGAGGCGTTTAAAAAAACCATTCGGCTCCGTGACTACTGTGTGCATATAAAACCGTTAGTGGGCTTCTTGCGGCTTATGTGAACAGCTATAATGGCAGGCATGCCGCCGTCGCTGAAACAGATGAAACCGGGATAAATCCTTGTCAAGCACTTTCTTCAGTTTTTAGCTGAATAGTTACGAAAAAACAATGGAATCAGGCCATAATCAGACCGGACAGGCGGGTCATCTCCGGATGCAATACCCGGGGCAATTTTAAATGCAAATCAATACCAGACACAACAGGCCAACGAAATGAAATCTTTCAGCTTTGTCGTACTGCTATTTCTTTTCTGGATCTTTTTATCGGGACATCTGGAACCCCTGCTGCTGGGGTTGGGGATGGCATCTGTCGCGCTCACGGTATTCTTGTCACGGCGGATGAATATTATCGACCATGAAAGCTATCCGCTGCACCTCTCGTCGAAATTCCCCGGCTTTTTTCTTTATCTATTCAGAGAGATCGTCAAAGCAAATATCGATGTTGCCAAACGGGTCCTGCGCTGGAGGGGGGCA
>CAMYIO010000104.1:0-6891 GCA_947258515.1 uncultured Ectothiorhodospiraceae bacterium
ACCGACAGGCGGTAGGAGTAAACCGGGCGATTGGCCTGTTTCGGCACAAAGTAGTACATCATGCCCAGGAAGCCCGCCGTCAGAAAGAAGCCCACCGCGTTGTGTCCATACCACCACTGCACCATGGCATCCTGTACACCGGCATACATCGAATAGGAATGCATCGCACTCGTGGGTATGGCCGCACTGTTAAAGATATGCAGCACGGCAACGGTGATAATAAAGGCGCCGAAGAACCAGTTGGCCACATAGATATGAGGCACACGGCGCTTCATGATGGTACCGAAGAACACAATCGCATAGGTCACCCAGACCACTGCGATGAAGATATCAATCGGCCAGACAAGTTCGGCATACTCCTTGCCCTGGGTGAAACCGAGTGGCAGGGTAATTGCCGCCAGTACAATGATCAGCTGCCAGCCCCAGAAGGTAAACGCGGCCAGCTTGTCACTCAGCAGCCGCACATGACAGGTTCGTTGCACCACATAATAAGAGGTCGCAAACAACGCCGAACCGCCGAAGGCGAAGATCACGGCATTGGTATGCAATGGCCGCAGGCGGCCAAAGGTCAGCCAGGGGATATCAAAGTTCAGCGCGGGCCATGCCAGCTGGGCCGCAATGATGACGCCAACCAGCATGCCGACGATGCCCCAGACTATGGTCACTATTGAAAACTGTCTGACCACCTTGTAGTTGTAGGTTGACTGATCTGCCATGCCATACTCCCTTTTTGTTGCTTCTAACAGTGAGTTATACAGCTAAAACAGTGAGTTACACTGCTACTCAATAATAAATTAAGAAAATTCTAACATTCATTCATACTGTTACGCTAGCGTGTGAACTGGGGTTCCAGACCCATACCCCAGAGAATCGCGGTTGTCGCCAGCAGCGCGACGAAGGCCACCAGGCCAACCGCCAGCACGGCGCTGGAGAACAGGAATCCACGGTCCTCGGAAATACCCATCATGACGGGTACACCGGTATAGAGCAGATAAACCGTGTAGGCCAGTGCCGGGATACCGACCACCATGTTGATCCACAACACCGGGTAGAGCTCCATCAGGCCGATGAGAAACAGCGGCGTGGCCGTGTAGGCCGCCAGTACCACGCACTGCGACAGTTGCACATCCGCGCCGTAGGTATTACCCATCCAGTGGATCATCCAGCCAATGGAGAACACGCCCACCAGCATTGCAAGATAGTAGAGCACGGCAATCAGCCCCGCACTCTCGAGGGTCAGCTTGATGGGATCACCGGCACCGATCTGCCAACCGAACTGGGTAGTCCCAATGAATCCGGAAATGGCCGGGATGGCCGCGAGGATCAGGACATGTACTGCGTAGCACTTGCCAATGGTGCATTCATCGTCGCGAATGGCTTCCCATTCTCGCTTCGGATTGGTAAATAAGCCCCAGACGTGTTGTAGCACCATTGGTGATCTCCCGTTTATTTCCTTGCTGATGGTCAGTGAGCCGCCAGTCTCATCCCTGCAGACTGGCGAGTCAATACCGTGTTTATATTCAGTTTTTCAGGTACCGATAGACAACTTCGTGCCCGCACAAGTACATGGGAAAAGCATCGGCTTGTCCACATGACATGCACTTAAATCGACAGCAGGCTGCGTACAGACCGCCACAGCGACTGCGGATAATCTCGAACCCCGAAATTATCTTTTCCTGCCTCTCGAGAGTTATTGATCTATATCAAAAGATCTTGAAATACTAATGCATTGTGGAATTACGCACAGGACTATGCGTTATGCTAGGCACACACCAGCAACTGCACATCCCCGGCACCGTCAGTACACCTGCCCACCCTATAAAAAGTGTCTTCCCCTCAACCGTTAACCACCCAGACAGCCGCAACGAGCGCGACAGCGGACTGTTTTCACTGTGGTCTGCCCATCCCCCACGGACTGGCCCTGAGCGTAACCATCAATGATCGTGACGAACCGATGTGCTGTTATGGCTGCCAGGCTGTGGCGCAGGCCATTGTCGACTCCGGCAATGCCGACTTCTACCGGCATCGCACGGCGCCCTCGCCGAAGGGCGAGGAACTGCTGCCGGACTTTATCCGCCAGACCCGCGTCTATGACCATCCCGAGGTCCAGAAGACCTTCGTGCGCGCCACGGGTGAACACCAGCACGAAGCGGCATTGATCCTGGAAGGCGTCGTCTGCGCGGCCTGCGTGTGGCTGAATGAACGACACGTGGCACAGCTGCCGGGGGTGCTGGATGTACAGGTCAACTACTCAACCCACCGCGCACGCGTGCGCTGGGATGACACGCAGATCAAGCTCAGCGATATCCTGCAGGCGATCCACCATATCGGCTATAGCGCCCATCCCTATGACCCGCAACAGCAGCAACAGGCCTTCGAACGCGACCGCCGCAACCAGTTACGGCGCCTTGGCATTGCCGGCGTGCTGGGCATGCAGGTGATGGTGTTATCCGTCGCCCTGTATGTTGGTGGCTGGTCCGGCATGGAAGCCGGCTTTAAAACCTTTTTCCGCTGGGTCGGCCTGCTGCTGACCACGCCGGTGCTGCTGTATTCCGGCGCACCTTTTTTTCGTGGCGCCTGGCGCGACCTGCGCAACCGCAGCGTCGGCATGGATGTACCGGTCTCACTCGGCATTCTGGTCGCCTTCGCGGGCAGTCTGCATGCCACCTGGACCGGCCACGGCGAGGTCTACTACGACTCGGTGGTGATGTTTATTTTCTTCCTGCTGGCAAGCCGCTATTTTGAACTCATGGCGCGCAAGCGCGGTGCGGAAACACTGGAACAACTCAGCCGTGCCCTGCCCGCCATGGCGACACGGATTGTCGTGACCGACAACGGCGAACAGCGAGACGTCATTCCGCTCACCGAGCTGCAAGCCGGCGACTGCGTGCTGGTGAGGCCGGGTGAAACCGTGCCGGCCGACGGCAGCGTCACGGCCGGCGAGTCCAGTGTCACCGAGGCCTTGCTGACGGGTGAAAGCACGCCGATCGGCAAGCGTCAGGGGGCGCGCCTCATCGGTGGCAGCATCAACATTGAAAGCCCGTTATACCTGCGTGTCGAGCATGTCGGCCTGGATACCGTGCTGGCAGAGATCGTGCGGCTGCTGGAGCAGGCGCAGAACGAGAAGCCCGCCATCACCCGCCTCGCTGACCGCGTCGCCAGCTGGTTTGTCGGCACGGTGCTGGTGATTGCCGCCGCCGTCGGCGTCTACTGGTGGCAACAGGCCCCCGACAGCTGGTTACCGATCCTGGTATCGGTACTGGTGGTGACCTGCCCGTGCGCGCTGTCACTGGCGACACCAACGGCAATCAGTGCCGCTACCGGGACCATGCTCAGCCATGGCCTGCTGACCCTTCGCAGCCACAGCCTGGAAACCCTGGCACGCAGCAGTCATGTCATCTTTGACAAGACCGGCACCCTGACGTTTGGCACACCGCTCATCAGTCGCATCCTGTGCCTGTCGCATCTGGATGAAAGCACCGTGCTCGGTATCGCGGCGGCACTGGAACAGCAATCCGAGCACCCCGCCGGCAAGGCCATCGCTGCAGCGGCGGCTGGCGGCAAAGCGCTTGCCGCCAGCGACTTCAAAAACTTTCCCGGTGCCGGCGTCAGTGCCCGCCTGGGTGAACAGCAATGGTTTATCGGCAACGCTGCATTCATCGCCGCGCACACAGACGCCAGCAGCGACAGTCTCCCGTCCGACATCGGCTATGGCACCCGCGTGCTGCTGGCCGATACGCACCAGCTACACGCGCTGTTCCTGCTCAGCGATGCCATCAGGGAGGAAGCGCCCGCGGTCGTCAAGGCACTGCAGCATGCCGGCAAGCAGGTATTGCTGATGAGCGGTGACAACAGGGCGGCGACACAACAACTCGCCACCGAGGCCGGAATCACGAATGTCTATGGCGGCATGACGCCGGCAGACAAGCTGCACCAGGTACAGGCCTTGCAGCAGCAGGGCGCGGTGGTGGCAATGGTCGGTGACGGCATCAATGACGCACCGGTACTGGCTGCTGCCGACGTATCCATCGTCATGCGTGATGCGGCCCACATCAGCCAGGCCAGCGCGGACATGGTATTACTCTCCAACAAGCTTGATGCACTCACCAGTGGCATCCTGCTGTCCCGCAAGACCCTGAGGATAATCAAGCAGAACCTTTCCTGGGCCGTGGGTTACAATCTGGTTGCGCTGCCGGCAGCCGCACTGGGCTATGTCGCACCCTGGATGGCGGCTATTGGCATGTCATCCAGCTCGTTGCTGGTGGTACTGAATGCCCTGCGCCTGACCCGGAAGAAATAAATACATCTTATGGAAGTTCTCTATCTGCTGATTCCCGTATCGCTGGTCTTCGTCGGCCTGATTGCATGGGTGTTTCTCTGGGCCGTGCGGTCCGGCCAGTTCGATGACATGGAAGGTCCGGCACACCAGATATTGATGGATGATGATGGCCCGGTTAGCGGGCAACAGAACGAGAAAGACGTCGACGAGGACGCCGGGAAACAGTCATCTAGACCTGAATGACCAGCTGGATCACCGACTTCGCGGCAAAACCGACAAGACCCAGTCCCAGGGAAGCAAAGATCATCACGGTGCCATAACGCCCGGCACCGGATTCCCTGGCCAGCTTGTACATGATGAAGACCATGTACAACATCAGTCCGCCCACGCCCAGCGTCAGGGACAGGCTCTCAAAGGTTTCAATTGTCACGGTTGCAGACGGGTCCTTTATTCACTGGCCGCGAGGTGATAGATGCGCGAAAAGCCCTTGCCGGCGAGCAACCTCGCGGCGCGTGCACTGCGGACTTCACTGGCACCGTAGACGATCACCGGACGTCGACTGTTGAGTCGCCGGTGTTCATAGCAGAGGGAATCGACCGGTATATTGAGTGCCCCGGGGAGGCGATGCCGTCTGAAGTCTGCCGGCGAGCGGACATCAAGCAGCTGTCCACCGTGTGCCAGCAGGTCTTCAGCATGCTCCGGAGATAACGTTCCGGCCATTGCGCGAGACAGCGTCTGGATAGCAAGCCTCACTGTTCGCCACCAGGCTCTACATCGTCCTTGATACCGGTTTTGTTGTCTCTCGACATCATGCAGCCGTTGATGATGCACTTCTTGATAAACATCACCATCGCAATCGCGAACACAACAAAAGCAGTTATCGTCAAACTGTCGATGTACATGGCACACCTCCTGATTAATACTCAATAACAGTTGTAAGTTATATTAACATATTCTAATATATTGTCAATCAGTAAAAACAATTACTTACAATCCATACGGGGAAGAAACGGGCGCATATTCCTGTCCGGAATAGCACACTGGCGATTGCTGTTAGCCGAGCGCCGGGCGTCAGCCCTGGTGAATCACCGTCACGATCCGGTCCCGTCCGGCGGGGTGTTGGCCATCAGGTACATGGGCCGGTCCGGCGGCATACCCTCGGCGAAGAAGAAGGGCACCTCAGTCGGGTTGTTAAACAAGCGCCCGAAGTATTTCGGTTCGATCAGGATATAGGACACCGCGTCCGTCTCCTGCATAAGCCGCATCAGTTCAGTCTCATTCACAACTGGCACCCGGCGGTTCAGATAGAACCCGTATTCTTCGTCCCAGGAACGGTACATATAGATGGGCTGTTCCCCCACCAGACTGGCGATGGCAGCAATATAGGGACGGGTATCTTCCCTCACGCTGTTGATGGACTGCATCATGAACAGAATAACGGCCAGCAGTATCCCCTGGAACACGACGTACAGGCGGATCAGCGGTAGCCGCTCGCGGAGGGTCCAGCCATACCACCACAGTCCGCCCAGCAGCAAGATGCCCCCAAGGATGTAACCCAGCCATTGTCCCAGGGTAGACAGATAGGGGTTGGCTTCCGCCAGACGTTCCGGACCCAGCATTTCCGTTAGCCAGGCCCCGGGCCACTCTGAAGAAAGAATCTGCGGGACGAGTGCAAGCAGCAGGAGAAGAACCAGTGCTGTTCCCCCGGTAAACAGGAACACCCCGCGCACGGACCGGGCGCGAACCGTCTGGCTGAGGTAGCCGGCCACGAGCCAGGCGGCCGCTGGATAGAGCGGCAGGATGTAATCACTGCGCTTGATCCCGGAGAGCGAGAAGAACAGCAGTATCCAGAGAAGGTAGACCACCAGCAGGCCGTCCACCCCAGACCGCCTGGCCCGGTCTCGCAACACCTGGTAGATGATCACGGGTATGAACAGTGCCCAGGGGAAGAAACCCCACAGGAAGTGCATCAGATACTGCCAGCCGGGCTGCCGCTGGAAGGTCGTAAACTCAATCGCGCTGAACAGATTACCAAAGCGCGACAGGTTTTCCTCGAGAATGAACCAGTGGAAGAAACGCCCCTCGGTGATAACGGACACGTAAACGAACCATGGCAGGGCGAGCGCCAGAAACAGCAGCATGCCCCTGCCGAGAAAAACCCTGGACAGCTCCCGGAAGCTCCCCTGCAGCAGCAGGAACAGGAATACCGGGACGCCGGTAACAATGAAGCCCACCGGTCCCTTGGTCATCACCGCCAGGGCGGCCGCTATGAAAAACAGGTAATAACCGTGATTCCGCCCCCCCGCCTCCCGCTCGGGAGACACCCAGTAGCGGGCGAAAGACAGGATCGCCGCCAAGGCGAGCAGACAGAGCATCAGGTCCATGCGCGCCATCTGGGCCATGCCGATCATCTTGGGGCTGGTGACCAGAATGGCAGCGGCCAGCAACACCGGGGTCCGCTGGCCACTTTCCTGCGGCAGCAGCCTGAACAGGAGCATGAGCAGTACCAGGCTCACCAGCGAGGGCAATCGGGCGGCCAGTTCCCAATGTGCACCGGTCACGGATCTGGCCAGGCCGATGGTCCAGAAATAGAAGGGGGGTTTGTCGTAGTC
>CAMYIO010000104.1:6936-14818 GCA_947258515.1 uncultured Ectothiorhodospiraceae bacterium
CGTGGACTCCGCCTCCAGGGTGCCGTTCAGCGCCCTGACAGAAGCCTGCCAGGCAACCACCCCGACCAACAGCAGGATGATAGCCAGCGGCATTCCCGCGGGAAATCCGGAGCGATTGTCAGAAGCGGCTGCTGGTTCACCAGAAAATGACTGCGGGCTCGTCATGGAGAAGGATTATCTGAACGGTAACTGTGCTGGTTGAAGTATGCAGGCTGTTTGCGGCGCAATTCTAGCAGCAGAACAGCCCCCTGCAAGCACCTGCCGCTATTGCCAGCGTAATGTGCAGCAATTGTTGATAGCTCACGTCGTCAGGCGCCGATAGATGTCCGATACCTTCAACGGCAACTTGCGTACCTCGTCGATCACGGTGTAATTCGCGGCACCGTACATGTGTGGCAGGTAATCGCGTGCCTCGGTGTCGATGGTAATGCAAAAGGCATGGATGCCGGTACGCTTGGCCTCGATCAGGGCCTGGCGGGTATCCTCGATGCCATAGGCACCTCGGTAGGTGTCGTAGTCATCGGGCTTGCCATCGGAGAGCGTGATCAGCAGCTTGGTGCGCGCCTCCACCTCGTTCAGCAGATGCGACAGGTGCCGGATGGTGACGCCCATGCGCGTGTAGTCCTTCGGTTTGATGCCGCTGATGCGGCCGCGCACCGTATTATCGTAGTGCTCATCAAAACGTTTTACCCGGTACACCTCGCAGCGCTTGCGCGTCATACCGGAAAATCCGTAGATCGCATAGCGGTCCCCGAGTGTCTCCAGCGACTCGCACAGCAGTACCAGTGCCTCGCGCTCGGCGTCGTTGATCCAGCCCTTGGTGGAACCGCTCATATCCACCATGAACATCACCGCGATATCGCGCTCCAGCTTGTGCATCTTGGTAAACACACGGTCGGACATTTCCATTCCCATGGTGGTGTCTGCCCAGGACTCGACCAGGGCATCGATGTCGACGTTGTCACCATAGGGTTGCTTCTTCAGCAACTTGTCTTCACCGCGCAGCGCCTCGAAGGTGCGCCGCAAGTGTCCGGTCATGCCGCGGTACTTGTTCAGGGTGTCGGCGACAAAACTGTCATCCAGTGGACTGACATCGAGTTCGCGCAACACCGTCCAGTTTTTGCGATAGTTCTGGCGCTCATAGTCCCACTCGTTGTACAGGAACGCGCCCTCCTCATGGTAGGTGCCCTTCCACACATCCTCGACACTGCGTTCACCGATGTCGTCTGCCACATAGGCACCGTCACCGGCTGCATACAGATACTCTTCCGGTATTTCATCAAGGTCCTGAATGATGGACGCCATGGTGCCCTTGACGTTATCAGGTGGCTCGATCGGCTTGCCGTCGAGCTCCATTTCATAGGTCACGCCATTCGCATCTTCGTTCGACTCGACCTCGCGCAGCTCGAACGGCAGACGGCGCCCGGCAGCCTCCTCGCTGTCGGCCTGCTCATCCTCACCTGTCCCATCAAGTGCCTCTTCAACATCCAGCAACTCCTGCTCGAGTCGCAGCAGGTGCAGGCGAAACAGCTGCTTGTCGGCCGCAATGCGCGCGGCGCGTACCTTGACCACCGCCTCCGGTCGCATCACGCCCTGGTAGAGGGTGCCGGCAGGCACGGGGGTGTCGGCGAGTCGCTGCAGCCACAGCAGCGTGTCCTCGACACCGGCATCCGCCTGTGAAAGCTGTTCCGCGGCTGCCAGCCAGTCGCCATGCAGTACACGCTCACTGTCATCGCGAAAGCGCACGAGTTGCCGGTACACACCGGGCAGCGTGTCGCGGATACGCGCATCCAGCCGCAACGTTTCCAGTGCATGGAAACGGATCACTGCCGCCTCGGGATCGATATAGCGGCCAAACACCTCCTGCGATTCGATGCGCCAGCTACCGAACCAGGTCTGAGCCCACTGGTGCACCAGCATTACCTTGTAGAGCTGAAAGTTATCCTCGCGCTCCGCATAACGGTTGATGCTGGCAGGCAGAAAGATGGTTTCGGTATCGGTATAACAGTGCTCGGCACATTCGATCTTCAGGCGGCGACCATTGAGGCCCTGCACGAAAACCTCCAGCACATTGACGACATCCTCAAAGGCCACTCCGGTGGTACGTGCCTTGTAGGCACGCGCAAAACGCTCCACGTCCCTGAACGCGGCAACCGCCGGGTGCAGCCCCCGGGTATCATAGATGTCCATGCAGGCCAGTAACCACGCCTCGACACCCCCGGCATCCATCAGCCGTAACGCCGGACACACATGCGAGGCAAAATTCAGCGCCATGCCGGAGCTGGTACGCGCCACGATACTGACCCAATGCAACACGAAATCCTGCTGTTCACGCGGAAACACGGCAAGCGCGCGCGCCGGCTCCTCGGCCGCACCCAGTGAAATCATGTGGATATCGAGGCGCTCCTCGAGTTGCGCGGCCGTCAGTGGCAGATCACCGGTTTGCAGAAACTCGGTTTCGTCATACCAGCGCGCCGCGACACCCGCCGGCAAGACACGGCCGTCACAGCTAGCGACACCGAGCTGCAACGGCTCGATGGTGCAACCGGGCAGCACCTCACGCAGCAACTGCCCAAGCCCCTCGGCCTTCCAGTGGGTGGCGCCACTGTCTGTCGACAACCAGACACCGAGGCATTGTTTGGTAACCAGGCGTGGCAGGTATTTCACCAGTTTTGCCATGTCCACCTCGCGGTCCCACATCTGACCCTTCGGCCCGTGACCCACCGGGGGGACCGGCAAAATGATGACATCAAAACGTTGCTGGCGGCGCAGCAGCTCCTCGACGTAATCGATAACATCGTCGCGCACAAACTCGACATGCCCCGCGCCGGCTTGCGCACGGCTCAGGGCGAGCATCTCCTCGCTGGCATCGACATGCACCACGGAGGCACCGGCCTGCAGGGCCTGTGAGGTGACATAGCCATTGCCGGCAAACAGGTTCAGGACACGGATATCATCGATGTCGTAACAGCCCTCGATACGCTGCCGCAACCATTCGGCACAGAGAATGTCACGGCCGTGCAAACCGACACGACCGCGGGCATCGAGGCGGCAGATGACCTGCCGGTCACCGAGACTGACTGTCCACTCGCGTGGCAGTCCACTGCGGGTCGGTTCCCAGTGCTGCTGCACACCGACATCGGCGACATAGATCCAGTCGGCATCCCAGTGCGCGCTGGCCGGCATGCCGCTGGCAAGACGGTCCGGACTTTCCACCAGGTAGTCACCCCAGCGCTCCAGCTTGCGACCGGCACCGAAATCAATCAGTTCATAATCACCCAGCGGCGTCTGTACCCATGCATCACGGGTATCGGTTTCGGAAACGGTGGGAAGCTGAACCATGGGCTACATAAACGGCGCCGGGTTCCCGGTTGTGCGGCAACGCGGCGATCGATGAAATATTCGCTGACTTGTGGCTAGCTGCCAGGTCGTCCGGGCCGACTCGCTCAACTACAACCCTTGGGTCGAGGCAGACCGGCGATCTTGTTGGCGCATTTGATCAGGCCGGTAGGAAACAGCGAATAGAGATACTTCTGATCACTGCGGTCCTTTCCATAGAGGTTCTTCATCAACTTGGAAAACGCACGTGGCTCGCACACCTTACCATTTTCCTGGAAATACTCACGTGCCAGATTGATCACATCCCAGTGTTCCTGGGTGAGCTCGTCTACCTTCTCGTTTTTTGCAACCTGCCGTGCCAGTTCCTCGCTCCACTCATCCAGATTCTCCAGCCAGCCAGCTTCACTCAACTGGATCGTCTTGCCATCAACCACTGCTTCCATTGTTTTCGCCTCATATCATTAATCGGGTTTGCTGCAGGGGCATATTACTACGTTCGTGGCGTTCATGAGTCCCTCGCATAAATGGGGTATAAACCGGCGAGTATCGCCGTTGATTTATCTTAAGTTTCAGTCGCTTTTGCCGTAATCCCCTATGTCTTCGCGTACCTGCATGTAACTGTGCGTGTACGGAAAGTAAATTGCTCCGGGATGCGCATTGCAACTTCAATCTAAAATTCTGCTGCTGCTGATACCGCTGATTATCATACCCATCCTGGTATTGGGCTGGATGGCCTACAGCCTGCTGATGGAAGATGCTCATGACCGTGCCCAGCACCAGATGGCAACCCTGCTCGAACAGATTGAGTCACTGACCGAAACACAGTTACGTACCGCCCGCGCCAATGCCAGTCTGTTTGCAAGTACCTCACTGGTCGAGCAATACATAAGTGAACCGGCATCGTCCCGACACAGACACGATCTGGAACAACAGGTCATGGAACTGCTGTTCAATTATCAACTGGCATATCCCGAATATTATGAAATTCGCATCCTCACACGGGACGGCAAGGAACAGTTGAGATCGGTACTGGGCAAGGTTGCCAATCTGAAAACGAACGAGTCATCGAGCAGCTATTTTATAGAGGTCAGCGAGAATCCCGACATCACCTACACCACATTTTCCATTAACCCGGACAACAACCAGCCGGTGTTGCTGACCAGCAAACCGTTATACCGACAAGGCAAAAAGGGGGCCCTTGAAGAAAAAGCGCTTTACGGCTACTTGATACTGACCATCGACCTGGGCTTTCTGGAAGCACAGGTCAGCAGCAGCACAAGTGGGCACGGTGAAATCTTTTTCACCGATGGCAATGGCACCATCATATTCCACCCCTCCGCAGCAATGATTGGAAAACAGTTAGCTGCCGAACTGTTCAACAAAGCCAAACAACATGCCGACGGCAACACCCTCGTAGACGGGCAGCACAAGGGCAAAGACGGTCATTTCCAGACCATCAAACTGCATGACCGGGTGTACGCCTTTGTTGCTCATAATGAAGATGAAATCCTGGCCAGGAGCATCAGTCTTGGATGGACGGTAGCCATAATCTCGCTCCTTGCCATCCTGCTGGCCACAACCATCGTGTTTGGCGTTTTCAATAAATTACTTATCAAGCCGATCCGGAAGCTCGTAAAGGCCGCCGGGGCAATTGGTCATGGCAATGTACTTACATCCATTGATATAGATTCCAGTGATGAAATCGGCAAACTGGCCTGTGCCTTCCGGGAAATGGGAGAGAATCTGCATTTTCAGCATGAAGAGGTGCGTTACGTGGCCTACCATGACAGTCTGACCGGCCTCCCCAACCGATTGATGTTCATGGACTACCTGAACAGGGCGACAACAGAGGCGCGACGCGAGTTGCAGGGCCTGGCCTTACTGTTCCTCGATATTGACAACTTCAAACGCATTAACGACACCCTCGGCCATCAGTGCGGCGACAAGCTACTGGAGGCTTTTTCAGACAGGCTGTCAAAACAGCTGCGGGGAACAGATATCATTTCCCATGTCAGCGAAGAAAACGCCTCCAGGGTGCTCGCGCGACTGGCAGGTGACGAGTTCATTATTCTAATACCGCGGGCCAGGGGGGGCAGCGATGCACAAAAAGTCGCCCGCCGTATACTCAAGTCCCTCTCTGAGCCCTTTATCATCTTTAATCAGGAACTGCATGTCAGCACCAGTATTGGCATCTCCATGTACCCGGACGATGGCGTCACGGCCGGCGCCCTTCTGAAGCATGCAGATATGGCGATGTACCATGCCAAGAAACTGGGACGAAACAACTTCCAGTTTTACTCCAAAAAGCTGAATGAAGAATCGGCGGAAAAACTGAAGATTGAGAACAGGCTGCGCCATGCACTGGAAAACAACGCGCTGGAATTACATTACCAGCCACAGGTGAATCTTGTCACGGGACAGATTTCCGGTGTCGAGGCTCTGCTGCGCTGGGATGACCCCGAACTGGGCAAGGTATCGCCGGCTGTCTTTGTACCGATTGCCGAGGATTACGGCCTGATTGTGGCAATAAGCGAGTGGGTCATCAACGAGGCCTGTCGCCAGGCGCAAAAATGGATCATGACACTTAACACGCCGGTCACCATGTCAATCAATATTTCTGCCGTGCATTTTAGTGGCGATACTCTGGAATCGACAATTGCAGGGGCACTCAAGGCCAGCGGACTGAAACCCGGGCACCTGGAACTGGAACTCACAGAAACCAGCATCCTGAATGACCTGAACCAGACTACCGAAACACTCGAAACCTTCAAGAACATGGGCCTGCAACTGGCACTGGACGACTTCGGAACCGGCTACTCGTCACTCAGTTACCTGATGAAACTACCCTTTGACAAGCTGAAGATTGACCAGAGCTTTATCTTCAACCTGAAGGCAGAGACCAAGGGCACCGCGATCGTTGCGGCCATCATCAGCATGTCCCACAGCCTCGGCATGAAAGTCATTGCAGAGGGTGTGGAGCAGCAAGAACATATGCAGATGCTGCTGCAGATGCACTGCGACCAGGTGCAGGGATATTACATCTCCCGTCCGCTTACTGCAGACCAGTTCGAGGCTTTCGTCAGGCACAGGAACAAGCAATTCGCGTGAGCAGTACAGCTAATAGACGCAATAGCCCCCTGTATATAACCGCCATGCCGCATCAATAAACGTTAAATGGAACTCGCAATTACCGGGACTTGCTGCACATGGTTACCGTCCGGGTTGGTTACTATTGCACTACAATCTGAACAAACGGGTTATGTGTTTCCTTAAGTTAGCTTGCATCATACCGTTACAAAGAACAGCAAAGAATGCATCTCACTGGACTGATTCATATCCGCTACGGCTATAATTGCAGCCTGGAACCAGGTGGTTAGATGCACACAGGATACTGAATAAACAACATATTGAAGGGAATCAATATGAAGATTCTGATCGCAGACGATGACAAGGAGTTGTGCCAGCTGTTAAGCGCAATACTGCGCACGCAGGGTCATGAGGTTCTGTTTGCCTTTGACGCCATGCAGACCCTGACATCCGCAAGAAATAATAGACCCGATGTTATCGTGCTGGATATCAACATGCCCGGCGGCACCGGTGTGGGCGCACTGGAAAAACTTAAAATCAACATGAAGACCTCGGCAATACCTGTCCTGGTGATTACTGCCAGCACGGCTGAACTGCATAGTTCAAGAATGAAGCAGATTGGCGCTGCAGAATTCATGCAAAAGCCGCTGGACGCCGGGGAATTTTGCGAGGCCATCAACAGAATAGCCGGTTTACCTGCCATGCCAACGTCAGTGCAAAACGGATGACCCCGGACAACCGTTTCCACGCTATTCGCTAAAGACAGCTTCCCCACCATTATGGACAAGAGTACGGGAAGCGACCACATGAGCGCGCAGATTCAGGAGGTACTTCTGAAGATGCGGCATGGCTATATAGAAAATCTGCCACAACAGCTCGACAATATGGAATCACTGGTCATGCAACTCAATAGCAAAGAGGATTACCTCGACTGTTACGAAACACTGTACCTCGCAGTTCACAGTCTCAAGGGAACGGCAGGTACCTACGGCGTGCAGATCATCACGGACATCTGTCACCCTTTTGAGGACTATCTGACGGCAGAACTGGAGGGTGGTTGCGGCGCAAGCAACCAGCAGATAACGACCTGCCTGCAGTTTACTCACTTGTTGCACAAAGCACACAAGCTCGTGGCGGCAGGCAGCGAATCGTTCCCGGAAATCAAAGCATCTCTCGCCGCAATATAGGAACACTGCCAGCATGTCTTACCGTTCGCACAAAATGAAAAAATACGGGAAGGTACTTGACCATAACAGCATCCCGCTGCTGCTGACACTTGCCATTGGTATCGTATTGTCATTCCTTGCAGCTGTGGCAGTGCAGGACTGGGAACATGATCGTATCCAACTGGCCTTCGAACAGGATGCACAAAACCGTATCGCCTTGCTGCAGCGCGGATTGCAATACTATACCGACGAGATCCATGCACTTGGCTCCCTGTACAGGGCATCCAAGG
>CAMYIO010000105.1 GCA_947258515.1 uncultured Ectothiorhodospiraceae bacterium
GGCGCAACTGGTTGTTCAGTGATACGCCACGTGGCGCCAGGGCCAGTGCCACCTGCTATAGCCTGATAGAAACCGCGAAGGCCAATGGGCTGGAACCCTCTGCCTATCTACATCATGTATTGCAACACATCGCGAAGGCCGACACGCTGGAAATGATTGAAGCTTTGTTGCCCTGGAACATGAAGCAAGCATCGCGCCACTATGGCTGCAAGGGGGCAGAATCTCTGGCGCTTACGGTTTTGTACACCGCTCACTATCTGCGACGAAGCAACGCCCGTTAATACTGTCCTTTGCCGATCATGTGATGTTCTGCAACGTATAGCGACGAGTATCTGTCTAGACTCTTGTCAAGGCGTCTGAACAGGGGCTCCACCCCCAGGTCGCCTTGGGAGAAGTGACGTATTGTTGGGACGAGGTTATTCCCGAGCAGGTAAGGCGTCGAACGCGCATGTGAAAGGGCCGGCCAGGGCTGCGCTGGGTCTGGCCTCCCTGTTCGCCCTGTGCAGTTTCCTGATTGCGGTAGTTGCTCTGGTTGCGTATCGGTTGGGCCTCATCGATATCATTCAACCGCTGACCGACGGTCCGGCGCTACACCCGGTTACCGCGCTGAGCGTGATACTGCTTGCAACTTGTGTTGTGCTCACAACGCCGCGAGCCCGTCCATTCATCGATGGAGTTTGCGCCGTGGTATTGCTAGGCGCACTGGCACGGCTGGCCTTCCCCGACGAGGCCAGCCTTTGGCTCCAGCAACACAATACGTATCCTGCTGAGCCGGAAGCCGTCGTGTCAACGGGCACTGCGCTGTGTCTGCTGTTGCTGGCCGCCTCACTGCTGTTGCGCCAGTATGGTAACGCGGTAATCTCGCAAATGATGTCCGTACTCGCATATAGCGCGCCGGCACTGGCGCTAGTCGGGTTCGTGCTCGGTGTACATGAGCCCTATGCCAGGATGTCGCTGACCACCATCCTGATGCTGATTCCGCTGTGTGTGGCTACGGCCTTGAGCACCGTCTTTCACGGCTTCCTGCGGCCGCTGCTTGGCCCAACCCGCATCAGCGCGCTTGCCAGGCGTCACCTCGCGCTGGTCATGATGGCACCGTACCTGCTGGGCCTCAGCATCATCAATATCAGTCCGGATGCCGCCGAAATCTCGTTCCTGATCCTGATAGTTGCGAGCAGCCAGACTGTAGGGCTCGTCGTAGCCTTCCTGGCGCTGTCCTTCGGCAACCTGGAACGTCGCAGCAATATCCTGCAGCGGCGTGCAGAGACGCGGGCCATGCGAGACGGGCTGACCGGGGCAATGAATCGTGCCAGCTTCACTAATCAGGCCCACCGGGAGATTGGTGAGCACCGCAGAATCAAGAGCAATGTGTCTTTGCTTTTTATCGACGTAGATCATTTCAAACGCATCAACGATACCTATGGGCACGAGACCGGTGACGAGGTCCTGAAGCGGATCACTCGTCTTATGCGTCGCTGTCTTCGTAAAGGCGATACCGTGGCACGATGGGGTGGTGAGGAATTCGTCGTTTTGTTACCGGCCACTGACCTGAACGGGACACTTCTGATAGCGGAGAAGATTCGACATCGCATCGAGGTTGAACAATTTGACGAGTTGGCCACCGGTTTGCGAGTAACGGTGTCGATCGGTTGCGTAGAGATGAGCAGCAGCGAGGGGCTCGATGAACTCGTCGCGCAGGCGGACCGGGCTCTCTACGAGGCCAAGCATCGGGGACGTAACCAAACCGTCGCGGCGTAATCGCGGATCAAACCGGGTCCATCCTGTCCGGGGCACAGAGGAGGCCACTTACTGAGATAGCTGGCTAGTCTCCTCTCCAGTAACCGTTTGGTTGGCGCCGGACCGCCCAGGTCGATGGATCACCGATACATGTTAGCAGCTTGCTCCTACTGCCCGTACACCCGAAACTCATAGGCCCGTAGAATATGCAGGGGCGTATCGAAAGCGCCAGTTAGATAATAGGATGTTAATGTCCTGTTTTGCGGCAACTGAGACCTTCACCGGCATCCCGGGACTGTCGCATTCTGGCCGTATTGAGACCTTAGAACATTTAGTTAATGCAGGAGATTGATGTGGAAGATCACACGTACAAACATATTGAGATAACTGGTAGTTCGGAGGCCGGAACAGATGATGCGATCCGTAATGCTATTTCCAAAGCATCAAAGACGGTAAGGAATATGCATTGGTTCGAGGTTGTCAGCACACGTGGGTATATTGACACTGACGCAGTTCATTACTGGCAAGTAACAATCAAGATTGGATTTAGGCTGGAAGACTGACGGACCAGCCGAGAAGTTGCCTATCAACCGGTTCGATCCCCCGAGGGGGATCATTGCTAGCTCTCATTAACTTGGGGTAGCCGCACTGCTCAAGCTGGGCGATCCTAAACTTCCGGTTTTGGCCGGTTATCCCCGTTTGTTGGTCCATTAACAATCGGTGTTCAAGTGTGCGTCGAACGGCAAGTATTTGGGCGCTAGCGGATATTCCAATCAATAACTGAATTATTCTGCTGTGATTAAAGGCCGCGACATACCACTTCTTGACTCCACTCAAGGTATTCCTGCGCACCCGAGAGTATTATTACGTGTTGTAACTCAGGAAAGTAACTATGAACAAGTTGCAGATAGTCAGTCTGTTTCGAAAAAAAAGTTTTGCTGCCATCCTTGTATTGGCGGGTTGCATCTGCAGCATGAATGTGGCGCAGGCCTCCGATGATTTACTTGAACATGGCAGGTATGTCTTTTATGCCGCAGGCTGTATTTCATGCCACACACATGATCAACTGATGGCCGGAGGGCGGCCGGTTGTGACACCGTTTGGGACATTCTATCCCCCTAATGCTACACCACAGAGGGAGTACGGTATCGGTGCATGGAGCGAGGAAGATTTTGTGCGCGCCCTGCGTGAAGGCCTGAATCCGCAAGGTGAACATTATTACCCTGCGTTTCCCTATACCTCATACACCCGGATGACGCACCAGGATATGCAGGCCTTGTACGCCTATCTGATGACGCTACCAGAATCCTCAAGGACAATTCAGCCACATAATCTTCACTGGCCATTCTCCATCCGGCCAATGATGTCGTATTGGAAGGCGCGCCGTTTCACGCCGGGAGAGTTTTCGGCTGACCCGGAAAAGTCTTCGCAATGGAATCGGGGGGCATATCTTGCCAATGCTTTTGGACATTGCAGTGAATGCCATACACCGCGTGACTATCTGGGTGCCAGCCGTCGCGACCGCTACCTGGCTGGCACCTGTACGGGGCCGGATGAGCGGCAGGTGCCCAATATTACGCCGGACAAAGAGACGGGCATCGGTAACTGGTCATACAATCAGTTGATAACATTCCTGAGGACAGGGAGAAAACCCGATGGCGGTTATACCGACAGTCTTATGGCAGAGGTGCTGGGCACCAGTTGCATGCGTCTGACTGATTACGATCTGAATTCACTGGCAATCTACCTGCAGTCACTGCCGCCGATTCATAATGACCTGGATGCCCTGTGTGCACCATTTGATGATTCTTTTATTTACGAATAATGTAATTGGCACCTGTCGTTTGGTATCCCTGTGATCCCAGCCCACAAATTACCCAGTCACATCCTTTGGGGCAAGGAGTTTGGCCTTCTGCAAGACGGGAACGGCGACTTTTGCGGCACAGTTGCCGTTCGCTAGTCGGCCGGGAACGGCAAGAGTTGGCCGGTAGTACCGCTTGCCGGTTATAAGAACAATTGGCATTCAGGGCACGACGAAGGGTGAGTAACTGGCAGAAACAGGACGTTCCTGGGGTGAGTAGCTGTAACTTCTGCTAAACGGGGATCAGCCGACCCGTTCCTGTCATTCAGGCTAAATATCTGAAGGTCTGAATAGCAGCAAAAATCGGACGTTTACATGATGTAATCAGGCCGGTTTATCAGTTGTTTGCTTTTACTCAACAGACAATTCAATAAGATCAACACCGAAGGACTGCAGCCTGCCATTGCGCAACGTGCTCACCGCGACTATGAATACTAGCGACCAAGATTAACAACGTTTCAACCCGCAAGATTACCGGGAGCACCGCATGTTGCCAGTCGCCGCCGGAATACCTTGTGCAGCTCCATGACGACCAGTACGGTCAATGCCAGGCCCAGGAGCACCAGCCAGTTTTGTGGTGCGATCGGCTGAATATGCAGTACGTCGCTGATCCACGGGGTATACATGGCACCGATGTGAATCAGCTGTGCCACTGCCGTCCCGAACAGTAGCAGCGGATTACGCATCGGATTGTGCCGGAATGTCGACAGGTTCTCCGACCGACTGTTGAAGACATGGATGTTCTCAAACAACACCATCAACATCAAAGTCCCATTGCGTGCTTCGTCCAGCGAAAAGCCGCGCTCCAGCAGAAACTGAAATAACAGGAAGGCAACGCTCCCGATCACCAACGCCGACAGGACGACGCGCTCGATCATCAGCCGGTTGAAAATCGGTTCCTGAGGCGGTCGCGGCGGACAACGTAGCTCGTTACCTTCGCCCGGCTCAAACGCCAGTGCGATATCCTGAATACCGTTGGTCACCAGATTCAGCCACAGCAACTGCACCGCCAACAGCGGTAGCGGCAGGCCAGTCAGCAATGCCAGGGTAAACAGCACCAGTTCCGCAGCCCCGGTCGAGATCAGCAGGAAAATCACCTTGCGCACGTTAGCGTAAGCAATACGCCCCTCCTCGACGCCAGCCACAATCGAGGCAAAGTTGTCATCAGTGAGTATCAAATCACTGGTCTCGCGGGCTACGTCGGTACCGCTACTACCCATGGCCACACCGACCTGGGCTGCGCGCAATGCCGGCGCATCGTTGGCACCATCACCACTGACGGCAACAAAGTGTCCGTTGCGCTGCAGAGACTGAATAATTTCGAGCTTTTGCTGTGGCTCCACACGAGCAAATACCAGCGCCCGTTCGGTCAACTGGTCCACGGCAGTCGCATCTTCCGCCTGCTTCAATTGCGGCCCGGTAACAACTTCCGACGAGCTGGTCGCTAGTTCCAGTTCACTGGCAATGGCAAAAGCCGTTTCCGGGTGGTCGCCTGTCAGCATCGCCACCCGGATGCCGGCTGCCCGGCAAGCCGCCACGGCCGCTTTCGCCTCAGGTCGCAGCGGATCAATCAGGCCGACCAGTCCGATCAACGTCAGGTTCCCGAGGTGCTCTTCGGAAAACACCTCCTGCGGCCCCAGTTTGATATCACCGGCCGCCAGTGCTATGACACGGTAGCCTTGGGTGGCCATTGCCTGCGACTGCCGTTCCACCTCGGAACGGTCCAGCGCAACCGGACCTTCGAGTGTCGCCATGGTGGTGCAAATCGGCAGCAGGCGTTCCATCGCCCCTTTTACAAAGGCATGCTGTCCGCCATCCTTCTCATTCAGGCTCGCCGAGAACAGTCGCTCCGATTCAAAAGGGATTGTCGCAATCTCCGGCATGGCATTGACGGTCTCCGCCTGTATCACACCGGCCTTGTGTGCCATCACCAGCAAGGCAACATCAACGGCATCGCCGTGACGGACCCAACCGTGATCTCGACGTGCGAGGAGTCCCTCGTTGGCCAGCACCGCCGTCTGGCACAGCCAGCCCAGCATGGCCTCCTCCTCCGGCAACGGGCTGCCCCGTGGTGGGAGGATGCTGCCTTCCGGTTCCAGGCTGTCACCGGTGATCTCCCACGGCTTGTGGCCGGGAAAGACAATCCGGTGTGCCGTGAGCTGGTTGATGGTCAAGGTGCCGGTTTTGTCGGTAGCGATAAAGGTACAGGAACCGAGCGCCTCCACTGCCAGCAATCGCCGGACGATGACATGTCGTCGTGCCATGCGTCGCATGCCGATGGCCAATGCCACTGTGAGCGCAACCGGTAACCCTTCCGGAATGGCCGACACCGCCAGTGCCACGGCAAGCAGGAAAATTTCGTCCAGCGGCATGCCGCGACCCAGTGCGACACCGGCCATCAGCAACGCCGCCACACCGATAAGGATGGCCACGCGGTGGGTAAATCGTTCCATCCGCACCAGCAGTGGTGCCTTGGTGGGCGGCTTGTCGAGCACGGCAGAGGCAATGTACCCAAGTTCCGTGTTCAGTGCCGTACCTGTCACGATACCGCGGGCCCGCCCCCGGCTGACGAGCGTACCGGCAAAGGCCATGTTCACACGGTCACCCAGCGAACTCTCCACCGGCGGCAGCCCGTCCGCCCGCTTGAACACCGCAGCGGATTCACCGGTCAGCAGGGACTCGTCCACCTCCAGGTCATGGCTGGCAAGCAGACGCATATCGGCCGGGACGCGTTCACCCGATTCCAGCAGCACGATATCCCCGGGTACCAGTTCTTCCGCATCGAGTTCGTGGATGTCGCCCTCGCGCAAGACCCGGCTGCGCGTAGTCACCAGCAGCTGTAAGGCCTTTGCCGCACGCTGGGCGGAGTATTCCTGGGCGGTACCGATTATGGCATTAAGCAGCAGGACCGCGCAGATGAACCCGGCATCGGACCATTCACGGATTGCCAGCGACACCAGTGCAGCTGCCACCAGTACGTAGATCAGCGGGCTGACGAACTGGTGCAGGAATACATGTACGATGCCCGGCGGTTCAGTCGCCGGCAGGGCGTTACGTCCATAGTGTTGCATTCGGGCGTCTGCTTCAGCATGGCTAAGGCCGTTCGGCGAACCGTGCAAATCGGCCAGAATCTCCTCAGGTTGCCTGGCATGGGGAGCCGGCAAGGGATATGGCGCTGCGTCAGCGGATGATGATTTTTCATTCACGCCACACGCTCACTACAGTCGCGCACTGCCACCCGGAACCGGATGATGGTAATTGCCACCAGCAGAACCAATATGTCTTCAAGGTAATGGGGTTTCGTCACATCATTCCTGTATCAGTGCAACATTTTCGCTGTCTATAACAGATAGCGTATACCTGTCCTTAAGAATGTATATTTGCAGGCAGTGCGAGATAATGATATGGATCAATAACAGCTTCCTGGAGTATCTGACATTGGTCGGTTTTCATGTAAAAGGCCCTGATTGTCTGGTATTACGCTCCATACACATTCAATTGCGGGAATCAGCTGATCGGAAAGGGAAGGTGTGAGTACTGAGTACTGGGTGTGAATGGCAACAATTGCCGCTGTTACGACCTACGCAGTAACTCGGGGAGTGTCGTATTCTGGCCGGTAGTACCCCTTGCCGGCCCAGCAGCGAATAGGTGCTCAAGGGTCAACGAACGGCAAGTATCAGATCGAACCCGGAAGTTCCTGGGGTAAGTAGTTGTAACTTCTGCTATACGGGGACTGCCGACCCGAATGCGACATTCGCCATTTTCCCGGGGACGGCAGGAATGTACTGGATATAGATACTCCGTCCCATCCTCTGTGATACTGAACACAGCTGGCAGGTAGCTGTCAGTGAGGGGCTGGGTGCGGATCGGCAGTTTCCGACCCAGGTTGTGTAAAAACGCACCATTTTCAAAAACATCAAAAATATTTACCACTCAAGCAACGGTCTATCTTCATATGCCTGCTGCATATGGAGCAACATGGCAATATTCTTTCTATTGTCGCATCAGTATCCCAATTTTAAAATTCACGTTTTGTTTTAACACAGCCTGGACCCAAAACGGACGTTTGTAATTGTAGGGCGCGCTGCGCGCAGCACAATCTTCCGTTGAAATTCCTTTCATCAATAGTTTCCTGAGTCAGGGCATCTGCCGCTTAACCAACCGCCGTTCTTATTTATTTAAAGGGCAGTTCTTGCAGAATGCTTCAGGCGCCATCGGCGCGTCGCAGGGCAAGCCGGGTGAACGTGGGCCCGATCAGTTCGAAGAATACCGTGGTGCT
>CAMYIO010000106.1 GCA_947258515.1 uncultured Ectothiorhodospiraceae bacterium
TGCCTCTGATGCGCGTGGCACTGGCACAGATGTCTGCCGCGCGAGCTTCGGTAGAGTTGAGTGTTCGTGAGAAAAAGCCGGACCCGACGTTTGGTTTTCGAATTGGTAAAGAGGATTCCGACACTCTGACAGGGCTTACCTGTTCCGTGCCGCTGTATGTCCGTAATACCTTCAGTGCGGAAGTCGATGTGGCCAATGCCAGCCTGATCCAGGCCGAGCGTGCAACAGCCAATATCAGGCGACGGGCACGAGCCGACCTTATTGCCACGGCGCAGGTTTATCAGAGCTCACGCCTTGCCTGGAATGCCTGGGTGGCATCCGGTGCGCCCCGGCTCAGTCAGCGTAGCGAGTTGCTGGATCGTTTATGGCAGGCCGGAGAACTCAACACGACGGATTATCTGGTGCAGCTGAAACAGGCGCTCGATACCGAGGTCAGTGCCATCGAACAGCATGGACGGATGTGGCAGGCCTGGTCGGCCTGGTTGACGGCCTCCGGTATGGCTGACAAGTGGTTGAACCTTACAGGAGACACGCAATGAACAGAATGGGTGTCTGGTTTTTCGCGGGCTTGCTCGGCGTTGCCATGCCCCTGTCGCTGCAAGCGTCAGAAGACAAACACGCTGATTATGATGTTCATGAATCTGAACGGGGTGAAGCGCATGACGAGGGTGGCGTCCATTTGACGCCCGAACAACAGGAAATGGCGGGGGTGGTGGTTGAGACACTGCAACTGCGCGACATCGTGAACGAACTCCGCGCGCCGGGTGAAATACAACTGAACGACTATGCCACGACCAGGGTAGTGCCGAGAATAGCAGCCCAGGTGCTCGAAAGGCAGGCCCGGCTCGGCGACAGTATTGAGAAAGGAGACGCCTTGGTTATGCTCTCCAGTGTCGAGATGGCACAGGCCCAGGGTGATTTGCTGGTCGCTGAGCGTGAATGGCGACGGGTCAGCGAACTCGGTCGGGATGTCGTCTCCGAGCAACGTTATACCGAGGCGCGCATCAAGCGCGAGCAGGCACGTGCACGGGTGAGTGCCTATGGCATGACGGAGGATGAAATCAAGGAACTTGTGGCAAGCGGTAACGCAAAGCTCGCCAATGGGCGATTCCAGTTGCTCTCACCGCAGGACGGCACGGTGATTCGTGATGACTTTATCGTGGGAGAGCTGGTCGAGCCAGGGCGTGTACTGTTTGAGATAAGTGATGAATCTGTGCTCTGGGTCGAGGCACGGTTGACCCCCGATGAGGCCGCCCAGATACAGGTGAATGCGCGAGCGACTATGTTGGTTGGTGATCGCCAGATTGAGGGCCGGGTGACCCAGGTGCATCATGCGCTGGACGAAGATACACGCACGCTGGGTGTGCGAATCGAGGTTCCGAATCCGGATGACCGCCTGCACCCTGGATTATTTGTTGAAGCTCGCATCGAGGGCAGATCATCCGAACGGGCGCTAGCCGTACCGGACGATGCGGTATTGCGCAGCGCGGACGGTGACTGGCAGGTGTTTGTCGAGCACGACCCTGGTGAGTTTGAGCCACGAGAAATCAATGTGATCCGTACGACGGCCGGATTAACCGTGATCGGGGGTATAGAGCCGGGCGCACGGGTTGTTACCCGTGGTGCCTTCTTTTTGCAATCTGAGCTCGCCAAGTCGGGCTTTGACATTCATAACCATTGAGTACGCACCATGTTAATTAAGCTAATCGA
The DNA here is from genome assembly GCA_947258515.1 of uncultured Ectothiorhodospiraceae bacterium. Taxonomy (GTDB): domain Bacteria; phylum Pseudomonadota; class Gammaproteobacteria; order UBA9214; family UBA9214; genus UBA9214. The sequence goes on from CAMYIO010000106.1 coordinate 1,711, forward strand.
TCTGGGTGTCCAGAATCGTCTCATGGTGGTGCTCGCGCTCGTTGCACTAATGGTCGCCGGCGTGCGCATACTGCCAAAACTCAATTTGGACGCCTTCCCTGATGTGACCAACGTGCAGGTGCAGATCAACACCGAGGCGCGTGGGCTGGCTGCTGAGGAAGTTGAGCAGCTGATTACCTTTCCCATAGAGGCTGTCATGTACGCGCTGCCGGATGTGGATGAGGTGCGTTCCATTTCAAAGACCGGTCTGTCTGTCATTACGGTGGTATTCAAGGAAGGCACGGACATCTACTTTGCACGCCAGCTGGTTTTTGAGCGTCTGCAGGCGGCACGCGATCAGATTCCTGATGGGATTGGTACGCCGGAGATGGGGCCGAATACGTCAGGTCTGGGCCAGGTCTACCAGTACATTCTGCGTACTGACGATCCGGGGAAATATGACGCGCTGACACTGCGTAGTCTCAATGACTGGGTGGTCAAGCTGTTGTTGATGCCGGTTGGTGGCGTCACCGATGTGCTGTCATTCGGTGGTGAGGTGCGACAGTACCAGGTGCAACTGGATCCGCAGCGTTTACTTGCTTACGGCCTTGGGATTGATGAAGTCACGGCGGCCGTTGAGGCGAACAATCGCAACGCGGGCGGCTGGTATCTGGACCGGGGCGCAGAACAACTGGTCATCCGCGGTGTGGGTTGGTTGCGCAGTGGCGAAGAGGGCTTGCGTGATCTCGGTAACATACCCTTAAAGGATGTTGATGGTGTCCCGGTCCGGGTACAGGATGTTGCCAGCGTAGAGTTCGGGCCGGAGATCCGGCAGGGCGCGGTAACTATGACGGGCCGTGATGCAAATGGTAAACCGGAGCCGCTTGGTGAAGTGGTCGCCGGTATTGTTCTCAAGCGCATGGGAGCCAATACCAAGGCCGCGATCGATGGCATCAAGGAGCGATTGCCCGCGATCCAGATGGCCTTGCCTGAAGGTGTGATTCTGGAACCGGTTTATGACCAGTCGGACCTGGTGAGCCAGGCCGTCAACACGGTCAGCAAGGCGTTGCTGGAGGCCTTTGTATTGATCATTATCGTGTTGATGCTGTTCCTCGTGAATCTACGCGCCAGCTTTCTGGTGCTGATCTCGGTGCCGATCTCTATCGGTCTGGCATTGATGGCCATGGCCCAGTGGGGTGTTTCGGCCAACCTGATGTCGCTTGGAGGTCTGGCGATTGCTATCGGCATGATGGTCGATGGCTCGGTGGTGATGATGGAGCATATCTTCAGCCATCTTGCCCGGCCGGATGAGGAACACCACGATGCGGCGAGTGAGCAGCTGGCCTCCGGGGAAGCGCATCCCTACGATGCGGAACACGATAGACGCGGCATTGCCCTGCGTATTCAGGAAGCGGCGCGCGAGGTTGGCCGGCCGGTATTCTTTGCGGTGATGATTATTATCATCGTCTTTGCACCACTGTTTAGCCTGGAGGGCGTCGAAGGCAAGCTGTTCCAGCCCATGGCCGTCTCGATTGTCCTGGCCATGGTGGCATCTCTATTTGTCGCGCTGATTGTGGTTCCGGCATTGGCGACCTATTTCTTCCGGCGTGGGGTAAAACATAAAGAGAGTTTTATCATGCGCCCGTTATCGCAAGCCTACCGGGTGGCCTTGAACGCCGCATTGACCCGGCGGAAACGGGTGGTTTTCGGCGCAGTGGCGCTGTTGGCGGCATCCCTTGCGCTGGTGCCTTTCCTGGGAACCGAGTTTGTGCCGGAACTGGAAGAGGGCACGCTCAATATACGCGTCACGCTGGCCCCATCTTCCAGTCTCGATACATCCCTGCGGGTGGCCGGGAAACTGGAAGCCCGATTGATGACCTTCCCGGAAGTTCTGTATGTCTCCAGTCGTGTGGGGCGTGCCGAAATCGGTGGCGATCCCGAGCCGGTCTCGAATGTGGAAATCTTTGTCGGTCTGAAACCGGTGTCGGAATGGGTCAGTGCCCCCGATCGCAAGGCATTGCAGGTCTTAATGGAGGAGGAAATGTCGGTTCACCCGGGACTCCTGTTCTCCTTTTCGCAGCCGATTGCAACGCGTGTCGATGAATTGTTATCCGGTGTGAAGGCGCAGCTGGCGATCAAGCTCTTCGGCCCCGATCTCGATGGCCTGGCAACTACCGGCAAGGCGATTGAGGCCCTGGTTCGCACAGTAGATGGCACCCGTGGCGTGGAAATGGAACAAATTGCAGGTGAAGCGCAGCTGGTACTGCGCCCGGATCGGGATGCACTGGCACGTTATGGTGTTCCCGTCGCACAGGTGATGGATCTGGTCTCTGATGCGATCGGTGGTCGTGAGGCCGGACAGGTCATCAAGGGTAACGAGCGTTATGACATCTACGTGCGTCTGGATGAATCCTACCGTGACAGCATCGAAGCGATCCGTAGCTTGATATTGCAGGCGCCCAATGGTTCCTGGTTGCGGCTTGGCGATGTCGCGCAGGTGGCCATCGAATCCGGGCCACCACAGATCCGCCGGGATGACGTGCAACGCCGGGTGGTCATTCAGGCGAATGTCGACGGGCGTGATATGGGTGGATTGGTGAGTGAGTTGCGTGAGCGCATCAGCAGTGAAATCGATTTGCCGTCGGGATATAGTATTGTATTTGGCGGGCAGTTTGATAATCAGCAGCGTGCTCAGGCCCGGTTGATGATAGTGGTGCCGTTGTCACTCGGGCTGATCCTTTTGTTGTTGTATTTTGCCTTCAACTCGATTGGACAGGCATTACTGATTATGCTCAATGTCCCCCTGGCGCTGATTGGTGGAATTGCGGCCTTGTTTTTCTCGGGACAGTATTTGTCCGTACCGGGGTCCATTGGGTTTATTGCCCTGTTCGGGGTTGCCGTTCTGAATGGTGTGGTCATGGTGAGTGCGATTAACCAGCGCCTGAGCGGGGGACTATCATTGGATGAAGCGGTCTTCGCCGGTGCATTCTCCCGGCTTAGGCCGGTACTCATGACGGCCAGTATTGCAGCGCTGGGCCTGATTCCCATGTTGCTGTCCAGTGGCGTGGGTTCGGAGGTGCAACGCCCACTGGCAACGGTCGTCGTCGGCGGACTATTTTCTTCGACACTGCTGACGTTGTTCGTATTGCCCTCGTTATACAGCGTTTTTTCCGGAGGCATGATCAGGGACTGACAGGAAATATTATGGGAGAATGTGAGCGTCTTAAAATTCCGCATAAGTGGACCATGCCCGCGAACGCGTCGTCGGGGTGGATTCGGGCGCCGGAATGCCACTCAGCGACAATTTACGAGTCAGCGCGACGGCTGACTGGAGGCATCGATCGCAGTAAGCAGGCGATTCGCCTGTAGGAAAAGGCGTTTCATACTGCTTATACTCTTCTGGCCGTGTGCTTGCCGGTTTCCTGGAGATCTCTGCCACATTGCGGGATATTTTGGATGATTATAGACGGACAACACTCAAACAGATCCGAGTATCGGAACTGACTCATTATCGGAACAACCATATGTCACCCAACAAGATACCCGCCTTAACAGTCTGGCTTCTGGTCTCGTCCTCACTGTCAGTCGCACCCGCGGCAGAAACCTTGCCCGAGGAGCCCTCTTCTTTCATGCCGTTCCTCGTCTTCGGGGTTGCGACCCTTGTTGTCGGGGTGCTACTGGTAACAGGCCTCATCCTGTGGAGCCGGAAGCAGGATGAAATCAGCAATATGATGTACTTTTGCATCGATTCTCTCATCAATACAAGAAATAAGACCAAGCGCTACCGGGCCGCCAGGGAGCTTGGGCGGGCGAAAAATCCCGGGGCTCTACTGGTGCTGATCGATGTTATCAATGATGAATCCGCCGAAGAGAGTATTCGCAAGGCAGCGCGGGATGCGTTGCTGGAGATGAGTCAGAAATATAGCAGGTTTAAAAAGGTGATCAGGGAACTCCTGGCCGCTACTGAGGATAAAGACCATGAGCGGATCGTCGAGCTGCTGAAGACTCATTTCGAGCATGAGGAAAAAAAATATGTTCAGAGCGCCTATGTCATCTGCAGAGAACTGGTAAGACTGAAAAAATATGCTGACGCCAGAGAGTGGCTGCGTATCGCGGAGGTCAGGAACAGGAAGTTTCCCCTGTACGTGGATCAGATCAGTGACCTGACCGCCAAGTGCAACCGGCATCTTTGCGCCGAGGGTGATATGGCCTTCAAGGCAGGAGATTTTCACCTGGCCAACGAGCGCTTCGCCCGGGCTGCACATGGGTTGAGCCCGGAAGTCAGCAACCGGTTTGCCTACTATCTGCGCACCGCCTGTGTCTACTGTAAACTCGAGGATTACGAAAACGCCAGCCAGGCGATACTGCAGGCGCTCCATCATGATCAGGAGACGGATACCGCTCTGGAGTTGAACAAGCTGGTTAACAAACTGCTCAATCTGGTCAGAGACAATGCCCAGGCAAAAGAGGAACACCAGAATTTGTCGAAAGAGCTGGGCCGGTTCGTGAACCAGACCATGGACAGCCTCTCTACCCGAAATTCCCAGACTCGATGAGGGTGGATTTCTTCCATCAGCAGGATGTCTGCTCTGCGCTTGAAGCTGCCGGTTGTTGCTCGATGGCTGCAGACTCTGCTGCGGAGAGTGCGGGTACAGCGAGTTGGTCAACACCAACGGTGGCCATTGAATAGCGCGTGTCAATCTCACGGCCAAGCAGGTTACGCTCCCTGAAGGCATCGTGCTCGGCGCGCGCCCGCCGTGACTTCACCTCCAGAATCTCGTAATTGAGTACATTCTGCTCCTGGTAGTAACGGTCAACGAGCTGATCGAGATCGCGAAAAAGACTGATGCTGGCTTCGCTAGAGGTTAATTCATTCTGTGCCTTGAGAATATCGTAGTACGCATTCTTCACGTCCCTGATGACAGCCTGCCGCCGCGATTCGCGCCGGGGACGGCGCTCCCCAGATAGACACCTGACGATGTTACGTAAAATCCTGCTGCCAACCATCTTTGTCATCCTCGGCTATGGATTCTGGATTAGTCCTGATTTCAAGACCATCGCTGCCGGAGTCTCCATCTTTCTGTTCGGCATGTTGTCTCTGGAACAGGGTTTCCAGGCGTTTGCCGGTGGCACCCTGGATTGGCTACGCGAGGCCAACCAGAATATTCCGTGCATGGCGAAAGAAGAACTATACGCACATGGTTAATGTCATGAATGAAATCATTGAGAAGAGTGTTCAGTTTCGTGTTGCAGCATTATCACCGCGCATAACCAGTGACCGTCTCTATGTACTTCAATCAGAAATACAAGAGTTACAGCGTCAGTTATTGAAGATAAAGCTATCCTGCAGGGAACTTGTCACGACATCCTTCACAGACAAGCAATGGGAGAACTTTGCATTTGTTGTTGCTGATAATCCGAAGCTTTCAAGCCTTATGTCGCAGGTTAGTTCTCTTGATACAGATCACATTCACTAATCTCTTTTAAACCATGGCGAGGAAAGTAAAAATGAACTCTGCAAGACTTTTTCTATTGTTTTTATACCTGACCGCAGTTACAAGCACCTCGTTCGCAGGAGAGGGTGCCGACGATAAAAATGAAGAATCTGACTGCGACTACATTTCAGGTGTAGATACTTTATAGTATTTTCATCGTTTAACAGGACTGAAACGGCGGCTTAGGTCGCTGTTTTTGTTTATGCTAAAGGTCTACTTCTGGGCCGGAGTTACTCATTCGCAAATACATGAAGGGATGCTTCTGTTCTCGCCATGAACGGCAAGTTACTGGTAATACCGGAGTTAGGGACTGATTCTAAATAAGATTTCTCTAAACAGCGGGAGCCGACCCCAAGCAGAAGTACATTCAGTTCATTCTTGGTGCATTCAGATGGAGGTTGGGGAAAAGAGCGTTTACTATGGGATAATGTTGTTCATTCGGTCCATTGGCTGCATGCTGTGGGTCATGTCACCCATGTAATAACGCATGCCCTCCATGGTCTGGATCATGGTATACGTCTCTTTGTTAATATTTTCCAGTAAAAGGCCAATACCGTACATGTTGGCGAGCATGGGTTCCATATATTCCATTGTTTCCATTCTGTCTGCCATGACTTCCATAGATTCGGACATATGGTAGATACGACGCGTCATGGTTCGCATATTTTCTGAAAGATAGATAACATCAGGAAGAAGCCATATGCAGCCAATAGTACAAAAGCCAGCATGGCCGGATACATAACCAGTTCCCAGCGGCGTGCGCTCGATTCAAACACTCTCACGAACCGATCCATCGCATCACCTTCAGCAAACAGTTTCCTCGTGGAATCTGTACCGGTGCGCCCTGCTGTAGACTGCTTGTCCGGGTTTGTTATTTTGTCGCTCATTTTCGCTATCCGGGATTGATTATTAGAGGACACTTGTCCTGTGTTGCGGCATATCACTGAAATCAGTCCTGCTAGTATGCCTGATTTCAGTGTCAGTCAACTAAGGAAGGTCTGATTAATTCCCGCTGACAGCTGTATTCAAGTGATTTTGTGATTTCGCAATCAAACATTTGTAGGAATCAATAGGAATCAATAGGGTCAGACTCGATTGATTTAACAAATAAACGTGTAGCAGGGATTTGAATTTTGCCAATATCAACAGTCTGTTGATGGCCGGTTGCATAACCAGAAGTTGACGTAGACCTTTGGGGAGAGTGCCGAGCCGGTCTGCAAGGAAGGTCTCAAGGAAGACGAGGACGATGTGGTCGTCACGGTCGAGGACTTCGAGGTTCGGTGGGCAAGTGGGTACTACGCTATTTCTGGCAGAGGCGATGGCGGCGAGAAGTTATCCGGTGAGACACAACTTACCTATTATCTGCCGGCTGCGCCGGAAAGTCTGACTTATACAAACGGTACGATCATGTGGGGGGCAGGCAACACTCTGGGTGAGTGCACGACTGAAGCGGAGCTGACCCAGCTGGTAACCGACGGCGTTCTGCCGATTCATCCGATGAGCGTTCCACTAACCGCCTGGGAGGTCGTGGTCGAGCTTGAGGACGGTTCCAACCTAAAGTTTACTCAGCGGCTTCCAGTCGGCCAGACGTCCGTGATGCTGCCTTCGGAGTTCCTCAGCTCGATTGATCCCAACACGCCGGCGAAGGCCGAGGTCGGTGCAATAGGTAGTACGCTATAGATATTTGAACGTCCTGTTCTGCTGCAAACTGGATGTAGACGGTGAGCCAGGGAATGGCTGGTTCAGGGGGTAACCGGTGTTTGTCAACGAAGTTGTCGCCTAAATGGTTCATGCGGCCTTTCTTTCTTTATGATGCTTTGGGTTTAATTCAACGGTAGGCTCGTGTTGCCAGTTTCTGGTTGTTGTTGACCAGCGTTCTGGATGCAATTTTACCATCCTGCTGTATAACGCATGACGTTTTTCCAGCAGTTGAACATCTTCACCGGTATGGCGTTGCTGTGGTGTAACAAACTTAATCCGACTATGGCGATGGTCATGGTTATACCACTGGACAAATTCCTTCACCCACATGCGCGTATCCTCCAGGCTGGCAAAGCCTTCCGATGGCCAGCGCGGATGATATTTCACCGTCCTAAACAAAGCCTCCGAGTAAGGATTATCGTTACTGACCCGCGGGCGACTGTAGGAGCTCACTACGCCGAGTTCCTGCAACTTTGCCCTCAGCATGATGCTTTTCATTGGGCCACCATTGTCAGAATGCAAAACCAGCTGGCTCTTTACGCTTTTTTCAGCCCACACGCTACGCTCTAACAGCCTCGCTGCATGATCACCATTTTCCCTGTCATGGGCTTCCCAGCCGACGATCTTACGGCTATAGATGTCTTCAATCATGTACAGGTAATAATGTTGCCCAATAACGCAACTGGGGCAATACGTAATATCCCAGCTCCAGACTTGATTGGGCCTGGTTGCGGTAAAGTGACGGACCTTGCTGGTCTTTGTTTTGATAGTCACAGTGCCACGATGGGTTAATTGATTGGCAGCTTTCAGGATGCGGTAAAAACTGGACTCTGAGGCCAGATAAATACCCTGATCGGCCAGGCGTGGCACGATCTGGTAAGGCGGCAACTGTGAGTAAGGTGGTGCATTACAGACCTCCAGTATCTGTTGGCGCTCGTCATCGCTCAGTTTGTTCGCGGGTGCGGGGCGTTTTGTCGTAATACGGCCATCGCTGACCACGCCCGCCTTGATCCATCGCTGGTAAGTACGGCTCGACAGTTCCAATACGTCACACGCTTGTTGCTGGCGCGCACCGGACTGTATAGCTTCCTGGATCAAACTCACC
>CAMYIO010000107.1 GCA_947258515.1 uncultured Ectothiorhodospiraceae bacterium
GCCACTGAAGGCACGGTATTGCAGACCATTGAAGAAAAGCTGCGCCGCAATACCCGGCTGGTACTGGAAGATGCGAGCAAGCGCAATATCTCGCCACGCGAGGCGTCGGTGGAACTCGCACTGGCGCGGGTCAAAAAGGCAATGAGTTACCGGCGCTACAGCTTGTTCTCGACAGCGCCGGGTTTTGTGTAACGGAACGGCCCGCGGGACTCCCTGCAGCCGAGTCGCCGGCGGGTAACAGTCAGGAGGTGTGATGTACCGTATCCGATTTCATGGCCGTGGCGGACAGGGGATGAAGACCGCGAGCCGCATACTGGGCTCCGCCTTCTTCCTCGAGGGTTTTGACGTGCAGGATGCACCCCGTTATGGCGCAGAGCGTCGTGGTGCGCCGATCTTTGCCTACGTGCGTGCGTCCCGCCAGGCCATCAACGAACGCGGCGTTATTCATCACCCGGATCTGGTCGTGGTCGCCGATGACAGCCTCGTGCCGGTACCGGCGGCCGCTGTGCTGCAGGGGCTGGACGCACACACGGTCACGCTCATTAACAGCCATACCAGCGCCGCTGACTGGCAACAGCGTCTCAACTTGGCCGGGCCGGTCCTGATCCTGCCTGCCACGGAAGAGGCCGAGGACCGTGCCGAGCTGCCGTTCGTGGGTACCACCTGCGCCGCTGCGGCGGCAAGACTGGTCGGCGTCATCAGTCGTGACGCCCTGGCCGAGGCGATCCGGACTGAGCTTGGCGCACTCGGCTCACAACTAGTAGAAAAAAATACCGAGGCCGCGCTGCAGGCCTATGACCTGATGGAGCCGCATGCCGGCACCGTCACCGAGGGCAAGGCACACAGCGCCAGCGGCTATGCGAGGCCGGACTGGATTGGCATGACGGTCGAGGATGTCGACCTGGCGGCACCGAGCATTCATGCGGCTGCCACCAGTGTCGAGGTGAAAACGGGTCTGTGGCGCACGCTGCGTCCGGTGATTGACTATGACCGCTGCAGCCGCTGCTGGTGGGTATGCAGCACCTTCTGCCCGGATAGTGCGATTGCAGTGGATGCCGACGGCCGACCGGACATCGACTACGACCATTGCAAGGGCTGCCTGATCTGCGTGGCCAAATGCCCGCCTCATGCCATCGAGGCCATCCCCGAACATCTCGCACAGGCTGCGGAGGAGACAAACGCATGACGCGCACCCTTCTGACCGGCAACGCCGCGGCCGCCTGGGGTGCACGTCTGGCCAGTGTGGACTACGTGCCAGCCTTTCCCATCACGCCACAAACAGAGATCATCGAAACCCTGGCGGCCTGGCTGGATCGGGACGAGATGCCCGGTCGCCTGGTGATGCTGGAATCCGAACATTCCATGATCACCGCGGCGGGGGCCGCGGCAACCAGCGGGGTGCGGGTGTTCACCGCCACCTCCAGCCAGGGCCTGTTGTACGGCATGGAAATGGTCTACACGGTCGCGGGCTGGCGTGCTCCCTTCGTCATGGTCAACGTGTCCCGTGGCCTGGCCTCGCCCCTCACCCTGGAACCGGACCATACCGATATCATGGCGGCACGCGACAGCGGCTTCCTGCAAATCCATTGTGCCAGCTGCCAGGAGGTACTCGACAGCGTGCTGATCGCCTACCGGCTGGCCGAGGACCACCGGGTGCGCCTGCCGGTCATCGTCAATCTCGACGGCTTTTATCTGTCCTTCACCCGTGAGCCCGTGGAGATCCCGGAAGCGGATGCCGTCAGCCGTTTTCTGCCGCCTTTTGATGCCGAGAGCACCCGCTTCAGCGCCAGCGCCCCGACCAGCCAGGCCGTTGCCGTACTGAGCGGCACACCCTATTCCTATTTCCGCTACGAATGCCACCTTGCAGCCCAGAATGCCATCACCGTGTATGACGAGGCCGCCGCGGTCTTCGCCAGTGTCTTTGGCCGCCACCATGAAGCGGTCGAGGCCTACCGCTCTGAGGATGCCGACATCGTGTTCGTCATGATCGGCTCCTTTGCCACCAAGGCCCGGGAGGCCGTGGACCGGCTGCGGGAGGCAGGCCAGGCGGTTGGCCTGGTGCGACCGCGCCTGTTGCGGCCCTACCCTGCCGAACAGCTGCTGCGCCTGCTGGCCGGCAAGCGTGGGGTCGCCGTCATCGACCAGAACCTTTCCATGGGTATGGGCGGCGTGCTGCACACGGAGCTGTCGGCAGCCCTCTATGGCAAGCCCGGTGCCCCGGCCGTGCTGCTCAGTTTTATCGGCGGACTGGGTGGCCGCGACATCACGCCGGAAGAGTTCTATGAGATTGCCGCCGTGACCCGCCAGGCGGCGGAAGACGGCGTGGTGCCACCACCGCGGTTGTTGTACAGCCGCGATGAACACCGCGAGGTCACCAAGCTGCAGGCCATCGCCCATACAGAGCGCAACGAGCTGGAGTCCAAGCCATGAACGAAAGCCGCTTTAAACGCATGAAGGATCTGCCGTCCACGCACTTGCTCGGCAGCGGCACACCGATGTGCTCGGGCTGCGGTGGCCTGGAGGCCTTGCACGAGATCTACGACATCCTCGGCCCCAAAACCGTGTTCGTCAATGCCGCCGGCTGCATGACCCTGCTGGCGGTATATCCGTTCACACCCTTCCGGGGTTCCTGGCTGTACACCGCCATGGCCTCGGCACCGGCGGGGGCGCAGGGCATCCGCGATGCGCTGGACATCCTCATCGAGCAACAACGCCTGCCAGTCGAGGAAGACCTGGAGGTGGTGGTGCTGACCGGTGACGGTGCAGCCTACGGCATGGGGCTCTCGTCAACCTCGGGCGCCATGGAGCGGGACCTGAATTTCCTTTATATCTGCTACGACAACGAGGGATACGGTAACACCGGTCAGCAGTTCTCCGGCGCCACACCCCATGCCGCCAGGACCGCAACCAGCAAGGGACCCCATGGCTTTGCCGGTTTCAAGAAAGACCTGTTCTCCATCTGGGCGGCGCACAAGCCGTCCTACGTGGCAACCGTCATCGGCGCCGAACCCCTGGACCTGGCGCGCAAGATTGAAAAGGCCATGCAACTGAAAGGCCCGCGGCTGATTATCGCGCTGGCCCCCTGCCCGACCGGCTGGGACTATGATCCCCGCGAATCGGCCGACATCGGCAAGCTGGCCGTCAGCACCGGCGTCTGGCCCCTGAAGGAATATGTCGACGGCCGGGTGGTACACACAAAAGTCCCGAAACAGCGCCAGCCCGTCGAGGACTACCTGGAGAAACAGGGACGCTTTGCCCATCTGTTTGAGCCGCAACGCAACGAACAGCTGCTGCAGGAACTGCAAAACAGCATCGACAGTTACTGGGCAGAGATCGAGCATTGAGCCACTGTTCACCAGCGAAACCAAACAGGGGGTGATGAATGTCAGCAGGACCACTCAGCTATTGTCATCGCGGCGGTGAACAGGCACTACTCGGCAGCACCATTCCCGCGCATCTTGCCGATGTCACCGAGTGCTTCCCGGATAACGAGGCGGTAGTATCGATCGCACAGGGCCGGCGTCTGACCTATTCGCAGCTGGAGGCGGCGGTGCAACCACTGGCACGTGGTCTGCTGGGTTGCGGCTTCACACGCGGTGACCGTATCGGCATCTGGTCGACCAACAATATCGAGTGGCTGCTGCTGCAACTCGCCACGGCACGCATCGGTGCCATCCTGGTAAACATCAATCCCGCCTACCGACCGGCAGAACTTGCCTACGCGCTGCAGCGCTCCGAGGTCAACGGCCTGTTCGTGATTCCCGGTTTCCGCAGCAGCGATTACGTCGCCATGCTCATCGAGCTGCTACCGGAGCTTGAAGACAGCGCAGCAGATGAAATCGGCAACAGCGATCTCCCGGCACTGCGGCGGGTGGTGATTTATGACCCGGCAGCACCCGAACAGACCCGGCGGCCGCACCCCGGCTTTACCACCTGGGCGGAGGTACTGGCTGCCGGCGAGGCCATCACCACCGGGGAACTGGCAACCATTACCGCTGCCCTGGACATGGATGATGCCATTAACATTCAATACACCTCCGGGACTACCGGCTTTCCCAAGGCCGTGCTGCTGACACACCACAACATCCTCAATAACGCCTGGTTTTCGGCCCGGGCGATGCATTTCACCGCCGCCGACCGTCTCGCCGTACCCGTACCGTTCTATCACTGCTTTGGCATGGTGCTGGCCAACCTGCTGTGCCTGTCGGTGGGTGCCTGCATCGTGATACCCGGGGAACACTTCGATGCCACTGAGACGTTGAAAGCCGTGGACGCCGAGCGCTGCACCGCCCTCCACGGCGTGCCCACCATGTTCATTGCCGAACTTGATCTGCCATCATTCGGTATCTTCAAACTGGAGACATTGCGCACCGGCATCATGGCGGGCGCCGCCTGCCCACCGGCCCTCATGCAACGCATCATGCAGGACATGCACTGCAGCGAGATCCTCATCGGTTACGGCGAGACCGAGGCCTCGCCCCTGACCCACCTGACAACACGGGAAGACACCCTGGAACGCCGCGTTGAAACCGTCGGCACCAACCTCCCACACCAGGAGGTCAAGGTGGTGGATGTCGAATCCCGCAACACCGTGCCACTCGATACCGTCGGCGAGATCTGTTTCCGTGGCTACCACATCATGCGCAGCTACTATGGCGATCCCGAGGCAACCGCGCAGGCAATCGACGAACGTGGCTGGCTGGCCTCCGGCGACCTCGGCACCATGGATGCCGACGGCTACGTCAGGATCACCGGACGACTCAAGGACATGATTATCCGTGGGGGTGAGAATATCTATCCGCGCGAGATCGAGGACTTCATCTTCACCCACCCCAAGGTCGCCGAGATCGCCGTGTTTGGCATCCCCGATGAATACTACGGTGAAGAAATTATGGCGTGGATCCAGCTGCACGAGGACACCACGGCCACTGAGGAAGAAATACGTGAATTTTGCGAGGACCGGATTGCCCACTTCAAGATACCGAAATATATCTGGTTCGTGGACGAGTTCCCGATGACGGTCACCGGCAAGTTGCAAAAATTCCGCATGCGTGAAATCGCCCTCGAGAAGCTGGGCCTGGCAACACAGCAAGCAGACGCCAGCAGCTGACCAGCATGTGGGAGCACTTCCATCACGAGGCCGATATCGGCATTCTGGGGCGTGGCGACAGCCGGGAAGCGGCCTTCGAGGAAGCGGCGGTCGCGCTCACTGCGGTTATTACCGACCCGGCGACGGTTAGCTGCCGCGAGACGGTGAACATCGACTGTGAGGCACCCGACCAGGAGCTGCTGTTCGTTGACTGGCTCAACGCACTGGTCTACGAAATGGCGACACGCCGCATGCTGTTCTGCCGCTACCGGGTCGGACTCGATGGCACCCGCCTGTATGCCACTGCCTGCGGTGAATCCATCGACATCAAACGACACCAACCCGCGGCAGAGGTCAAGGGCGCAACCTACACGGGGCTCGCCGTGACCGAGGACCGACCCGGCGAATGGCGCGCGCAATGCGTGGTCGACGTCTAGAATTCACTCAGGTTGAGGCGCCGCACTCACCTGTGGGAGCGCCGTCCCCGGCGCGATTCGATGGCCGATACCTGAAACAAATCGCGGCGAGGACGCCGCTCCAACAAGACGCACCCTTCAGTGTAGGAGCGCTGTCCCCGGCGCGATTCGTGGCGAGACGCCGCTCTCTTACAGCAATCGAAACACCTGCAGGAGCGGATCGCATCCGCGAATATGCAGGGCATCTGGAATCGCGCTTGCGAAGCGCTCCTACAGCAGGATCATGTGCATAGGCCAGATTAAGGTAAGGTAGATAAAGTGGATACCTCAACACTGACACGGATATCAGACTATGAGTGGCGTATCGAACCACAGGGCGACATGCGCGTGCCCGGTATTATCTTCGCCAGCCGTGAACTGGTTGAGGCCATGGATGACAAGGTCCGCGAACAGGTCACCAATGTGGCCACCCTGCCGGGCATTGTCGCGGCATCCTATGCCATGCCCGATGCACACTGGGGTTACGGCTTCCCGATCGGCGGCGTGGCGGCCTTCGACGCCGACCAGGGGGGCGTGGTGTCAGCCGGCGGGGTCGGCTTCGATATCTCCTGCGGTGTGCGCACCCTGCTCACGGGCTTGCAGCGTGCCGATATCGAGCCGGTAAAGGCACGTCTGGCCGATGCACTGTTCCATTCCATTCCCGTCGGCCTTGGTAGTACCGGCAATATCCACCTGGATAACGGGTGGCGCCCGCTGGGCGGTGAAACGCGGCTGGGGTTACAGCGAGGACCTTGAACGTATCGAGGAACAGGGTTGCATGGCGGGTGCACAGCCCGAACAGGTCTCGCTGCAGGCCCGCAAACGCCAGCGTAACGAAATGGGCACACTGGGCTCGGGCAACCACTACCTCGAGGTCCAGGAGGTCAGCGACATCTACGACCCGGACACGGCCACCAGCTTCGGACTTGCCAGGGGAGACATCGTCATCAGCATCCACTGCGGCTCCCGTGGGCTGGGGCACCAGATCGGCACGGAATTTCTCAAGTCGATGGCCATCAACGCTCACCGCTATGGCATCCAGCTCACGGACCGCGAACTGGCCTGTGCGCCGCTTGACTCGAACACCGGCCAGACCTACCTCGGCGCCATGCGTGCCGCCATCAACTGTGCACTGGCCAACCGGCAGATCATCACGCACCTGACCCGCGAGGTATTCGCACGCATCCTTCCGGAGGCCGACCTGAGTCTGCTTTATGATGTATCCCACAACACCTGCAAGCTGGAGGAGCACCTCATCGACGGTCAGCCACGGCGGCTGTATGTCCACCGCAAGGGTGCGACCCGCGCCTTCGGCCCCGGCCACCCGGATCTGCCCGCGGACTTTCGCGAGACCGGCCAGCCGGTGCTGATCGGTGGTTCCATGGGGACGGCCTCGCACATCCTCGCCGGCAATCGTGAAGGCGAGACCCTGTCGTTCGCCTCGGCCTGCCACGGGGCCGGGCGTGCCATGAGCCGCCGCAAGGCCTACAAGCTCTGGCAGGGACGCCAGGTCACGGACACCCTGCTTGAACAGGGCATCATTATTCGCAGCCCGTCTTCACGCGGCGTCGCCGAGGAGGCACCAGGCGCCTACAAGGATGTCAACGCCGTGGTCGATGCCGCGCACGCGGCAGGCCTCGCACGCAAGGTGGCGCAACTGAAACCCGTGATCTGCATCAAGGGTTGACGCGACTTGCCAGTGGAGGGTACACACGCGCAGATTCATATCGGCACCTCCGGCTGGTCATACGATCACTGGAAGGGGCCTTTCTATCCGGAGCATCTGAACAACAGCCGGATGCTGGATTACTATTCACAACGATTGCGCAGCGTTGAGATCAACAGCTCCTTCTATCGCCTCCCGGAACAGCAGACGCTGCGGCACTGGTATGACAGCACACCGCAGGACTTCCGCTTTGCCGTCAAGGCCAGCCGCTACATCACCCACATGAAAAAGCTTGGAGAGCCGCGCAAGACCTTGCCCGTGCTGCTGGACAGGTTCAGGACCCTGGATGACAAGCTCGGCCCGATCCTGTTCCAGCTGCCGCCACACTGGCACTTCAACGGCAAACGACTGGGTGACTTCCTCGACTCCCTGAGTCATGAATTCCGTTACGCCTTTGAATTCCGGGACCGGAGTTGGTTGAATGAACAGACCTTTGATTTGCTGTCACGCCACGCAGCGGCCTTCTGCATCTTCGAACTGGACGGCTACATCTCACCACAACAGGTCACCACCGATTTCATCTACGTGCG
The DNA here is from genome assembly GCA_947258515.1 of uncultured Ectothiorhodospiraceae bacterium. Classification (GTDB taxonomy): domain Bacteria; phylum Pseudomonadota; class Gammaproteobacteria; order UBA9214; family UBA9214; genus UBA9214. The sequence continues at coordinate 7,801 of CAMYIO010000107.1, forward strand.
CCTGCACGGCCCCGATGGGGCCTACCAGGGCAGTTATGACGAGCAGACCCTGGCCGGCTGGAACGGCGCCTTCTCCACCTGGGCAGGCAACGGCCAGGCCGTCTATTGCTTTTTTGACAACGACCAGCACGGCTATGCCGTGCAGGATGCACTACGCCTGCAGGCGATGTTCAGTCACACCGGCAAGCGAAGCAGTCCGCAATAAGTAGGAGCGCCGTCCCCGGCGCGATTGATTTTTGTTATGCCCCTAATCGCGGCGAGGACGCCGCTCCTACAAGTATATCCATCGTCAGTGTACCTGTTGGTACAGGAGCGCCATTCAAGCGCGATTCGCGGTTGTTACATCATCCCCATCTCGTCCATGCCCCTGCCAGCCGCTACCGGTGCGGGCAGCTCGCCGATCATCGCCTCGGTGGTTATCATCAGGCCGGCCACGGAGGCGGCATTCTGCAATGCCACGCGCACCACCTTGGCAGGGTCGATAATTCCCAGTTCCATCATGTCGCCATACTGCTCCGCCTGTGCGTTGTAACCGAAATTACCCGATCCCTGTTTTACCCTGTTCACCACCACCGAGGGTTCAGCACCGGCATTGGCAACACTCTCCAGCAGGGTCAGCAGCTCGCGGATATTAGAAAGCTTCCTGTCGAGGAGCAGGATATAGGCATCCTCCAGTTCCGCGCACATGTCGTCACTGTTGGTAATAAAATAAGGCGACAGGTAACCCCGGTCGAACTGCATGCCCTCGACCACCTCGAGCTCGTTCTCCAGACCAGAACCTTCCTCTACCGTGATTACCCCTTCCTTGCCGACCCTGTCCATCGCATCAGCAAGCAGCGCGCCGATTTCGGCATCACCGTTGGACGAGATGGTGCCGACCTGAGCGATTTCTTCCGAGCTTGTGAGCTTTCGCGAGTTTTTCTCAAGATAACGCACGACTGACGGCCTTGTCGATGCCGCGCTTGAGATCCATGGGATTCATCCCGGCGGTCACGGCCTTGATGCCTTCCTGCAACATGGAATAGGCCAGCACCGTTGCCGTGGTGGTACCGTCGCCGGCAAGGTCCGAGGTGTGGGCGGCGACCTCCTTCACCATCTGCGCCCCCATGTTTTCGAACTCGTCCGGCAACCCGATTTCCTTCGCCACGGACACACCGTCCTTGGTCATTGCCGGGACACCAAAACTTCTTTTCAAAATGACATTGCGCCCCTTCGGACCCAGGGTCGCCTTCACTGCCCGGGTCAGGATACCGGTCCCCTGCAGCATGAGCTGGCGTGCATCATCTCCGAATTTTATTTGTTTCGCCGTCATCTGATATCTCCCGTCTCAAGTGCTGCAGGTCGTTAGTTTCACTCCAGAATGGCATGGAAGCTGAGTTATGCCGTGCTCAATTTCTTCAGCCAGTGACTCATCAACGCACCAGCAGCACGGGACGGAACAGTGCCCGCACACATTGTTCAAGACCGGCCTGTTGCAGCAGTGGATGGTCCGCCGAGGTGATCAGGATGTTGTTACCGGATGCACCTGCTGCCTGCAGCAGCGATTGTGCATCGGTACCCGTAATGCGTACAAAATGTGCCAACTGGGCGGACGACTTCAGAATTTCGAGTGCCTTTTCCTTCAAGGCCGGCAAGTCTTGCAACCGGGTGGCCGGCAATATGACTGACAGGCGCGCACCCATGTCTTTGGCCAGGCTACAGGCCATGGTCAGTGCGCGGGTCGCCTGTTCCGAATCACTGAACAGCACGCTGATGGAGGTCTCCGCCTCACGGGATTGACGTTCGGGGGTTCGTCTTGTATCCCGCGCACGGGTGTAGACCAGTGAACTGACCGGCGCCAGGCTGAGAATATCAGCGCCAAAGGCCTGTGCCAGTGAGGCCGCCTCCGCGCGACCCCGCCATACCTGGAATGACCAGGGCACACCCATCTCTCTGGCGGCCTGCTCAAGCATGCGCTCAGCGTGCCGTGCCAGCGTACGCAACTCACGCTGCATGCGTTGTGTACTGATGGCTTCCTCGGCAAGCGACCAGGACCTCAGCTCGCGCAGAAACGGCAGCCCGGCCAGACGTATCAGGTTGATATCTTCAACAAAGACGCCTTCAAGCCCGGCACCCAGTAGCGCCGCCAGGCGAACAGCGGCCTGCAGTGCCGGACGCCCCGACTCGGAGGCATCCAGGGTCGCCACGATATACCGCTTTTCGGTGTGTTCGATAGCGGATGTCATGAAGGTGCCTGCAGTTGCCCGGAGCCCTCGCGGCCTCCCTTTGACGCATAGGCCTGCATCGTTTCCGAATAGCGAATCAGTGTGTCTTCCACGCGACGGTTGATACTGCCCTCGGGAAACTGTCCCTGCCCATCGCGTTGTCCGGCCGGTATGGCGGTGAGCACCTCGATGCCATCATCGACAGTGTCGATAGCATGGATGGCAAATTTCCCGGCCGCGACTGCCTCGCGCACTTCCGCATTCAGCATCAGGTGTTTGACATTCGTTGCAGGGATGATGACACCCTGGTCTCCAGTCAGGCCGCGAGCCTTGCAGATATCGAAAAAGCCCTCGATCTTCTCGTTGACGCCGCCAATCGGCTGGATTTCGCCCAGCTGGTTGACCGAACCGGTGACGGCCAGAGATTGCCGTATGGGTGCATCCGCCAGTGCCGAGAGCAGTACATAGAGTTCCGCCGATGAGGCGCTGTCGCCTTCCACCTCGCCGTACGACTGTTCGAATACCAGGCTTGCAGAGAGCGCCAGCGGGTGATCAAGCGAATAGCGTGCGCCGAGGAATGCCGAGAGTATGAAGACACCCTTGGAATGAATGGGGCCTCCCAGCTCGACTTCGCGCTCGATATCCACCACATTAGTGTCGCCCATGCGTACGCGGGCCGTGATGCGTGACGGTCGGCCAAACATGAAATTGCCCAGGCCAAGCACCGAGAGGCCATTCACCTGGCCGGTTTTTTCTCCCGACGTGTCGATCAGCAGCGTGCCACGCCGGATCTCCTCCTGCATGTGTTCGCGGATACGGTCAACACGATAGATGCGCGCGTCAATGGCCTGCTGCACGTCCCCGGCGGTAACCGTGGCATGTTCATGTTGTGTTGCCCAGTATCCTGCCTCGCGCAGTATGTCCGCGAGGCTGCGGTTGTGGGTCAGCAGTTTCTCGCCATCCTCAAGCAGCCGGGCACTGTATTCTATGACGCGTGCAACCGCGGAACGGTCCAGGTGCTGCAGGTTTTCCTCACGCACCAGCGTCCCGATCATGCGTGCATAGAGCCGCTGTGTTTCCGGGTTGCGGTCCATGCGGTAGTCAAAATCCACGGCAACCTTGAACAACTCCTTGAACTCGGGATCGTACAGCGAGAGCAGGTAGTAGATATGCGGTTCGCCCAGCAGGATAACCTTGACATTCAGGGGAATCGGCTCCGGCTCAAGCGAGACGGTGCTCACCAGACTCATTAGCTGGGCCAGTGATTCAATACGCATTTCACCTGACTGCAATGCACGCTTCAGGCCATCCCAGGCAAATGGCTGCATCAACACCTTGAGTGCATCAAGGATCAGGTAGCCGCCGTTTGCGCGATGCAGGGCACCGGCATGGATCATGGTGAAGTCGGTGATCAGTGCACCCAGCTCTGCCTGGTGCTCGACCCGCCCGATGAGATTGTTATAGCTGGGGTGGTCTTCATATATAACGGGCGCGCCGTCCTGATCATCATGCGTAATAAAGGCATTGACCCGGTAGCGCGTACCCACCTGCATGCCTTCATCACGCTGCGGCAGTTCTATACCGGGCACCTGAAAGCCGTGTTTCTCCGCTTCATGGCGAAGAAAATGGCGAAAATTCTCGATGATGTCCTTTTCCACCTCATCAAGATAGTTGATAACAGCCGGCAGATCCCGATAGGCTTCCTGCAAGGTGTCGATGAGGTGCGAAATGGCACCGGCCGCCATTTCACGGTTGAGAGCGGTCATGGCTTCACGGACCTGCTTTTCCCACTTCGGTGCCTCGTGCAGCATGTTGCGCAGGCGCTCCTGCAATTCCTCGGTATCTTTCTCGATGCGCTTGCGCTCTTCCCCGGAAAGTTTTTCAAAGTCCTCATGGCTGAGGACCTCCTCCTTGCGCACCGGTGCCAGGGTAAAACCGGTCGGTGTGCGAATCAGGGCGATGTGCTTTGCTTCTGCATCGGCCTGTATCTCTTTCAGCGCCTGTTCCTTTTTTTCGTCGAGTTCTTCTTCGATTGCCTGGGAGCGGGTGCGATACTCGTCGCTTTCGAAGACCGTGGGAATACTCGCATATAAATCTTCTATGAGCTGGTCCATGTCCTGTTCCAGCGTTACACCCCGTCCGGGGGGCATGCTCAGTGTGCGCGGCTGATGGGGCTTCTGGAAATTATTGACATAGCACCAGTCAGGCGGAAGTGGTCCGGCCTTTGCCTGCTCAGAGGCATAACGCTGTACCAGCGCATGTTTACCGGTACCGGTCGGACCCAGCGCAAACAGGTTGTAACCCTTGTGCTGGATGCCAATACCGAACCTGACTGCCTCGACTGCCCGCGGCTGTCCAATGACTTCCTTAAGATCCTGCAGCGACGCCGTCGTGTCGAAGTCAAACATTTCCGGATCACAGTGCTGGTAAAGCAGATCCGGTTGCAGTTTTTTAATTGTCATATTTCGGTCCTGGTCGATTATTGTCTGTGCTTGCAGAGGACACAGCGTCTGGTGTCTTCATTATTGCTGCAGCAGGCGTTGTTCTGACTGAAGGCACGATGAAGCCGGGTTGCGGCAATAACCCGGAGTGTCCCTGGTTGCATTCTATGTGCAAAGCATCCCGCCTTCATTGACACCGGTCGCCTCACTCAGCACCGAGACATTTTTTCAAGGCGACCGGCAAGCCGTCCCTGCTCCGCGGTGAGTGCTGGTAAAACACCCGACCAGAATTCACCCGGCATGCGTGTCATGCACATGACGCCTGCCCCGGGCATGAGTCCCAGCAGCAGAACATAGTCGAGGCCCCTGATCAATCGCCGCTTGCGATGCATCGCTCGCGGTAGTCAGTCACGGACTTCACGATTCAATCTTCATGACTGAAGTAACCGTGTCGCACGCCGCCCAGCAGCTTTTGAAAATCTTCACCTGTTGTGTGAACCAGCTGCTCATGGTCACCCGCCTCAAAATAGACATTGGCAAGACTGGTGAGTGCCTCGTCGAGAAAGGTCTCGATGCCATAAGCCGGGCCAAGCGGTGGAACGGCCCCTGGTTCGCAATCGCTGAACAGTTTTGCGAACTCCTCCTCGGTGCTGAGGCGAAGGTCCCGCTTCAGCTCCTTTCTCAGGTGTTCGACCTCGACCCAGTGACCACCCGGCACCACGACCATGGCATGGCCGTCCATATCCTCGACCATGACAGCCTTGGCGAGATGATCGTCACTGACGTGAGCAGCCACGGCTGTTTCGTGGCTGGAACCCGTGTGCGGATGTGGTACCAGTTCATAATCAACTGCATGTTGTTCAAGAAAACGTTGTACGGTCTCTGCCACTGCCATCTTCGACCTCCTGATGCTAAATTCAAGCGATTGCCTGTTTATACAGTAAAGTATAGTGCAACCCGGGGTAGATGAAATTCTGAAAGTATCGAAAGCATGATCCCGATCAAACAGGAAAGCGCTGACAGCATCTATACTTAAGAACACAGGAATAATGTATCAGACTTAATAGATGCGTCAGGAGGTGTCATGTCAAAACACTGGGTAATGGTTGCAGATAAAAGCAAGGCCCGGATTTTTAGCGTCGCAGACCCCCGTGGGGCACTGGTAGAGGAGAGTGTGCTGGAACATCCGCTGGCACGTGAGCATGAGCAGACGCTGACCTCCGACCGCCCCGGGCGCAGCTTCGACAGCAAGGGCCAGGGACGCCATGCCATGGGCTCATCCGTCGGACCCGACCAGCAAGAGACGATCCGCTTCGCCAAACAGATTGCCGACCATGTGCGGGCGGCACATAATGAAGGACGCTGCGACCGCCTGCTGCTGGTGACCGGCCCGTCGCTGCTGGGTTTGCTGCGCGAGCAACTGAAGGCAGCCTCGGGATTGAAGATTTCCGAAATCGAGAAAAATCTCGGACAGTATGATGCCCTCGAGATTCGCAAACATTTACCGGAGCGGCTGTAACTGCAGTTGGCACAGCGGCGTAGCAAGGGGGGCTAGGGAACCTCTGATGTGTCGTCATTGCGAGGAACAAAGTGACGAAGCAATCTGTAACTCGTTGATTCACTGGTAACGAGATTGCTTCGCTTTGCTCGCAATGACGTGCTACATGTATTAATCAGAGGTTCCCTAGATAAACGCTTCCGTTTCCATCACAGGCGCATAGTCGCCGGTTCGTGCAGCGCCATTCAGAAAGGCACGTTGATAGAGGGCCTGCTGTGTTGCGGCCGCATTTTCCGCCTTGCCCTGCCAGGCCTTCAGTGCTGGCTCCTGCAAGGCTCGTCCGTAGGAGAATGACAGCTCCCAGGGCGCATCCTTGAACAGTTCATTCATGGCATTGAGGTTCGCCGTTGCCTCTTCCGGGGTCTGACCGCCGGAGAGGAAGTTGATACTCGGTACGGCTGCCGGTACCACGCGTCGAAATACCCTGACGGTTGCCTCGGCTACCTCTTCGGGCGTGGCCCTGACCGGATGTTCCTTGCCCGGGGTCACCATGCTGGGCTTGAGCACGATGCATTCTAGGACCACCCTGTGTCGATGCAGGGCATGGAACACGGCGTGCAGCACCGCCTCGATCACTTCCGCACTGCGTTCAATGCTGTGGTCGCCGTCGATCAGAACCTCGGGTTCCACAATCGGTACAAACCCTTCTGTCTGGCAGATAGCGGCATAACGCGCCAGCATCTCCGCGTTCACCTCGAGACCGAGTGCGGTCGGGTTGTGCGCAGTGATCGGGTAGACCTCGCGCCACTTGGCAAAGCGCGCCCCCTGTGTCTTGTAGAGCTGCAGGCGTTCGGCAAGCCCATCCAGCCCCTGCGTCACCTTATCGCCCGCTGCATTCGCCAGTGGCTGCAGGCCCTTGTCCACCTTGATACCGGGCACAATGCCCTTTCTGGCAAGCACTTCCGGCAACGCCATGCCCTCATCCGACTGTTGCGTCAGCGTCTCTTCAAAGAGGATAACGGCACTGATGAACTCATCAAGACCCGGTGTGCTGAATAGCATGCCACGATAACTGCGACGGTTCTCTTCCGTTGACTCGACGTCGATAGCGGCAAAGCGCCTGGCAATTGTCGGCGCACTTTCATCGGCTGCCAGAATGCCCTTGCCAGCCTGCACCATGTCGTAAATGGTGGCTTCAAGTTCTGCTCTTGTGTCCATGATCTGACCATCCTGTTACTGTGTACCAGTGGATGCCTCAATTTAAGTTTAGCAGTCTCACTGTGAGTGTGCGCCTGCGTTGAGATATCAAAAACGGCACTGCTACCGTGCACGAATATGCAGAAGGACGGATCGCGAGCCGGCGCAACGGAAGGCCATGTGTCCGCAAACGCCTTAAACAGGGGCTGAATGCTGTCCGGTGTCGGCCTGTGGCTCGACGGCAGGTAGCTTGAACGACAACACCGCCGCTGCCAGTACGAACGCCGCCGACCACCACAGGCAACCGGTCAGCCCCTGGGTCTGGTAAACCAGGCCCGAGAGAATGGTTCCGGTCAGGCGACCGCCGGCATTGGCCATATAATAGAAGCCCACGTTCATGGACACCTTGTCGAAGTCCGAGTAGGCCAGGATCAGGTAGGAGTGCACCGCCGAATTGATGGCGAATACCACCCCGAACAGCACCAGCCCGGTAACCAGCACCCGCGTCGGGTCCAGCCCGGACTGCAGCGCCAGTGCCATCGCGGCCGGGAAGACTGCCAGGATAAAGGCCCACAGCCGTGCCGTCCCGCCACCGGGCCCCTGCCCGTGGTGACTACGGCGAATCAGCCGGGGGGCACTGGCCTGGACGATACCGTAACCGATCACCCACAGGGCGATGAAACCGCCGACTTGAGTGAAGCTCCAGCCGAGCACCGAGTAGAGAAACACCGGCAGCCCGACCACGAACCACACATCCCTCGAGCCAAACAGGAAAAAGCGTGCCGCCGACAGCCAGTTGATCGCCGGTGTATTGGAGAACACCTGGGTAAACTTCGGCTTGGACTTCATCTTGCCGAAGCCCCTGGGCAGCAATACGGCGGTGATGATCAGGACCAGCAACAACATACTCGCCAGTAGCGCCAGGGCACCGCGGAAACCAATCCATTCGAGTAGTGCCGCCCCGACAAAAAAGCCCGCCCCCTTGAGGGCGTTCTTGGAACCCGTTAATGCCGCCACCCAGCGGAACAGCTTCGATTCGCTTCCATCCCCGGCCAGCATCTTGACGCTCGCCTTGGCCGACATCTTGTTCAGGTCCTTGGCAATGCCGGACAGGGCCTGTGCGGCCATGACATAGGGCACCGACAGCCAG
>CAMYIO010000108.1:0-2964 GCA_947258515.1 uncultured Ectothiorhodospiraceae bacterium
TTCAGATCTGGCTGTTCAAGCTCAAGAAATGGATGTGACGGTTTCTCCGCAGCAGCGGACAGGTAGGCAGTCAGCGATATGCCGAATCCGTGCAACACCCTGCCCGCACGGCAGGTACGGAATGATGACTCTGCACTCGCTGTGTTCTACGATCAGATTGCCGGTGACGAAGATGCATGGATATGCAAGGACATCCTGTAAACCGCCTGCTGGCACCTGCCGCGCAAGTTCTTCGTCTGCCTGGTCGCCAACTTTCCTGGACAAGTTAGCGGGTCGCGATAATCACGGCTCGTCTGTGTTCCATTAAACGCGGCGGTAGCTAAACATGCAGGCAATAACACTGAGCACGATTGATCTCACCATCATTGCCAGCTACTTCCTGCTGGTATTTATCATCGGTGTTCGTATCGCGCGGCGTACCCATAACGCCGAGGACCTGTTCCTGGCCGGCCGGCGGCTGGGCTGGCTGCCGATCGGCCTGTCGCTGTTTGCCTCGAATATCTCCAGCACCACCATGATCGGTCTCGCCGGTGCGGCATACACCTGGGGCATTGCAGTGGCGAACTACGAATGGATGGCCGCCCCGATCCTGGTGGTGCTGGCGCTGGTGCTGGTGCCGCTGTATCTGAATGCGCGCATTGGCACGGTCCCTGAGTTCCTGGAATGCCGCTATAACCGGCATGTGCGCCGCTATTTTTCGCTGCTGACGATAATTGCGAATATCGTGGTGGATACCGCGGGCACGCTGTTTGCCGGCGCCATCGTGCTCAGCGTATTTTTACCGGGGCTGGACCTGTTCAGTGCTGCATTGTTGCTGGCGGCCATTGCCGGACTCTACACTGCAGCCGGCGGGCTCGCCGCGGTGGTCTATACCGATGTGCTACAGGCGCTGATCCTGCTTGCCGGCTCAACAGTCGTCGCGGTCCTGGCGTTTGCACAGCTGGATTTTTCCTGGTCACTGCTGGTGGCGCAAACCCCGCCTGCGCACCTGTCCCTGATGTTGCCGCTCACGGATGAGAACCTGCCGTGGCTGGGTACGCTGCTGGGCGTGCCGATACTGGGGTTTTATTTCTGGTGCACCAACCAGTTCATTGTGCAGCGGGTACTGGGTGCGCGCAGCATCGCCGATGCCCGTCGCGGTGCCTTGCTCGCCGGGCTGCTGAAACTGACGGTGCTGTTCCTGATGGTGCTGCCCGGCGTGATGGCGAGCATTTTCCTGCCCGGACTTGAGCAGGGGGATCAGGTGTTCCCCGCGCTCATTGGCACACTGTTACCGCCGGGGCTGGCCGGACTGGTGCTCGCGGCACTGGTGGCGGCGCTGATGTCCAGTATCGACTCGACCCTGAACTCGGCCGCCACACTGGTGACGCTGGATTTCGTCAAGCCAACGTGGCCGCAGCTTACGCCGCGCCACACGGCCTGGATCGGACGCATCGCCATTGTCGTGTTCATGCTGCTGTCCGCACTGATCGCACCGGCCATCGGCGGTTTCGAGGGACTGTTCCACTATCTGCAAACGGCGCTGGCGTTCCTGGTGCCGCCGGTGGTGGTGATCTTTCTGTTCGGCCTGTTCTGGCCACGCGCGGGATGGGCGGGCATGCTGTCTCCGCGGCATGCTTCGTCGCGACGTTGACGGGTTGGCTGGAACTGCACTTTACCCTGATCGCCGTCTTGATCTTTGCGGTGAGCAGTGTGCTGTTCTGGTTCACCGCGTACTTGACAGCGCCACCCACGGCGCAGCAGGTTGCGCGCTTCACCTACCGGCCGGAGATCCTGGCCAGTACCGTGCCGGGTGCGTGGTGGAGCGACTATCGCGTCCAGGCAGCGGGGCTGCTGCTGTTAACCCTGTGGCTGGTCGTGGCCTTCTGGTGAGCCGGCTCCTGCAGGCCTGCCCACGATGGCGTTTGTCCGGGTGGATTGTGTCGAGATGTGTGCGGTATGCTTGCCGTACATGGATTATGCGGTGAATATCCGGGCAAGAATGTCCATGAGCCTGGCGACAAAACAGACATGCCGCATTAGAAGCGGTGACAACACTACCGGCAGGAACATAATGGAAACAGGTTTATTACAGCAATCAGTGTTGTCACTATGACGACAAAAGCACGCAGCCGCTCATCCCGGTCCCTGCCTGACTGTGAACAGATAACGGACACGGTACGTGTGGTGAATCTGCTCGAACGGCTGGCAAAACAACACTCATTCCTCACCGTCGAGATTCCCGGCCACCGCGAGCATTACACCAGCAGTATCGTGGCTATCGACAGCTCGTATGTTTTACTGGATGAACTGCTGCCGGCTACCGGCCACAAGGCGCTGCTTGCAGAGCGTACCCTTCAGGTCACGGGAAAACTGGAGGGTATCGATATCCGCTTCATTACCACGCTGGAGCGTGTGGATAACCGGAATAATATGGTTACCTACCATGCGAAGCTGCCCGGGAAACTTGAATACCGGCAGCGTCGCAGCGACTACCGGGCTCATATTCCCATGGCACAGTCACTGCGCGTCATTCTCGAATGCAGCGACGGGACAGTGGTCGAGGGTGTACTGCATGATTTATCACACAGTGGTGCCGGCATAATCTTTCCCGAAGGCCCACCTGCCGTGAAACACGGCCTGTTGCATGACTGCGCACTCGAATTGCCCGATGATGTGTGGCTGTATTGTGACGTCGAGTTGCGTCACACTCTTCCGTCGCGTGACCGGCAGCTGATCGGTGCCCGGTTTGTAAAATTGAGCCACCCGCAACAGCGGCTTGTCGGTCACTGCATCAGCAAACTGGAACAGGAATTTATCAGGAAGCGCGTGGCGGAGTGACGCTTACACACGTTGTCGCAGCAACAAGCACCCTGATCAGTCATTATCCTGCATAATTTAACAGGTCATCAATCGTCCAGTCAGCGTCGTCACCGGCATTACCCGGTTTCTGCCAGGCTGGATAAAGCCGAGAGCTACTTGCGA
>CAMYIO010000108.1:2984-10610 GCA_947258515.1 uncultured Ectothiorhodospiraceae bacterium
TCCTATCGCCTCACAAACAATTCTTACTATTATTTAACAGTCGGAGAACTCTAAATTATCCAGGTGAATTTTGTATTGATCTGCGTCAAATGTATGGCGCTTTAAGCGGGTCTTTTCTGCGAGAGCTGTCGGCAGGGCCGTGAATACCCCACCAACGCAACGATTGGACTGTCTTCATCTACGGGACCCCTGGATCCCACTCGGTACCCCGGCTCGTCAGTCCAGACAGGCATTGAAAAGTCACCAGCGCAGTAAGTAGCATGGCGAATAATGGTTGCCAGTGGCTTCCAAATCAGCCCGGGATCACCTTGGCTGGGCCGTGGGCAATCCGGCACTGTTGATCGCCGCTGCAATGTCCAGGCTGAGCTGTTCCACGACACGGCTTTGTGCGGCAACGATCGCCGCGTAGATGCTGCTGCCGGCGGTTTCGGTGTAGGTCGCCTTGCTGCGCTTCATGACGGTGTCGTCACCGGAGCGGATGAGTTCCCAGGCTGCTGTGAGGATAACCGTGCCACTGGCACTGGCATCAAAACGTGTGACGTTAACGGTCACTTGATAATTCAGCAGCGTCGATCGCGGCCAGGGGTGAATCACTGTGCGGTCAGTGGGCAGCATGATCGACAGATTTTCTGCAAGAGTACGGCTGAACGCCGTCTTCAGCGGCTCCGCCCAGCGGTGTGAGCCGTCATAATTCAACTCGTTGCCGCTGCTGCGGACGACGATCTCCGGGCGATCGAGATAGGCGGGAAAGGCAACCGGCCCGATCCCCAGTGCCGCTGCCGGACTACTCACCGCAGCGGCAGTGACCTCATCGACCGGTGTCAGCAGGTAATATCTGGATGGCTTTGTGACGCCGCAGCCTGCGAGCAGCGCCAGGCAGAGGCCGACCAAAAAGGTATGGAGTATCGGACGCATGCGGTTTCTCCGGTCTATTGTCTGCCCCTGATCAGGGACTCGGGCTGGTTATTGATGGCCTCGGCCAGGATGCGGACGGCGTAAGCGGCCGACGCGATTTCATTGAGGGCGTTATCGAGTGCGGTCAGAACCTGCTCGTCACTGAACAACGCATCGGCCGATTGCAGTGTCGTATCAGCCTGCTTCATCGTACCGCGAACATCATCCAGTGCAGTGCCGGCCTTTTGCAGGGCCTTGCGGGCGTCATTCAGTGTCAGGTTGACGTTGCTGGCGACCGGCTCGATCTGCCGGTCGAGATTGGTAACCAGCTGGCGAAAATCTTCCAGCAACGCGCGCAGTGCAGAGATCGATTGCTGCAGTTCCTCGGAATTTACCAGCCTGTCGATTCCCTCGATGCTGGACAGGAGTTGCTCCTTGAGCTTGTCCACGGGCAGATTGGCCAGGAGTTTGCCGATTATCTCGATTGGCGTGGGGATGGTCGGTATTTCCTTGTATGAGCGTCGGTACCTGTTTTCTTCGACCAGGTTTGCCTCCGTGCTGGGAAAAAAATCGATTTGAATAAACAGCTGGCCGGTCAGCAGGCTCTGCAACTGCAGCTGGGCGCGCAGGCCGGCCGTGACCAGTTCGGCGATGCTGTCATCACCGCCCATCATTGACTTGCCGGTCTGGCTGCTGAGGAACTTCGTATTGTCGATTTCGACGATCACCGGTATGCGGATATCGGAACCCTGTTCGCCGACCACCAGCTGGATATCGGTCACGGTACCGATATTGACGCCGCGAAAACTCACCGGTGAGCCGATATTGAGGCCCTTGACCGATCCCTTGAAATAGAGGACATAGTTGGTCTTATCGGTAAGTAACAGTTTGCCGCCGCTGATTATCAGGATGCCTGCCACGATCAGCCCGATGGCACCCGCGACAAAAATGCCGATCAGTGTGGGACTGGCTTGCTTGCTCATATCTCACCTCGATTGAGAAATCGTCTGACGCGCGGGTCGGGGCTTTCGTCCCGCAGTGTCTTCGGGTTACCGGTTGCAATCATGGTACGCGTTTCCGCATCGAGAAAAACCACGTTGTCGGCGATAGTGAAGATACTGGCCAGTTCGTGGGTCACGACAACGATGGTGGTGCCGAGGCTGACACGCAGTTCCAGTATCAGGTCGTCGAGCCGCCGCGAACTGATCGGATCCAGCCCGGCCGAGGGCTCGTCGAAGAACAGGATCGCGGGGTCAAGTGCAATCGCGCGGGCCAGTGCGGCACGTTTCTGCATGCCGCCGCTGATTTCGGACGGATAGAATTCCTCGAAACCGGACAGCCCGACCAGCGAGAGTTTCAGCGACACGACCTCCGCGATATCGGCCGCTGTGAGGTCTGTGTATTCACCGAGTGGCAGGGCAACATTCTCGGCCAGTGTCAGGGAGCTCCACAGGGCACCGCTCTGGAAACTCATGCCGAAGCCCCGCTTGATGCGTTGCTGGTCGGCGGGTGATGACTCCCAGTAGCTGATGCCGTCATACAGCACCCTGCCGCTGGCCGGCGCCTTGAGCCCGATCAGATGGCGCAACAGGGTGCTTTTTCCGCAGCCGCTACCACCCATGATGATAAAGATGTCACCACGCCGGATGGTGAAATTGAGGTCGCGCTGGATGACGAAGTCACCGTACGCCATGGTGAGATCCTGTACGCTGATGTGGGCATCCGGGTCGGTTTCATACAGCACGGTTGTCGCTTCCATATCAGATCCCCAGCTCCTGGAACATGATGGTCAGCAGCGAGGCGGCGATGACGATGAACAGGATGCCGGTCACCACGGCAGAGGTGGTGGCTTCGCCGACGGCCTGGGCACTGCGTCCGCACTGCATGCCGCGCAGGCAGCCTGCAAAGGCGATCAGTATGCCGTACACCGTACCCTTGATCACGCCGACCCAGATATGCGTCCATGCCATGGAACGCACGGTTTGCTGGTAATACTCGAAGGTGCTGATATCGAAGGCAGTGACCGCAACGAACATCCCGGCGGTAATACCGACGATGCCGGCGTACAACACCAGCAGGGGCATCATCAGGACCAGGGCCAGCATGCGCGGCAGGACGAGGAAGTCGATCGGGTTGAAACCCAGTGTCCTGAAGGCATCGATTTCCTCGTTCACCTGCATGGTGCCGAGCTGGGCGGCAAAGGCGGCACCGGTCCGCCCGGCCATGATGATGCCGGTCATGAGGGCGCCCATCTCGCGCGTCATGCCAAGGCTGACCAGGTTGGCGATGTAGATCTGGGCACCGAACTGTGCCAGCTGCACGGCACCCATGTAGGCGACGATCAGACCGACGAGAAAGCTGATCAGGGAGACAATCGGCAGCGCGTGCGGTCCGACATCCTCTACGATCAGCATGAGGTCGGAACGCCTGAACTGTGCCGTGCCACGTAACAGCCTGCCGAAACTGAGAGTGACGTCGCCCAGGAATTGCAGCATTTCGGGGGCCGCGCGCCACATCGACAGTGATCTCAGGCCGATTCGTTCCAGCAGGGGTGGATGTTCGCTGTGTTTGCCCGTGTCTTCCTTCGCGGGGACCGCCGTTGCCAGTGTCATCATGCGCCGGGCACCGTCGGGCAGCCCGTCTGGATCGATGTTGATGCTGTGTTCGCCGGCCAGCTGGAAAACACGGGCGAGAAATATCAGCAGACCGCTGTCCCATTGAGTGACGGCAGTGCCGTCGAAGCTGATGCTGTGTATGTCGCTGCGGGACTGCAGTTGCAGGGCGATATCGTCGGGAGAAGGACGGCTGTCAGTTAACAGCCAGCTGTCTGCAAGTACCACACGCAGGTTATCCGGGCTGGGGAACTGGAGGTTCAGTTGTCCGGGCATACTGTCCTTTTACATCAGAGGCGTTGGTCTACAATGGTTGCAGTTCCGACGCCCGTGTACAAGTCCTTGTCTGAATGCACCGGGCAATTCATTGATTATTACTCGAGCGGCTCAAATTTGTTACCTTTACCCGGGTAGCGATAATAAACTTTTAACTGAACCGCTGGTGGTATGAGCATTCACCAGATCGCGAGGAGAGAACGATGGGCAGGAAAAAAAACAGGGGCGGCGACAAAAAGGCTGAAATGGCCGCGGCCACAGAGGCCAGGGAAAACAAGCTGTCGCGAAAGGAATACGAATCCGAACTTGAGAAGCTCCAGGGTGAGCTGGTAAAGATGCAGTACTGGGTGAAGCAAAAGGGTCTGCGCGTTATTGTCGTGTTCGAGGGCAGGGATGCGGCCGGCAAGGGTGGTGTTATAAAGCGCATCACCGAGCGTGTCAGCCCACGCACGTTCCGGGTTGTGGCACTCCCCGCGCCCACGGAACGGGAGAAGACCCAGCTGTACATACAACGCTACCTTGCCCATTTTCCGGCTGCCGGAGAGGTGGTGCTCTTCGATCGCAGCTGGTACAACCGCGCCGGCGTCGAGCATGTCATGGGTTTCTGTAGCGATAAAGAGTATCAGCAGTTTCTGCTTGACTGCCCGGAATTCGAGCGCTATTTCATTGAAAAGGGCATCATATTCATCAAATACTGGTTCGATGTGGGAATGGAAGAACAGGACCGCCGCTTCCAGTCGCGCATCAATGATCAACGCAAGGTCTGGAAGCTCAGTCCCATGGACGTGGCGTCCTACACGCGCTGGTATCAATACTCGAAAGCAAGGGACAGGATGCTGGAGGCCACCGACACCGATCATGCACCCTGGCACATTGTGCGTTCGGATAACAAGAAGCGGGCACGCCTCAACTGCATCGCCCATTTGCTGACACAGATCCCCTACGAAGAATTACCACGTGAGAAGATCGATCTGGGCAAGCGCAGTACGAAAGGCAAGTACAATGACCGGGCGACGCTTGAGGGCAGGAAATTCATCCCGGAGAAGTACTGATCAAGCGGGTGCCGATGCATGTGATTCACTGCGCGCAGCTTTCAGAGCCGGAACATATGTGTTTAAATCCGTCCCTGCATCGCTTCAGCTTAAACCCTGTGCATGCGAAGCAGCCATTCATTACTATCAACAGGAACAACGATATGAAAAAAATATTTCGTCGCTACGGCGTGCTTTTCTCCCTTCTGATTTTCACTATTGGCAGCACGGCTGCGCTGGCGGCGGATGGCACGCCCGTGATGACGCGAATTCAGAAGAGTGGTGAACTGGTACTGGGCACTTCCGCAACCATGGACCCAATGACATTCAGGCAGGCAGACGGGACTTTGGCAGGTCTGGATATCGACCTGGCCAGATTGATGGCCAAGTCCATGGAGGTGAAACTGGTCACCAGGGTCATGCCATTCAAGGAACTGATCCCGGCCCTGCGCAGTGGCAAGGTCGATGTGGTGCTCTCCAACATGACCATCAATCCCTCTCGCAACATGGACGTCGCCTTCATCGGTCCGTACCTGACCTCCGGCAAGTGTATCGTTACCAGGGAAGAAAATCTGGCCGAAGCGGATGACGCCGAGGATCTCGATGTCAAGGATGTTCGTCTGGCTGTCCTTAAGGATTCCACCAGTGAAAAATTCGTTCGCACCCTGATGCCCAATGTGATCGTCACGTCCGTCGACAATAACGTGGAAGGTGCCAAACTGGTAACCTCTGACAAGGTCAATGGTATGTTGACTGATTTTCCCGTCTGTCTGGCAACGATCAAGAACAACCCGGACGCGGGCTTCGTAACGGTGATATCGCTGTTATCCTATGAACCAATCGGTGTTGCTGTGCCGGGTGATGATCCACTGTTCATCAACTGGACCGAAAACTTCCTTGAACGTGTCAGTCAGACAGGTCTGCTTGATGCACTTGGCGAGAAATGGTTCGGCGAGCTCGCTCCCCGGCAGGCTGAAGAAGACGAGTAATTTCAACCATTGTGTGCAATGGAGGCCGGTAATCGCACCGGCCTTTTTTGTGTGCGGAGAGTAACGGGCTGGACAGCAGGTGTGCCCGGTGCGCCGATAAAGTCCAGCCACTGTTGGGCAGATTGTCTTGTTCCCGGGTATTCCCGGGCCAGTCTGAAGGTCTCGCGCGCCGCATCTGTATCACCCAGTTCGAAATAGGCCATGCCCAGCAACAGCCGGGCCTGTGAGGTCGTACGGTCGTTTTCCTTACCCTTCAAGGGAGCGAGTACTTCGGTTACGGCACGCCATTCAGCGGCTTCGACATACCAGCGGGCCAGTCTCATGCGCAGCCCGGGTGTGGCGCCATCCTGCATGGCGCGCTGAAGAGCGCTGATGGCCTGCTTGCGTTCCCGGGCACTGCTCCAGGCGTGGGCAAGCAACTCACGGTGTGGTGCCGTGTTGCTGATGGCACCACTCCCGATCTGTTGTTCGATCAGACGTGCCGCCTTGTAGGGGACGCCGCTGGCCAGATAGAGCTGTGCCAGCTGCAGCAGGGCCTGCTCGTTGTTCAATACGCCGTTGCTGAAGGCAAGTTCCAGTGCAGCAAGTGCGGTGTCCCGGTCATCCAGGGTCAAATAAACGCTCGCCAGCTGTTGCCAATAATGGCCCTGTTGAGGAAACAGGCGGATCATCTTTTTCAACAGGGGTACGCAGTCCGGGTAGGACTGCAATTCATAGTGCATGGCCAGCAACGCTTCATACCACTCGGCATGTGGCACCCCGGACAGGCTGTTTGCCTTCTGTAACTGCGGGATGGCCTTACGGTACTGTTTTTTCTGCGCCAGGGCCTGTGCAAGCAGAACATGCGCCTCTGCAGTGGGACTGGATTGCTTGTCAAACCACACCTCAAGGATGACGATGGCCTGGTCCGGCAGGTCCTGCTCCAGGTAGAGTTGTCCGAGGTTGTAGCGCAGGTTTTGTGCTGTCCTATCCGGCAGCTGCTGCAGCGCGAGGCTCTGCTCAAAGGCTTTCACTGCGGCAGCATAGGCGCCGCGGTTGATCTGCACATACCCGAGCATTTGCTGCGTAACGGCCTGTTCGTAAGCCGACTGTCCGGATTCCCCGAGCAGTTTTTGCAGTGCCGCAAGGGCCGCACTGTCCTTGCCCTGATCCATTTGCTGCTGGATGCTGGTGAGTGTCTTGTAAGTAGTGGGTGAAAGCGCCTTGCCAGCGGCCGCATGTGCCGGCAGCGCTAAACCCATCAGCGTGAGTACCAGCAGCATTGCCGGGATGCATCCACGGCCGGGGCGGGGTGACTTCGGACTGCGGACGGCAACAGTGCGCATGTCTACTTGTCGAGTTCGAACTCGACGACCTGCGAGGCTTTGCCGGCCACTGCCTGGCCATCGATGATGCGGGGCTTGAAACGCCAGCGACTCACGGCACGGCTTGCAGCGATATCAAAGACCCCGGGCGGATCCGATTCAATGACTTCGACATTTTCAACATCGCCTGTCTCGGTAACATCGAATGCAACACGTACCCATCCCTCGATGCCGCGGCGGGCTGCCTTGAAGGGATATTCAGGTGGCTGCCGGGAGAGGGGAACGAAGCCGCTATCCACCTGGGCAGCAACAACCGGCCCGAGAACGGGACCCTCACCAAAGCTCAATGGAATATCCAGGTTCATGGCCATATCCAGTTGTGGCAGGGCCGGCTGTGGTGCGGCGTGCAGGTCGAGTTGCGGCCGGGGTGGTGGCGCGGTTCTTTCCGGAGGAGGTGGAGGCAGACGCTCCTTGAACTGTACATTCTCCTCGTGCTTGAGTCTGACAAAGTCGATCAGGC
>CAMYIO010000109.1 GCA_947258515.1 uncultured Ectothiorhodospiraceae bacterium
TGATGCCAACACCTACTATCGTCTGCGTTCCGTACCCGGTATCGGCAAGATACTCGCGCTAATGATCTTCTATGAAGTGCACGATATTGCCCGCTTTGAGAAAGTCGGCAACTTCCTCTCTTATTCCCGCTTGGTCAAATGTGCCAAAGAGTCCGCCGGAAAACGCTACGGTACTTCCGGCAGTAAAATCGGCAATGTTAGGCTGGCACCTCACCATTGTTGAAACTCCATTCCTCCAATCTCCTCCGGCTCAAAACAGACTCCTACCAAAAGTAGTGTGCCCTCAAGATCCTGGATCTGGATTCTTTTGCCGTAGGATCCATTCTTCGACGGAATCGGAATTTCCATCCATACCCCGCCCGCATCATCCATCATGAACTGCAGTGTTACGTTGTTCTCGTCAATCACCCCAAAATAGTCCCCGTCTGAGCGGAGTAGCTGTTGCGCCATCGAAACCATATTGTCTCGATCTGTCGTATACGGGTCGGTCGCCAGGATCGTAGTGTCCGTTTCGTAGCACGTACCGAATACCTTGAACAATGGATCCTCTCCCATGGGCACGGCCAGCCTAACGTTGGAAGCCAGCCGCGCGAGTCTGATCGTCGGGCAGGGCTGACTTGTTATGCATATCGCTATTCATCGGAGCACTGAAGTGTTTCACGATTCCAACTTCCTCCTCGATCCAGGCAACTATCGATTAATACAAAGCGCCCGATATACGGACTAAGGGTCAGCAATGCCCCGAGCACAATAAATGAGGCAGATCCTTTAGTCGCCCTTGGGAATGTTTGGATACCCTTAAATACACCCAGTCCGAAAGATAATGCCGCCAATGCAAAACAAATATGTCCTATAGCTCGGCGAGACCACCCTGGGGGATATGGATTTGGCAGTCCTCCTGACACCCAAGCACTGTAAATAGAGCTATTCAGATAAAGCAATGCCACTATGATGAATACGATCAGCACCAGCCACTTTATCAACCGTCTAAATACTGAAGACTGTGCAGTATTGTTCATATGCCTGACGCCAAGTTATGCGCAGCCGGCGCAGCCAGTCGTCCGAGCATGTGCAGCGAACGGCTTGAACGCATTGTCAGGCACCATTTGATTCACCCGATGGCGGCCATTCCTCGTACTGAGGTGCGCCTTCCGGGATTACTTCCCAAGACGCCTTTGAACCAACAAAGATATGCATGCCTATTGATATGCCCGGATCACCATCAACACACCCTAACGTAACCCCGTGAACCTTTCCATCGACCGTTCCGCACAAAGTTGAGCCGCAGATGCTGCAAAACTGAAGCCCTGCTCCATGCTTTGATTCGTAGCTGGTGAGGAGATTTTCGCCAGAGAGCCATTCGAACGATTCGGGCTCGACCACGGCGTAAGCGGAGGCTGGGGAACTAAATGCTTTTCGACACATTGAGCAATGGCATGAGCGTGCGTCGCGCAATTCACCATCGACCTTGTACTTTATCGCACCGCAAAAGCATGAACCATTGATTGTCATCGTTTCGTCTCGTTATTTTGTGCCTAACCACTTGCTCAGCAGCAGGCAAAAGTGGCGCGTTGACGCTAGCTAAATAAGTACCGCTTATGACTATACGCTGGAGCTATATGTTAAGTGACGTTTTATGCGAACCACTGATACACCCTGAGTGGCGTACTGGCAGGCAATTGAGTGCTTAACCAGGACCTGCGTTTACAGCCAGCCACACCTGCCCCGCCTCGGACGCCTAGCGTTTCTTCACGTGCCGCATGAGGCGCTGTTTGCGCTTGTGCTGCCGCCCGGTGAGTTTATTCCTGCGGCCCTTGAAGGGATTGTCGCCGGTCTTGAATTCGATCCGTATCGGTGTACCTGTTAATTTCAGCGCCTCGCGGAAGGCATTGACCAGGTAACGCTTATAGGTCGCCGGCACGCGTTCCGTCTGGTTACCGTGGATCACGATAACGGGAGGATTACGGCCACCCTGGTGGGCATAACGCAACTTGATACGACGCCCGCGCACCAGTGGTGGCTGATGTTCCTGCACCGCCCGTTCCAGGATATCGGTTAACCGGGGTGTCGGCATCTCGCACATGGCCGAGGCATAGGCCTTTTGAATATACGGGAACAGGTCGCCTACACCGGAACCATGCAACGCTGAAATGAAACGCATGGTGGCAAAACCAAGAAACGGCAGCCGGCGGTCCAGTTGATCGGTAATCCGGTTGCGCTCATGCGCGTCAAGCCCGTCCCATTTATTGACCGCCACGATAAGCGCCCGCCCCTTTTCTGCAATATACCCGGCGAGGCTGGCATCCTGTTCACTGATTTCCAGCTGTGCATCCAGCACCAGTATCACGACATGCGCCGCATCGATGGCCTGCAGCGTTTTAATCACGCTGAACTTCTCTATGGTCTCCCTCACCCGCGCGCGGCGGCGCACACCGGCGGTATCGATCAAGGTGTAGGCAACATCGTCGCGTATAAAGGGAATAAAGATGCTGTCTCGCGTGGTGCCCGGCAGATCATAGGCCAGTACCCGTTCCTCGCCCAGGATGCGGTTTATCAATGTCGACTTGCCGACATTGGGCCGGCCAACCACGGCGACGCGGATGCTGTCGTCATCCCCTGACTCGCCGGGTTCCTCTACGGATTCCGGCAGCTGCGCCATGGCATGCTCCATGAGCGCCGCCACACCGCGCCCGTGCACGGCTGCAATCGGATGCATGTTACCCAGGCCCAGCGTATAAAAATCCCCCATGGCGCTGTCCGCATCGATGCCATCGGTCTTGTTGATCACCAGCAGCAGCGGTTTGCCGGTACGCCGCAGCGCCGTGGCAATGGCCTCGTCATCGGCGTTCAGACCATCCCTCGCATCGACCATGAAGAACAACAGATCCGCTTCCTCGATCGCCTGCCAGGCCTGTTGCGCCATCAAGCCATCGAGGTCATCGGACTCACCACTCAGACCGCCGGTATCGATAACAATAAACGGCCGCTCGCCCACCCGGCCATCACCGTACTTGCGATCACGCGTCAGTCCCGGCACATCAGCAACCAGCGCATCGCGCGTCCGGGTCATGCGGTTAAACAAGGTTGACTTGCCAACATTTGGACGGCCAACGAGGGCGATTACCGGTAACATGGGATTTTAAAAAAACTCAGGATAAAAGGACGGACAGGGTCATCGGGCAAGCAGCCCGACAACATTTTCCATTACACGCCGGGCAGTGCAAACGCCGACAGCCTGCCTGAATTACCGTATACATAGAGGATGTCGCCGCTGGCCAACGGTCTCTCCCGGATACCTTTAGCATCAACCTTTGCGCGCGCCGCGATGTGTCCATCATAGCGGGACAGCAGGTGGACATAGCCTTCAAGGTCACCAACCGCGACATAGTCCCCGATGGGTTCCGGCGCGGTAAGTTTCCTGTTGAGTAACTCATCGAGGCGCCACTCGGACGCACCGGTCGAACGTGACAGTGCCCAGACATTACTTTCATCATCGGTCACATACACCTGCGAAAAGTCAACGCCGAGCCCCACATGTGAGGACATGTCCCGCTGCCAGCCCTGGTTGCCCGTTTGTGCCTCGATCACGGCAATGCGGCCCTGGTAGGTTGTCACGTAGACGACACCGCCAACAATCACCGGGTCGCCGTCGATATCCACCAGGCGATCAATCTCGGAACGACCCTGCGGGATGGCGATACTGGCCTCCCAGACAGGAAAGCCCTTTTCCGCACTCAGGCCAACCAGCTTGCCATTGGCAAACCCGGCAACCACCAGGCCGCCTTCAACGGCCGGTGTGCTTGTGCCGCGCAATGTCAGTACCGGTACCGAGCGATCATGTATCCAGAGCTGTTCACCGCTATCGAGGGACAGCGCAGTGACATTGCCATCGGCCGTTTGTACAATCACCTTGTCAATATCGACCTGCGGAACAGATAACACCTCACTGCTCACTGCAGCTTTCCATAACAGGGAACCATCTTCGGCACTCAACGCCAGCACCTCGGCGTCGCTGGTACCTACGAGGACCACGTCGCTGCCCGCCCCCGGCCCACCGGAAATCGCGACCTCTGTCTTTACTTCCCAGTCTTCCTTCCCGGTCTCGGCATCCAGCGCCACCACACGCCCCTTGCGGTCGGCAACAAACAGCTGCCCCCCGTAGACGAACGGCGCCAGGTTGACGAACTGTTTGTCATGGCCAACACCGACACGGGTACTCCAGAGTTCCTTCAAGGGGACCGGATCGGCAATATCAATCAATGGCGCAGGGGGGTCGGCATTATCCGAACCACCGATAATACTGTTGGTCCAGTTGGACACGGTAGAGCAGGCACTCAACATCAGCGCCAGACTCATGGCGGTAATGGTTTGTTTCACTCGGATTCCTCAACGGTGGCAACCGCTGCCACCACCGTACTGTCATATTTGAGTTGCAGCAGATGGCGTCCCGGTGCATCACTGGCCGTTGCCGCCAGCGCCTCCTGGTAGGCGCTGTTGGCCGCGGCCTGGTCACCACGGGCGAAGGCAATGTCGCCCCTGACCTCGGTATACAATGGATCGAAAGGGGTGCCCGGCGCAGCCTGGTCGAGCAGGGCAAGTGCACCATCGTTGTTATCCATGGCCATCATGACACGTGCCATTCGCAGACGGGCCGTATCCCGCATGAGGTCAGAATCACTGTTGTCAATCACCCATTGCAGGTGCGATGTGGCAGCCGCCAGTTCACCCGCCTCGATATTGATTCTTGCCAGCGCCAGGGCCGCGAGCGCCGCATAGGGTGTGCCACTATAGTCCGAGAGCAGCATGCCGGCCCTCTCGGTAACCACCTGGTTATTGCCGCCCTCCATGGCCGTCATCAGCGTGGTGTAGATATTCGAAGCCGTCTCGGCATTGCGTTCCTGGTAAGCGAACCACGCCTTGCCGCCGAACAGCACCGCCAGTCCCAGTACCACGCCGGTAATTATTGACCCGCCATTCTCGCCCCACCATTTTTTGACTTCAGCAAGTTTTTCGTCGTCTGTTAAGTTAGCGTCCATCGTGACTCCCGTTAATTCACATCAATGATTTCATTTATACGTGCAGCCACATGCTGCTGCGACAAGGTTTCCTGTTCAGTCTCGTGGCGTAATGATTTCAGGACCACGTTGCCGGCGGCAACCTCGTCATCCCCCATTACCAGTGCAATGCCTGCGCCACTTCTGTCTGCCCGCTTGAACTGGCTTTTGAAGCTGCCATTGCCGCAGTTGGTCTGCAGCCGCAGCCCGGGCAAGGTGCTGCGCAGCTGTTCCGC
Source organism: uncultured Ectothiorhodospiraceae bacterium (assembly GCA_947258515.1). Lineage (GTDB taxonomy): Bacteria > Pseudomonadota > Gammaproteobacteria > UBA9214 > UBA9214 > UBA9214. Next base: position 5,291 of record CAMYIO010000109.1, read on the forward strand.
AAAGACCATACCGTGCTGCACTGCCTGTTGTCCGTTCAGCACCAGGTACACATGCGGGTGACTCACCGGAATCTTCGCATTGCCTGCCTCCAGCAGCGCCAGTAATCGTTCCAGCCCGATCGCAAAACCGAAGGCCGGCGTGGGCTTGCCGCCAAGGTATTCGACCAGTCCGTCATAACGGCCACCGGCGCATATTGTACCCTGTGCACCGAGCTGATCGGTGACCCACTCGAACACGGTTTTCGAATAATAATCGAGCCCCCGCACCAGGCGTGGATTGACCTCGTAGGCAATGCCGGCCGCATCCAGCAGCGCACACAATCCGGCAAAGTGCAGCCGGGACTCGTCGTCAAGATAGTCAGGCAACTGCGGTGCCGCCTCGATCAGTGCCTGCATATCCGGGTTCTTGCTGTCGAGTATGCGCAACGGGTTGCTTTGCAGCCGCCGCAGGCTGTCTTCATCCAGACCCGACTCGTGTGCACGCAGGTAGGTCACCAGTGCAGCGCGATAATCCTCGCGTGACGCCGGCGTCCCCAGGGAATTAATTTGCAGCACGGTGTCCCTGAGCCCCAGCCGCTCCCATATGCGCGCCGACATAAAAATTATTTCGGCATCGATATCCGGACCGTCCATGCCGAAGGCCTCGATGCCGATCTGGTGAAACTGGCGGTAGCGGCCTTTCTGCGGACGCTCGTGCCGGAACATGGGCCCGGCATACCAGAGGCGCTGTACCTGGTTATGCAGAAGACCATGCTGCATGCAGGCCCGCACGCAACTCGCGGTACCCTCCGGCCGCAGTGTCAGGCTGTCACCATTGCGGTCATCAAAGGTATACATTTCCTTTTCAACGATATCGGTCACTTCACCGATCGAGCGCTTGAACAGCTCGGTCTTTTCCAGCAGCGGCAGTCGAATTTCCTGGTAGCCATAGGCATGCACCACCTCGCGCAGCGTATCCTCAAGATACTGCCAGCTGGATGACTCCCCGGGGAGTATGTCGTTCATGCCTCGAACGGCCTGTAGGGTCTTGGCCATGGTTTACACGCGTTACTGTTGAGTGTGTTAGCAGGAATTCATGTGGACAGGAGGCATATAACTGCCATGCCCACGGCCATCGTATTCATTGTGTTGCTTGCGAGTCTGCCGGCGGCAGCGCCAGTCGTCCCGGTACAGGTTGCTGTGTATCCTGTCCCCGGGATGTGATCAGTCTTTCAGCAAACGGGTACGCCAGCCAGATCAGGATTACCGCCAGCAATACCAGGATAATATTGCGCAACAGGCGCGCCGAGGGCAGCTGAAAAAAAGGCGTAGTACCCTTTAGTGACACCACTGTCAGCGGTGGCGGCTCACCGGTTTGTTCCGTATAGTCCCTGACGATCTCGTCTTCCGGCAAGCCCACCATGCGTGCATAGTTGCGCAGGTAGCCCTTCACAAAAATAGCAGCGGGCAACGCCGCCTTGTCGTCATTTTCGAGTGCCTCGATGGTAGCAATATCAAGATGCAGCTCATTGGCAATCACGCGTATGTCGAGCTCGCATGCCTTGCGCGCCGCAGCCAGCCGCGCACCTATCGATAAACGATCATTGCCTGCAGTCGTCTTCGTACCATCAGTATCTTGACCGACGCTCATTCTCCCACTCCAGCAATAAGGCTGTCTCGTCACTATCGGGGAAATTATTCTTGAGAATAATCGCGTATTCACCCCAGGCCTGGTGATCGTTCAGGGCGTACTCGGTTTGTACGGCCAGCCACAGGCTCTGCGGGTTGAGACTGGCGGCCTGTTGCAGTCGCTGCAGGAAGCCCCGCGCACCGAGATAATTGCCTTCCTCGTACCTGATAATCGCCATCTGCTGCAGCGCCGGTCCAAACGCGGGGTTTTTCTGTAATGCCAAACGGTAGTACTCGCTTGCCGCTGCCAGGTCCGGTATGCGTGCGGCGCACATTCCGGCATTCGACAATGGCACCTCCGGTGTGGAATAGAACGGATTGTCTGCCGCCTTTAAAAATTGTTTCGTGGCTTCCTCGTAACGGCCCTGAAAGCATAGAAACTGTCCATAGTTGTTGTGTGCCCGGGCACTGTCCGGTTTCAGCTTCAGGGATCTTTTATAGTGCTTTTCGGCGAGCGCGGCTTCACCAACCTTCTCATACAGCACGGCAATTGCATCGTGTGCAGGTGCATAGTCGGGTTCCAGCTCCAGTGCCTTTTCGAGCTTTACCCTGGACTGCTCGTAGTTGCCTTCACGCAGGTACTCCACGCCCATCTGGGTA
>CAMYIO010000110.1 GCA_947258515.1 uncultured Ectothiorhodospiraceae bacterium
TAAATAGCGCACGGCGAAACTTGGTGAGAGTGGCTGGTTTAAGAATGACGGCGGTTTTACGGATGCGTCCAGGGCGCATGAATAAAGTGAATAAGCCGCAAAGGAATCTGTCTGATGTGGTCAGCCTGGGCGTTTTTCCGGTGGAGCGATGCGCAATTAGCTGTTGATGTTTGAGGAGAACACTCTCCGCGATTATGGCCTTGGCCCCACCGGGGCCTGCGCGCTTGGCCAGCGTAGTCAGAACATGTATGACGAGTAAGGCCAGAGTCTTCATGTGAAGAGATATTAGACAGAGTTCCAGGGATTACAAGATTTGGAAATTTGCAGGCTTCGTGGTACAAACTCGGAATTCGCCATGCACAGGCGTTAATTCGTCCTATACTCCTCGTTTTGGTTTGCACTTCAACGAATACCACCTGATTTAGGAGATGGCTAGAGGATTATCAGAGCACATTTACTGCTTATTTTTAAAGTAAACGCTCTCCGGGCTCTTGAATTACCAATCCATGACTAGTGATAATACGCATCCCTTGATCAATCCTGGCCTAAGGATTGACATGATTGGAAAGGAGAACTGAATATGCCTGCATGGTCTTTGCTGGTTTGGTTGGCGATCGGCGCTATCGCCGGGTTGATTGCAAGAAGTTTCATTGGTGGCACACCTCCCTTTGGCAAGATTGGCGATATAATTCTCGGCATAGCCGGTGGCGTCGTCGGCGGTTATGGTCTGGCCTTGCTTGGTATTGGCGGCGGCGGCACGGTTGGTGGGCTTATCGTTACCTGCGTAGCAGCGCTGGCAGGCGCATTGCTCCTCGTTTGGTTATCGAAGCGCATCAAAGTAAAACGCTGACATTGAAGGAGTTGAAGATGGCACAGCAAGAAGACAAAGGATTTTTTGACAAGCTGGGTGAAATCCTGAATGCACCCCTGCCTGGAGCAAAAGCACCGGCTTCGAAACAAACGCAATCCTCGCCTGAGGATGATGACGATGATTCCCTGCTTGAGCGCGTCAAGGACATTTTGAACGCACAACTGCCGGGAACCCCGCAGGCGGAAAACAGTGCACCCGCTGGGCAGTCAGGCCCGGCAGGCCAGGCCGCCACGGAGGCGGCACCACCAATAATCGAAAAGACCCCTGAACTGGATGAGGATGATCTGGACGAGGCGTGGTGGAAGCAGGACTGGGCAGCCTTTCGTGCCCATCAGAAGCAGGAGCACAACGGACTGGATATGAAGCAGCGTGGTGACCTGGAGAAGTTTTCGGCTTATCAGCAGCAGGAGAAACAGCGTTTCGATCAACATCAACAGCAGGAATTTGATGCGTTCCTGCACATGCAGGGCTGGCGAAAGGCGGCCTGGAATCAGGCGGTCGCGGGTAGTCCCCCTGGTCGAAAGCCACCGCCACCGCCGTGGAATATGCCGACCGGACAGCGGACGATGCCGCCCGGGTCACCTATGGCAGGGCCGGGTGGTGCGCCACCACCGTGGATGCGTTCACCCCGGCCGGGACGCAGACGCTCGTAGCCTGTTGCAAAAGGGGGGGAGGAAATAAATTATTATTCCTCCGCCCCCTGTGCAAATCAGTCCATCGGGACCCGTATTTTCTGCCCCGGGTAAATTTTATCAGGGTCCTTTATCACTTCCCTGTTTGCCTCGAACAGTCGCGGATATTGCATCGCATCGCCATAGAATTTCTTGGCAATGGCCGAGAGAGAATCACCGGACTTGATTTCGTAGTATTCGACCTTGGGTTCATCCGCGGCCTTGACGGTGACAGCCATGACATTTTCAACGCCCTTGACGTTGCCGGCCAGCAGAACGGCCTTCTCCAGGGCTTCACCGGAGGCGGCTTCGCCTGCGAGTGAAACGACACCCTCGTGAACGGCGACTTTAAGATCCGTAATACCCGGATTGTCGGTCTCAATATGGCTCTTTATCTTGTCGGCTTGAGTTTCAGGGGGTTCCTCGTCGCCAAAAACTTTCGCCCCGATATTTTTCGCAAAATCGAATAATCCCATGTGTTGTTCCTCTCCAGAATTCGTTACAGATTACAGGGCGAGTGTAGCAGGTGTTTGGAGAAAATGGAGCTGGATATATGCTCCAATCAGGTCTGAAAATTGTATCCGCCACCTTTTTTGGTGTCAGAATCCGCGGGTTTTTCTAATGGTCACAATCTTTAACATTCTGGCGCCGGGGTCAGATCCTGGTTTCAGGTAGAATTCCGGTAATGCCATAATCAAAGGGGGATGGTCACAAATGAGAATAATTGGATTTTGTCACCGACACTCTTTTACCTGCATTTTCCGGTTAGAATTGAAAGTTGTATCCGGTCCCTTTCCTGACGGAATGGGCAACAGACAGACTAATGCATCAGCCTGCTCCGGTTGCTCTTCAGTCTGCAATCCACAACAGTGAGGAATATTCCATGAGTACACCTTTAAAATATCTCGACAAAGCGCTCAACTCGCTGCGTGATCTTGACCTGATGCCGGCGGACAGCAAGGAAGCCCCCGTTATCGCGTTACTGAATCAGATTACCGATCTGGATGAAGACAAGGTCGTGGCGATCGCCATGACACTGAACCAGGCTTCGTTATTCAATGAAGTCGTCCGCGAACAGGTCAGCGCCATGCAAATCGGCGAACGCTATGAAGAAATAATCAAATCATTTAACAGTATTCGCGAAGATGCCAAGGGGATGGTCGAACAACTGGAAGACGGCAAGGTCAATACCTGGGAACGCGTACAGAATGTCTGGATGAAGGTGAGCCGCGGCGACATCTCCGGCCGCTTCGATAAAATCAAAAATGTGTACCTGGATGTTGCAGAAGAATCCAAAGACCAGATCCAGCGCGAACACCTGATACTTACTGCCTACCAGGATTTCCGCGGCGCCCTGAAAGAGTCCGAGGTGCTGGCGCTGGAAGTCCTGAAAATCGCCGAGGACAAACTGGATGCCGCCAAGGCCGAGCTGCAGGCATCGATGGACGTTTTGGGCGAGTTCAAGGGTGACGATGCCGCCGATCGCGCACGCCTGGAACTGACGCGCGATGAGCGCATGCGTGATGTACAGACGGCCGACAAGCGTTACCAGATCAGCAAGGATCTCTCCGATAACCTGACAGTGGGCTACAACACTTCCGAGGTTGTCATGGCGCGGCTCATCCAGACCACCAATGCCAAGGAGCGTGTGTACCAGCAGTCGGTCAGCTTCTTCGGCACCAATGAAACCGTATTAACCGCCTTGAGTGCATCATTTACCGGTCTGCATGGATTGCATGAGAGCACCGAGACCCTGAACGCGATGAAAGAGGGTGTCAGCAGGAGCCTTGAAGACCTGGCTGATATCGGCGGCAAGGTTCAGGAAGCGGCTATCAGGGCCGGCTACGGTCCGACCATTCGTGCCGATGCCGTCAAGCGACTGGTTGATTCAGTCGTCAGTTACCAGGAACACTCGCGCATCATTATCGAGGAAATGCGCAAGCTGAGTACGCAGAATGCTGAAGAAATCCGCGATGCGGTGGAAGAAGGCAAGCAGCGCCTGGCACGGCTGGTCGAGGAAGGCAAGGCATTCCCGCTGACACTGCCGGGCCAGTCATAACAGAACCCGGATAACAGGCAGTTCCAGACAATGGCCGGGACAGATACCGCAACCAGGCATCCCCTCGATGATGTCATGCTGGCAATGGATGTGGTCGACACACTCCGGCATCGACAATTGCTGGTCGAGCGTGAGCTGAATACAGAGGCGCGTGAGCAAACGCTGATCAAACGCCTGCGCGAAATCTATGCCGCCCAGGGTATCGATGTTCCCGATCATGTACTGGCCGAAGGTGTTGCGGCCCTGGATGAGGAGCGCTTTGTCTACACGCCGCCCGAACCGGGCTGGCGCGTCACCCTCGCACATCTCTACATCACCCGTGGTACCTGGGGCAAGGTGCTGCTGGCGATCCTGGCCATGATCATTGCGGTAGCGATTGTCTACACAACGATGATCAGCGGCCCGCAACAACGTCGTCTGGCAGCACTCCCTGGCGAACTGGCCACGCAGCGCCAGGCCATTATCGAACTCACCGAGGTGCCCGAGGCGCGAGAACGTGCGCAGCAGTACCTCGTTCAGGGCCAGGCGGCCTTGCGCGAAGAGGATGCCGATGCAGCCGGGAAAGCCGTTGTCTCCCTGAAGGAACTGCGCGCGCAGCTTGAGCAGGAATACACTGTACGCATCATATCGCGGCCGGGTGAATCCAGTGGCGTATGGCGCATGCCAGATGTCAACACCGATGCCCGTAACTACTACGTTATCGTCGAGGCGGTGACGGCGGACGGCAGCACACTGACACTCCCTGTTCGCAATGAAGAGGACGGCAAGATCTATAAGGTAAATAAATGGGCGCTGCGGGTAAGCGAACAGCTGTATGAACAAATCGCCGCCGATAAAAGCGACGATGGGATTATCCAGCAGCGCGATTTTGGCGTGAAGCGGCGTGGCCAGCTGACACCCGACTATGCCATGCCGACGACCGGCGCAGCGCTCACTGACTGGTAGACCTGATTATGTGGAGCGGCCAGCAAACACTCACTTCGATTGACCAGGGCCTGCGCAAGGTGCGCCAGCAGGTCAGCGAGCTCGATACCCAGGTTCAAATCACCAGCAGGAAGCTGGTGCATCTGCGGCAGGAAGAAGCGGATGGCTACCGGCAGCTGGCCGAAATTCGGCTTGATCAACTGGTCAGTGGGGAGGTCATCACGGGGCTCGATGCCGCCGATCGGCGCGTACAGTCATTGCTTGCCGAACGCGAGCAGGCCTTGCAGGCGCTGCAGTCACGTATCGAGGTATCACAACAGGCAGAGGACGATCTGGATGTTGAACGTGAAGCCATGCATCAGCAGGTCGACCAGGCCGCAGAACGACTCGATTCGATGGAGGCCGCTACCCAGCAGCGTCTGCAGGAGGATCCGACCCATAAGCAGCTGCTTGCAGCCGCGCATGCGGCTGACGAAATTGCCATACAGGCGGAAGGAAAGACGACACAGGCTGCAGCGGACCGGGTCGAGAAAGGAGGGCCCTATGAGGCGGATTCGCTGTTTATGTATCTGTGGAAAAGACACTACGGAACATCACGCTATTCAGCCGGACCCCTGGTCCGCTTTCTCGATGCAAAGGTGGCGCGTTTATGCGGTTATCACGCGGCCCGTCCCAACTACGCCATGTTGCTCGAGATTCCGGCCCGGCTGAGCGAGCATGCACAGTGGGTGCGCAGCGATGCCGATGCAGCCTTTGCGGCCCTGGAAGCGCTGGAGGCGGCGGCTGCGGATGATGATGGCATCTCTGTACAGCGTGCGGCAGTGGAACAGGCCGAAGCGGCGCTGCGCAAGGTCGATCAGCGCATCCAGCAGGAAGAAGAGACCTTCAACCGGCTTTTGCAGGACCAGTCCCGGTTTGCCGCCGCAGAGGATAAGTACTTCAACAAGGCCATCTCCACGCTGGTGGCGGAGTTCGAGCGTGAAGGTTTTTCATCCTTGCGCCAGCATGCCGAGACGACGATTACCCCGCAAGATGACCGCATCATCCAGAGACTCGCCAATATAGACAGCGAGAAGAGGCAGCACCAGGATGCCCTCGACCATCACAAGCAGATGCATGAACGGCACCTGGGTCGTATGCAGGAACTGCAAGGCGTCAGGCGCAACTTCAAGCGCGAACGCTTCGACGACATGCATTCCCAATTCGACAATACCGGTTTGCTGTCCGTGATCATGAAAGAGTTCCTGCGCGGTGTCGCCAGTTCCGATGACCTGTGGGGCACCATCCTGCGCAACCAGCGCTATCGCCAGACCCGCTCCAATCCGGATTTCGGCAGCGGCGGCTTCGGTCGCTCGCGCAAGGTCTGGCGCATCCCGTCCTCGCGCCGGGGCGGCACCTTTCGTGGCGGCATGGGGCGCCGCGGCGGCGGCTTCCGCACCCGTGGCGGTTTCTGACATTGCCAGGATCATCGGACCGGATTCGCGCCCGTGAACCCGCAAGCCAGCCCTGACCTTTCTGATGGATTTGAGGGCTTCTCGGGCGGATTTCTCAGCACCACCAAACCATCCCGCATGCGCGTGGACTACACCGTGCACTGCCTGAATGCATTTATCATCATGGATCGAGCGGGAATGCTTGAAAAAGCGGATGACATACCTGACACAACTGCAAAATAAAAACCCGCCTGTCAAGCGAACCGTCAGGACAGGACGACACAGGGCGCCGCATGCAGCGAGCTTCGAAATACAACACTTGCATCTGACTGATCAGGCGCCACTGAAAGTTGCGAGTATGCGGACGGCTTGGATCTGCCAGGAGTCGCCATTCCACGATCGCAATAAACCCGGTTAACAGGAGACTTCTAATCGGCAACTATCGGCGAACTCAGTCCTTCATTAATTACGTTTAGACAAACAAAACCCCACGCTATGGTGGGGCTGTATTGGCAGAATTTTACTTGTTAGGTGACGTTTATAGATTGTTTGGATTTCCATCAATGATTCGGGTGTATGTCTTCATGTGCTTCTTTGGTTTCGTGATATTTTCAGGGACTTTATACAGCTTCCATTCATCACCCTCCTTGGTTATTTTTTGTCTTCTTTAACCCCAATGCTCCTTATTCGTATTTAAATAGCCATCATCATCGCCAGACCATGTGCCTTTTTCTGGTTTACCGTCCAGAAGCTGCCGAAACGTCCCATCCGGGTCAAAATATGTGACCGATGATTGTGCCCTTCTTGGATTTATGGCTTCCACCGTTTTACCGCTGATCAGTTGTTTTACTTCCTCTGCGCCAAGAAACTCGATCGCAACGGCAGTTGCTGCAAAACCAAACAGGCTTAAAGCAATCAGGCTCCATCGTACAAAATCACAGACACTCCTCAAGCCTTTCATAATCCCCTCCAAATAATAAAGTTACACAGTATAACTAATCACAGCATCCGGGGTGATTGTATATCTGATGGATTTTGTATAATGGGGACAACGAGTTGATCCATGTCATCCAACTTCGGTCAACAGCAGACTTTGACTCAAAGCATTACGGCATCCAGATGAGAAGGATGTTCAGCGAGTACGCTGGCCGCCGTCCGGTACCATCTGCTGCATCATCCCTGCTGGATTCATTTGTTGAAGCTGCTGGCTTCCTTGGGAGAACGCCTTCCCCAGGCTGTGGATGCTTTTTTCCATACGCTGCATGGACACATTCATGTTGTTCACACTGTCCTGCATTTCGCTGACATCCTGCGAAATGGCGCCCACGTGTTCGGTCATCTCGCTCATCGATTTACTCATATCGAACATCAGCTTTAAAAATAATAGTGCGATGACACCTGCGGCGAGTATCAACAGCGTCTGTGACGATTTGCTGGTCATTGTATTGTGTGCACTCATTGGGTCAGTGGGTCTGATACTATCGATTTTGTAGATATTAATAGAGGTAAGCACGTACATTCAATTGCAACCAGTCGCCGCATTGATCGCGGGCATCCTGATC
>CAMYIO010000111.1 GCA_947258515.1 uncultured Ectothiorhodospiraceae bacterium
CCCGGTCGGTTTTAAGCTCTGATTTGGTTTCTTTGGTTCATCATCGGAATTTGGAGCACAAATCGGTGTCAAGCAGAACTGGAGCAGTCTAGGTATCCGTGGGATCCACGGAGGAGCATTTTGATCAATGCTCATGTAGACGTCATTGATTCCTGAAAATACAAAATGAGTGAAAGGAGTCTTTTCTACAAATGCAGCTAATTGAACTTTAAATTCTTTAGCTTCGGCATCGGCCGACAGGAGTAGGATAGTGCATAGCATAGTGTACTTAATACGCATAGGACATGTTCGGGTTTTGGGTTAAAAAATGATTCGTTTGAATGAGATTTTGAACAATGCGTTAAGAATACGTAATTTACATATTTTTTTATATTAAAATCAAGTTCAATATATAAAGCGTTACTAATAGGAAAGTTAAAGTTGGCAAGAAAAGAGTTGTGGGCACAAAAAAGCTCTACTAAATAAATAGCAGAGCTCAAGTTTGAGTTGGCAGCGACTTACTCTCCCACCTGGTAAGGTAGTACCATCAGCGCTAAAGGGCTTAACTTCTCTGTTCGGAATGGGAAGAGGTGAACCCCTTTGCTATAGCCACCAACAATTCTTTTCCCGACGAATCGGGAGTATTTTAACCTGCTCACATTTGAGCGGTATATCTTTGACAAAAACCGGAGGTTGGTAATAAACATGTAGAACAAAATAACTCTGTAAGAGCTTGTTTATGTTCGTTCAGACTAATATTGATATTAATTTGGACGAATGAGAATCGCTTGTGGATTGAAGTTTTGTTTTTCTTCATTTTCCTATTTTCATAAAAAAAATAAAAAAAGAAGGAAGCATTCGGGTAATTAGTACTACTCGGCTTCATACATCACTGCACTTACACCTGTAGCCTATCAACGTAGTCATCTTCTACGACCCTTTTAGTTCCGAAGCTATATCAAGCTATTAATCAAACTTTTTCAATCTTAGTCGTTAAATTTCAGAGCGTAAGTCCCGCCTTCTATTTCTATTTCCAATTCCATAGGAATCTTTAGTTTCAAGAGGGATTTGAACGTCTCCACTGGACGCTTTTTCATCAAATGTTCTAATTCCTGTATATGCTCCAAAGCATGTTTTAAGTGGATCTGTTCTTCTTCCGTCAGCATCTCTTTTTTGGTCATAACCTGATCCTCTTGCTTGTGTTGGCATATGGGAAGTATAAATCGCCTCTTCGCCCGGCGGCAGTTCCTCCTCGCGCCTATCGGTACCTTTGGTTGAATCGCCCGGATATCCCAGACACTCCCGCGCCGTTCACTCCGGTTTGTGCGGCGGCTTGTTCGCCAAACCGCTTTCGTGACAGTATCGGAGGCTCTTCGATACCTGGCGAATAGCAATGAATGAGCAATAAATCACGGTCGTCAATAGTACCCCCTGAACCTCCGCCGGTACGCATGGCAGATCCGGAGCGCGTCTTTCACTGGCTGAAGCTGGGCTGGCGCGACCTCCGTGCGGCCGGTAGACCCAGCCTATTGCACGGCTTGCTGGTCGTTGTGCTCAGCTTGGCCGTAATGGCCACGACCCTGCTGCGCTGGGAGCTGGTGATGATCGCCGCGTCCTGTTTTCTTTTCATCGGACCTTTCCTGGCCACCGGTCTGTACGCCGTCAGCAAATCCCTAGGCGGTGGAGGGCGGCCTTCGGTAGCTGACGCGGTAAATGGATGGCTACACGCCAGTAAGTGCCTTTTTCGCTTTGGCCTGCTGCTGGTGTTTGCCTGCGTGGTCTGGGTCGCCTTTTCTCTGGCGATGTTTTACTTCTTTGTCAATGTTCGAATCGCCGATCCGGCAGATTTTCTGCGCTACGTCCTCACCCAGCACGACGGCCTGTTCTTGTTATGGAGCGTTCTCGGCGGTCTGTACGCGGCTGTGGCTTTTTCGGTCACGGTAGTGACGATGCCGCTGCTGGTCGATCGTGACGTGAGTGTTTCGCTGGCAATACGAACCAGTGTGCGCGCGGTTGGCGAAAATCCTTTCACTATGACGTGGTGGGCAATGATTATCCTGGTGCTGACCGGCGTTTCTTTCGCGAGCGGCATGCTCGGGTTCATTGTACTTTATCCGCTCATGGGTCACGCATCCTGGCATGTTTACCGAGAACTCGTAGATGCATCAGGCCTGCCGACATATACCGCCGTGGAGTAACAGGCATTGCGGTTTACTGAAGAACAAATTTCCAATTTCGGATTGACTTGGGGCCTGACTCTTTTCATTGGCCTGATGTTGTTAATCATCTGGGATCTGGCGCGCAAATCCAATGCGGGCAAGTTCGGCACCTTCATTCTGTTCTTCGTGCTCGCGTTTGGTATTCTTGGCTTTATCATTAAGAACGTACTGCAATGGCTGTTGGAGATGTAGTTTCGTTCTCCTGCTCGCCGCAACTTGTTCGCTTGTTTCACCGGTGTTTGCCCACAATGCGCGCGCCTGCAATTGATACGGGCATCAATTGAAGGATGGCAGCGCTCATGTCCGAACCGGCTGATTGAGAAGATGGTCATTGTTCCAGACCCGGGCCGCATAACCTCGTAGATGCTGCGGCGCATCAATGTTATCGTTTCCCTGCGTTTAAAAAGTTTCTTTTTTGATTTATGGACTTCCGTCATTTGCACGAAGAAACCCTGCCTGCATGCAACTTGGCCCGATCCAAGCATGAGGGCAGGTGTCGTTTTTTCGATTCGAGATTCTTATCGTAGGAATTCGTGGTCGTCATGTCGTATCAAACAGAAATCGAGCAAATGATCGGCAAACATGTCGCTAATTTTCAAGTGGAGATCTCTGGCGCGAAGAAGCTGCAGGAATGCGAGTTCGCCTCTCCTATGGCGTATGGATACCCAGCCGGCGTTTGTCATCCGACGGTCTTTATAGAACGAACGCATGTGAGCCGGATTCTGTCCGATCCGGTAGGAAAGATTTGCGCCACATGGCACTCAAGGTGCCTTCTTCGTCCTGGCTTTCCAATAGGTGTTTCTCATCCATGCGAAATTCAATGCGAGATGAGCGACGAGTACCATCGAAAAAATCACTGCCATCTGCTTGTGCATTAGCCGGAAGGTGCCAAGGCCATAGAGTCTTGGCTTGAAGCCAGTAGCTAGTTGATTCACGATCAAAACCAGAAGAATCGGGTTGACGATCTTCAGCAGTGTTTTCTTGTCCATCGGTTCACCTGCACAGAATACCCAGCCTCCTAAGTAAATTTAGACCATGGGCTCGCCATATGAAACCGTCATTACAGAACAGCTATGGGCGAGTAATCCGCCGACCGTCCTCCAAACCTCAACTATGTGGCGGTTTGCATGCTGACCGATGGCTCTTGGCCGACATGGCGAGCCCCGGCGCAAATACCCGGGCAAAGTTGCCAGATGACCGAGTTCGACACTGAACTGCCCTTGGGCGTTTTTCTCTGCGCTCACTCGGATGCCCCGCTAAGCTCGCCTAGAGATCTGCCAAAGCGTAAGCTTTCCCGTCAAGCAGACAATCAATAGGATTGTGTGAATATAGGGGGCATCCTGATGCGTAAGAGAAAGATCGATTCGGATCTGAAGCAGAATGTTGGATCTGATTGGAAATGGTTGGATATCGAGAAACTTGCTGTGGTTGAAGTGACCTCAGAGGACGATGCATTTCCAATCGAGTCTGCACTGCTGCCTGGTGAAGTCTCGGGGTGGCGTGCCTCGGGTCCAGGAAAACAGATAATAAGGCTTCTGTTCGACAATCCTCAGAGGCTCCAATTGATCAGGTTGTGCTTCGAAGAGTTAGAGAATGAGCGCACGCAAGAATATGTTTTGCGTTGGTCTCCGGACGGTGGTCAATCGTACCGAGAAATCATAAGACAGCAGTGGAACTTCAATCCTGAGGGTGCAACCAGTGAAATTGAAAATTATCAAGTTGATCTTTCGGCAGTGACTATTCTTGAGTTGAGCATCAACCCAGACATAAGTGAGAGAAATACTTTTGCGTCTTTAAAGGAGTTGCGGCTTGGCTAACAAGGCGCGTCGACACGGACAGTCCTTCCCGGCGCTTGAGATGCGCGCCCATTTCACGATACTCACTAGTCCGTAACGGCAGGCGTAGCAGAAAAATTCGATTTTGGCGGCCTGTGGTCGACTCCGGCGGTTCACCGTTTTTCCCGAAAGCCGCCGATGGAAATGATGGCGGTGCGGCGAGGGTCAGCTATGAGTCGAATGTTCTTCTGATGGATCTGATTGTGTCTGTCAGATCCGATCGCGCCCTGAAAAAGATTACACGCAGAAGAATCACAAGATAACAGCAATAACCCAGGATCAGTTCTTCACGCGGTCCCTGAGTGAAGGAGGGAGATTGATTGCACCCTCAAAGTGCGCGCCGTCGAGTCGCGCGTTGGTGAAATCCGCCGACTGCAGATCCGCTCCGGTGAAAACAGCACGCTGCAGATCGGCACCATTGAGGCGGCAGTGACCCAGGCGCGCCCCGGTGAAATCGGCATCTTCGGCAGCTGCCCCGGTCATCTGACTATACGATAGGTCTGTCTGGTGAAACTTGGTCCCCATCGCGACCATGCGCAACAGGTTCACCCTTCTCAAGGTTGCGCCCGACAGGTCCGCCTCCTCTATCTCAATGTCCTTCATGTACGCCTGTGTAAACTCTGCGTCCCGCGCGACCACCTGATTGAGCAGAGCACCAAAGAGATTGGTTTTGAACAGCCTGGCACCGGTCAAATCGGCCTCGTTGGCGACAACGTGGAACATATCCGCGCCACTCAGGTCGGCCTTGCCGAGCCGTGCGCCAATCATCTTGGCCCAGCGCAGGTCGGCGTCGCGCAGGTCGGCCCGGCTCAGATTGGCATCCGACAGATCGGCACTCGACAGATCGACGCCCCTTAGGTCGGCTCCCTGCAAATCTAATCCGGCCAGCTTCTTTCCCGACAGACTGCAATGGCGAAGATCATGCTCCGCCGCGGGACGCTCACAATCACCTGCAGCGAGGTGGGTATCGGCGAAAGCCCGCGGCGACATCGCTGCGAGCAGGATCAAGATCGGGCACGAAAGGCTGGTTATCAAAGATCGAGAGAATTGCATGGGTGTCTCATAACTTTGGTTCAACCCGCGAGCGCTGCAGCGCCAGGTTCGCCTGCAGAAAATGAACGGCCACTTCGTGCTTTCCCATTTGCTGGGCGAACGAATTCGCATATGGATCGAAATTGATCGATTCGAGCTGCGCTTACCTTGACCACGGTCAAGACCGGCAGCATCGGTAAAGGTTAACTTGCTGTCCAGCAAGCTGCGCGTCAAGAATTGCCTTATGCCCGTGCAAACAATCAGTTACATCATCGGCGATCGTCTGTACCTGAACATCACCGACCGCTGCACCCTCGCGTGCACCTTCTGTCCCAAGCATAACGGTTCGCATCGTGTGCATGACTACGACCTCAGCCTCGATCACCGCCCCAGCCAAGACGAGATCTTCCAGTCCATCGGCAATCCGACGGATTACCGCGAGGTGGTATTCTGCGGCTTCGGCGAACCGACGCTGCGTCTGAAGGTCTTGCTGGAAACCGCGCGCCATATCAGACGTGCGGGTGGCCGGGTACGGGTCAACACCGATGGCCTGGCCAACCTGGTGCACAAGCGCAATGTGTTGCCGGAGCTTGGTGAATGTGTCGATGCGCTGTCGATCTCGATGAATGCGCAAAATGACGCCGTGTACAGCCAACACTGTGATCCTGCCCTTCCCGGCTCTTATGCGGCCATGCTCGGATTCCTCGAGCTGGCGCCCGATTATATTGATGATGTGACCGCAACGGCGATCGACGGGCTCGAAGGTGTGGATATCGCTGCCTGCAGAACCCTGGCCGAAGAGCGCGGCGTCAGTTTCCGACGACGTGAACTCGACGTGGTGGGCTGACCGGCGCGGCAGCTAAACAGGACATCAGGCGTGTTTGAGCAGTCCAAACCTTATCTGCGCGTCAGGTACACCCGATTCCCGCAGGATATCTCGCGCCTGGTGTAATGCAGACTCCGGCAGTGCCAGATAATAATCATAGCTGTCCAACGACGAATGCACCCGTACGATGCGCTGGATCACCGGCTCCAGGCGTTCTCTGCCAGCCGGTTCGAGATCGATCGAGTGGTAACGGAAATCATCCAGTACATCCCGCCAGGCGCGGCAGTAGTTGGACAGGTAGTGACCCTGCGGGATCGCCGACAGCCAATAGAGATCGATCGAGCGATTTTCATCCTTCTGGATCGCGTGATCGATCAGGCTGCTAATCGGCGCAAACCCCGCTTCCCACGCGATGAACACCAGCGGTCGGTCCGAGTCCTCGTCCAGGGTGAAATTCCCGCTGGGCCCATGGAGCATAACCTCCCTACCCTTGCGAAGGTCCTCGAAAATGAACTCGCTGAACGGGTCATCGTGGCGCCGGCGAATATGGAAACGCAGCTGCATGCTGTCGCAGGGACAGCTGGCGATCGGCAGGGTCTTGAGGCGCATACCCTTGAACGACAGGGTCACACCCTGACCGGCGAGAAAACGCAGGCCGCCACTGCGTGGCGCACGTAACGTCAGCTGGACCACCTCGTCCTGCAGTCGTTCGACCCTGCTCACCCTGGCATTGATGTGCTGCTCGGGTATATCGGTTGCAGACCCCGACTCATGGGCTTCAATCTCAACATCGTTTAAAGCCCGGCAACTGCACATCAAAAACCAGCCCTGCTGTTTCTCGAGTTGGCTGAAACGGTAGTCGTAGTGATTGAGGGGCGAGATCTCGCCGCCCAGAAGGCGTGCCCTGCAGTCACCGCAGCTGCCGTTGGCACAACTGTGACCCAGATTGAGGCCGGCGCGCAGTCCCGCCTGCAAGAGTGTCTCACTGGGTTCGGTTTCAAAGGTATGGCCGGAAGGCCTGACGGTGATCTTGTACGACATACCGCTGTGACTCTACCGCGGACGGCACGCGCCGCCCAGCCCCAGTCGGGAATAGAACGCCTATTTCTTACCGCGCAGCTTGAGCTGATTCATGAACCAACCGACCAGGGTGCCCAGCATCATCGCCTCGCGTTCGTTGCAGCGCTCCTGCAATTCCAGCAGACGTTGCTCCGTCTCCGACGCCAGAAGTCGGTAACCGTCGAGCTCGTCCTGCAGACGCCCCATCTCGACGCGGGTACGCTGCAGCTCGGTGGCCAGATGTTCGGGATCGCGTCGACCGTCACGGGTGGACTTGAACAATGCTGCTTCACGGATGCGGTTGACCTTCTCGAGCATGCCCGAGCGGTCCGAATCGGCCTGCGGATAGGCCTTGTGCAGTTCCGACATGCGGATGTGACCTTCGAAGGCGCTCAGGTGCCCTTCCTGGATGTGCTGCTGCAGCAAACGGCGTGGCACGCCCACCATGCGCGCAGCCTGTGAAACACTCAAAAGACGGTCCATGCTTTCTCCAAGGCAATCTCTACCCCAAACGGGATATCTCCT
>CAMYIO010000112.1 GCA_947258515.1 uncultured Ectothiorhodospiraceae bacterium
GAAAATGCTTTTTAGACGCAGAGAAACAATAACATTGCTGCACTGCAACATCAAGGGAATCCAAGTACGGGTGTTGACAAGATTCGTGCGAAAAGTACCCATTCCTGTGGATAACTCATATCGGTAGGCCATTGTTTACGGGAGTTAGCCAGCCTGTCCCTTCGTGAGCTTTCGGAACTGCCTCTCGACACAGCATCATATTGATTCGGTGACGGAATCGAATATTCTCGATAGCCACGCCTTAAATCGAGTCTGACCACATTGATATGCATGGACTGGGGTTCCTGACGCCCACGCGTGCATTGGGAAAAGTATTTGAGCGCTAACTATTCTTCTGGCACGCCTTGCCACAACATTTCGTAACCAACTTCATAGGTTTCGTCGCATAGTTCCGCCAGTGCCGAAAACTTCTCCTTGAACAGGGCGTCAGCATGTGACTTTTCGTGTTGTTCAAAGGACTGCCAGTAAGTCAGAATGACGATATCTCCCATGTTCTGCTTAACACGCTTATTATAGTTTTCATCATCCGCCATCACAGATCCTTCATCGGAGATAAATCCGGCATTCTTAAAAACCTGGCCGCCAATAAAACCGCCGTTGTCATCACCATAATTATTCTTCACAACAGTACACATTTCACCCAGTAGCAATTCAACATCAGCCACGGTTACACCTTGTTTTAGGTCAACAACATTAAACAGCATGGTACAACCAAAAGGAATCTCAATTGGATGGAACATAGTTAGTCTCCTGAGGAAAAAAGTTTAAAATTAATCTACGGGTTTAACCAGGCACCTGAACATAATGTGTCAATACAATCGTATCGTACCGCTATGTATGGCTCCAACGTTCGACTAGCACTTCGCTTCAACGAGAATGCGGGTGTTAGTCGTCAAGCCCAGGTTACAGTACAGCATGATGAGATCATTCAGCAGGCAATAGATTCCCTCAAAATCACCGTCGCGAAAATCGACGCGACTCCATATCTCACCACTGCTGTTTCTATCCTGTTGGTTTCCGTGGATACTTCCCAGACGCAGATTTCTAACTCGTTTATAACTCAGCTCAACAATTGGGTAACCCCTTGAGCCATCGTCCCAGGAAAAGGTTCGGCCAGAAGTTATGGCACGAAATCTCACCCCGGAATGTCTGCTTACTGACGCTAAAGCGGCCGGAGAAAACGATCCGCCTTGAATATCGCTTGCACCTGATCTCAGAAACACCCGTGCTGGAAGATGACTTCCGCTCGTGCGGAACTGCTGTCGGTCACCCGTGGCCAACCGACCGTCTCTTCAGTGGGTCGAAAGTACGCGTTCGCCGTAGTGGAAACCAGCCGTTGCGCGTGAATTCCTGTTCAGTGACAGCTCAAGACTGCATAGCGGACCAAATTGGCTCAGAATCCCACCGGCCGCAATGGCCGAGTACTGGACCGAAGACCAACATAGCTGAGCGACCGGTTCCTGATCGGTAACCTGCCACTCGTTCTTTCTGGATTCGCGTGGCCGCTTCGTTTCTTTCTGGCCGCGAGCGCCTCCAAGCTTTCACGCGAGCGATTAGGCGGCACGGAAATCAATGCGCTCCACCGCATCGAGATCCACTGTCTGACGCGCCTGCGAAAGATCATGGTTGTCCTGCATGGTCAGCCAACTCTCCGGAGACCGCCCCAGTGCTTTGGAGAGACGCAATGCCATTTCCGGACTGATGCCGCTGGTTCCTCGTAGCACCCGATTGAGCGTCGAAGGCGCTACCCCGAGGTTCGCTGAACGAAGTAAGAACAGTCAGTTAGCATGCAAACGTTTTCCAGATTGCTGCTGTTTTCGCAGCCGTTTACACACGATTTTGGACATCGGTTTCAAGCTGGCTTTGACATCGTGTGAGAAACAATCGACCCAGGCCAGCCGGCACCTCCTTCCTCGCCAGCTCCGATCAAGTCAGTCTCGGTGGACAGGTCCAGCTCGTGCGCAAGCAGAGTGGAGGTTCGAGCGCGATCCAGGTGATTTCTGAGTCGTTCGCAGAGATCGTCGCTTGAGGAATGCGGGTCAATTCAGACAACCTGTTTTGACTGAGTTCCTGCAACTCTCGGAGGATCCGTACCGATTCACCCGGAGAAACGGGGTAGAACACTCGATACTGAATGTTCAAGCGAGACGCGCGGTGATGTTTCCACTAACCGCGCAGTGCCTCGTCCCTGAAACCCTTGATCTGCTTGAGGCCGTCTGGACCGCTGATCACAACAATGTCCAAGTCCAAGATTCGTTGCGTCAAACAGACTCAAGAAAGAGATTCAAAAAAAATTTTCCTTTGAGCCCGTGCTCTAACTCGTCGTCCAAACGGATGCGGCGAACAGCGCCGCTGCCAGTAGGTCACCTCGCTCCCATCTCGCGAAATGGCACGGGTTGAGTAGAGAGCAATTGGTCGAACTCCGCGGAGGTTACCGGCCTCGAAAACAAATAGCCCTGTCCGAAATCGCACCCTGCAGTAGCCAATAGACCCCGTTGTGCTTCTGTCTCAATTCCCTCACCGATGACCTTCAGCCCGAGCTTGTGCGCCATGACGATTATGGCCTCGCATAGCGCCATATCGTCAGAATTAGGTTCCAGGTTTCGAACAAAGGATTGATCGATTTTCAGATAGTCGATGTCAAATTTCTTGAGGTAAGAAAGCGAAGAGTAACCTGTACCGAAATCATCCAACGATACCTGGATTCCAGCATCGCGAAACATGAGCAGTTTATCGGTTACCTTCGTAGCCGAATCCATCAGCAACCCCTCGGTGATTTCCACCGAAATGGCTGGGCCAGACAAACCCATTGCCTTCAAATGACTGATCCAGTCTTCCACATCAAAGTTCTCGTTTCGGTATTGCACCGGGGAAGTGTTGATAGTGATCTGGAAACCAGGGTGAGTTGTCTCACGCCAATGCGCACACTGGCGTACTGCCTCCCGGAACACCCAGTCGCCAATATCGATAATCATCCTTGTTTCTTCGGCAGCGGGGATGAACTCTCCCGGACTGACCAGGCCGCGCGTGGGGTGATGCCAACGGAGGAGGGCTTCTGCTTTGTGTATTTCTCCGGTCGCCATCTCCACGATTGGCTGGTAACACAATCGGAACTGGTTCTCGGGTAAAGCGCAACGCAGGTCCCTGATTACCATTGCCTTGGACAACGCAGCTTCTTGCATGGAGGGCGTGAAATACTGATAGCAGTTGCGCCCTTTTTCTTTGGCGGCATACATGGCCTGGTCGGCATTCTTAACCATATCGTCTACTGTGGCGGCATCCTCTGGATAAAGGGTGATGCCGATACTGGTTGACACATAGGCTGTCTCGTCCATCAGTTTGAACGGCTGGCGAAACCTCTCCAGGATATCGCTCGCGACGCGCTCAATGCTGCTGGATGTTTCCAGCCCCCCCATGACGATGGTGAACTCATCGCCCCCAAGGCGCGCAACAGTATCTGCTTCACGCACACTGGCACTCAGACGCGCTGCCGCTTCTTTGAGCAGCATGTCGCCCAGGCTGTGGCCAAGTGTGTCATTGACGTCCTTGAACTGATCAAGGTCCAGGTACAAGAGTGCAACTCTATTACCGGTTCGGTGCGCATTCCTAATCTCCTGCTCGAGCCGGTCCCGCAGCATTTGGCGATTGGCCAGCCCAGTGAGCGGATCAAAGTTGGCCTGATTCCAGATCAAATCTTCGGATTGTTTACGAGACGTAATATCGCGGTACATCCAAACGCGTCCATAATATCGATCATCCGCGCCAAGCATTGGTGCAGAATGTCGTTCGAAGATTCGACCGTCCTTCAGGCTGATCTCATCGACACTTGTCTCATGTTTTTGTTCATAGAGTTGGCGTATTCTTTCTACGAACAGCGCGGGATCGACAAGCTTGTCCAAAACGGATTCAAGAATGCGTTCATCCGATTTCGTTTCGACGACATCGGTAGGAATTTTCCACAATTCAATGAAGCGTTGACTGATTGATATGACATTGCCGTCTGCATCCACAGACAAGATTCCGTCGCCAGATGCTTCCTGCTGGGTCGTCAACAGGGTGTTCTTGAACTTTATTTCATCTTGCGCCCGCTTTTGCTCGGTAATGTCTTCGGCAAGCGATACCACGCCCACTGCCTCTCCCTCCTCGTCAGTGATCGGAGTGTTATACCAGTCGCAAATGATTGTTCTTCCATCTTTGGTTATGTTTTCGTTGACCTTGCGTGTCCCGCCTTTTTGGTCCAGTAACGACTGGTAGGTATCGCGAATGTCATCTTTTATCGTGGCAGGAACAATCAAACCCACGGCGTGCCGGCCCAGAGCTTCATCACGGGTAAAGCCAAATATCTGCTCGGCAGCCTTGTTCCACTGCGAACAGCGGAAGTGCTTATCCCACGAGATGGCGGCCAATGGTGTATTTTGGAGGTGGAGAGACAACCTTGCCTCGCTCTGCAGCAAATCGGACTCGGTTTTTATGCGGTTCTGAGCATCCTTTAACAGCAGTCCCAGAAACGCTGTTGCAGGTGTAAATGTAAGTATGAGCGGCAGTGCAACCGTCTCCATGACCTTCTGGACTGCGCCAGCCGGCAGCTGGGTAAACAGGAGTACCTCGACAAGATGGACGATGAAACCGAAGGCAAGTAGCCGTAGCGCACTGACTTTCAACCAATTTTTGGACCATGCATATCGGTAGACCAGACCCAGCACTGTGCACGCGACAACAACCGAAACGCCGACGTATACCCCGCCACCACCTAACCAGATGCGATATCCGCCGGCTATCGTTGCAGCGATGAGTGATACGAGTGTTCCGCCGAATAGGCCGGCCATGCTGAGAATGACTGAGCGAGGATCGAATATGACACCCGGAACAACTTCGATCGGCAACATCATGCCAATGACGCAGATGCCCCCGAATAGCCCCCCCGATAGCACCTGTTCTACAGCTTTATTGTCCCGCCAATAACGCGCAATCAGCCCCTGCAACATACTGAGGGCGAGCAGGAGGGCCGCCGCCTTGATCAATTCTAGTGTCATGTAGACCTAATACCTGATTGTGCCAATACCGGGCCTGGGAAAATAACCGGTCGCGAGACTGCCCGATCACTGCATTGTTACGATTGTTCTTATTGCCGCCCTGGGGGACTATCGCCAGACCGCATTTCCAGGTCTAACTCAACCGGCCTCGCCCTGAAACTGATTCAAGCAAGTGCCTATGGGCTGCGTTAAGCAAAGGCGCTGCAGGCTCGTCGAGTAAAGCAACCGGCGTGCGTGCGCCACAGCAATGACAGGCACAGCCTTCCTTCTGCAGGTTTAGCGACACTGGCACATGAATCTGAAGCGAAAACGCTCTCCACCAAAACGGAAGCCGGACCCCAGTTTCCGCGAGAATGCCGTCGACATCGAGCAGGTAATCGGCCAAGCCATCAGCAGCATGCCCCAGTCACCGCAGACCTTTGCCCCGTAAGAAGCCCCGAGGCCGCTTTCACAAGACGCTCGTCAGTGTAGGTGTGCCCGGCGGCATCTGTCTGAGTGCGGCAGTCCGTCGCGCCAACCGTTCGCTGCATCCTGGCTGTTGAATTGCACAACGCTGGGATGACCGGACTCCTGCCGAAGGTCGAAATGCCGCTACATATCCGGACGTTTTAGGTCCGGCTTGCTTGGCGTTGCAGATAACGATTCAGTGACTCGATGCCACAGTCGAAAACAGTCCGGTCATGGTTTCGGTTGAGCAGCTCGATGACGAGGCCGCCCGCTGAATTCAATTTGAGACTACGCGTCGATCAATCTTTGCCAAGGCGTCGGTCGGCTTTTTGTTGAACTTGATCTGTTTGGCCAGGGATGACGATAGCGTTCGCGCTGAGGCGCTTTTTGTATGCGCCTTCTGTCGACATGGTGAACCCGAGTCAAGGCATAAGCACATAGGTTCCGGGGGCCTCTGCCAAGGGTGGATACTCCTTGTTACCGGGTGCGCGCGCACGAGTTTTTCCGGACGAACGCCCACTGAGCCAGCTGTGCCAGGCCGGCCACCATGACCCCTTCTGGATCGGGGTGGTTTGCTGCCAGGTTTCGGGATCGACATAGGTCTCACCCTCATTATGCGTGCGCAGCTGATAGCTGCGGCGCGGGTGACCCGGTTCGCTGACGATGCCCGCATTGTGGCCGCCGCTTGTGAGAACGAAAGTCACCTCGTCTGTATCAGCCAGCAGATGGATTTTGTACACGGAGGGCCAGCGTGCGACGTGGTCTTTGACGGTGCGGACGGTGAAGATGGGCACGCCTATGTCGTTGATCACCACGGGGCGGCCATCCACCCGGTAGCGTCCGCTTGCCAGATCGTTTTTCAGGAACAGCCAGCGCAGATATTCGGAGTGCATACGATAGGGCATGCGGGTCAGGTCCGCGTTCCAGGCCATGAGGTCGTTCATCTTACGGCGTTTGCCAAGCAGATAATCGTGCACCATGCGCGACCAGATTAGATCGTTGGAGCGCAGGATCTGAAAGGCGCCCGCCATCTGCTTGCCGTCGAGATAGCCCTGCTCAGACATCATTTTTTCCAGATAGGATACCTCGCTTTCGCCGATGAACAGCGTCAACTCACCGGCCTCAGTGAAGTCGACCTGGGTGGCGAGGGTGGTGACCGAAGCCAGGCGCTGATCGCCATCGCGCGCCATGGCTGCCGCGGCGATCGCCAGCAGGGTACCGCCCAGGCAGTAACCGACGGTGTGAATCTTCTGTCCGGGGACGATGGCGGATATCACATCCAGTGCGGTCATCGGTCCCAGCGTGCGATAGTCCGCCATACCGAGATCGCGGTCCGCGGAGCCCGGGTTACGCCATGAGATCATGAACACGGTGTGTCCCTGATCAACCAGGAATTTGACCAGCGAGTTTTCGGGCGACAGATCGAGAATGTAGTACTTCATGATCCAGGCGGGAACGATCAGAAGCGGCTCGGCATAGACCTGACTGGTGGTCGGCGTGTACTGGATCAGTTCGATGAGGTGGTTTCGGTAGACCACTTTTCCCGGTGTGACTGCGATGTTCTTGCCGACCTGATAAGCCTCCGCGCCCAGCGGCGGTTTACCCGCGGCTGTCCGTTCCGCGTCTTCAACGAAATTTTGCAGGCCCTTGACCAGGTTCATTCCGCCCGTCGTCGTCGTTGCCTCGATGACTTCGGGGTTTAACCATGGGATGTTGGAAGGGGACCAGTGGTCCATCATCTGTCGGGCGATGAACGACACTACCCGCTCACTTTCCGGATTCAGTCCGTCGATGTCGGTCGTGGCGTTGTGCCACCATTGTTGATTCAGCAGAAAGGACTGATAGAAAAAACTGTAGGGCCAACGCTGCCAGCCGCTGTCGGCAAAGCGCCGATCCTGGGGCAGGGGGTCGATGCAC
>CAMYIO010000113.1 GCA_947258515.1 uncultured Ectothiorhodospiraceae bacterium
CCGGAAGACATTGCCCGCGCTGCTGTGTGGCTTGCCTCGGATGAGTCCGAGTACGTTACCGGCATCAGTCTGTTCGTCGATGGTGGCATGACCCTGTATCCCGGTTTCCGGGAAGGCGGATGATCCGCGCCGGCCGTGCGGCTCGCGGCGCCCACTCGCCAGTCCCGGTCCATGGCCGCAGGGCTGCAAGCCCGGTGGCCTGTCCGCAACAAACCAGCGTGGATGCCTGCCTCGTCCTGAATCGAAAATTATGAACAAGCACAAAACCTTTGACCCCGGGCCCGGTGCAGAGCGCGAACGTCTCAATGATCGGGACTGGCAGTTATGGGGGCCGTACCTGGCCGAACGCGCCTGGGGCACGGTGCGCGAGGACTACAGTGAAAAAGGCACGCCCTGGGAGTATTTCCCGCATGACCATGCCCGTTCCCGCGCCTATCGCTGGAGCGAAGACGGTCTCGGCGGCCTCTGTGACCGGGAGCAGCGCCTGTGCCTGGCGCTGGCGCTCTGGAATGGCCGCGACCCGATCCTGAAGGAGCGCGCATTCGGCCTGACCGGCAAGCAGGGAGGACGTCAAGGAAGTCTATTTTTATGCCGACGCCACGCCGACGCACAGCTACCTGGACTATCGCTACTGCTACCCGCAGGCCGCCTATCCCTATGCCGGCCTGGTCGAGGAAAACCAGCATCGTTCGCGCTCAGATCCACCGTACAATCTGGTCGATTCCGGCGTATTCGCGCAGGACCGCTACTGGGATGTGCGCATGGTATACGCCAAGCAATCCCCCGGCATCATCCATCTGCGCATCAGCGCGACCAATCGCGGCGACCGGCCCGATGAGGTCTGGCTGCTGCCGCAACTGTGGTTCCGCAACGACTGGTCGTGGGGTGACGCGTCGCCGCGCCCGGAGATTGCGCCGAACCCGGACACACCTGCCGGTCTGTGGAGTGTCATCGCCGATCACCGCAGCCTGGGGAAGCAGTACCTGTACGGCCAGGGCGACGCAGAACTGCTGTTCACCGAAAACGAATCCAATCACGAACGCCTGTCGGGTACGGCCAGCCCATCGCCCTGGGTCAAGGATGCCTTTCACCGCTACCTGGTTGAGGGCGAAAGGCAGGCCGTGAACCCGGCACGGCGGGGCAGCAAGTTCGCCGCGGCCCGGCATCTGTCTGCCGCGGCTGGAGAGACTGTCAGCATCGAACTTGTGCTGAGCGGCAGCGCCCTGGACAAGCCGTTTGCAGACAGCGCGGCAGTGTTCGAACAACGCCGTGAAGAGGCCGGGCAGTTTTATTCCGCGCTGCTGCCAAACGCCGCACCCGAGGACCATGCCATCATGCGCCAGGCCTTTGCCGGCATGGTGTGGAGCAAACAGTTCTTCCATTTCGACGTGGAACGCTGGCTGCAAGGCGACCGCTTGCCGCCGCCGTCCAGCCGCCGACATGGCCGCAATTCGCAGTGGAAACACCTCAAGGCTGCCGACATCATCTCGATGCCGGACTGCTGGGAATATCCCTGGTTTGCCTCCTGGGATCTCGCCTTCCAGGCCGCCACACTGGCGCATATCGATCTCGATTTCGCCAAGGCGCAGATTGAACTCATGGTCAATGAACGTCATCTGCATCCGAACGGCCAGATCCCGGCCTACGAATGGGACTTCGGCGACACCAATCCGCCGGTGCATGCCTGGGGCGCACTGAAGGTGTTTCGTGCCTCACAGGTACAGAACGGGGAGGGCGATACCGGTTTCCTGCAGCGCGTCTTCCACAAGCTGCTGCTCAACTTCTCCTGGTGGATCAACCGCAAGGATCACAGTGGCAACAATCTGTTCGAGGGTGGCTTTCTCGGCCTGGACAATATCTCGGTATACGACCGCTCCCGCGAGCTGCCGCCCGGCTATACGCTGAAACAGCTGGATGGCGATGTTTTCGGCAAATCTTGTTGTCATGGCGCTGGAGATCAATCGCTTTAACCGGGAATACGAGGATATCGCCATCCAGTGCTATCAGCAGTTTCTCGCCATTGCCAACACCATTGCCGGCAGTGACGACGGTGGCGTATCGCTGTGGGATTTTGACGCGGGATTTTTCAAGGACCTGCTCATCACGCCACAGGGCGAGGCTCACCATATCGATGTGTATTCCTGGGTCGGACTGATCCCTTTGTTTGCCTGCGAAGTTATCGACCAGCGCCTGCTCGAGGCCGCGCCACGCTTTCGCGAACTGCTGCGCGGGCACAAGGGTGGACTGTTTCGCGGCAATTACATCTGCGCCTGCCCCGAGTGGGAGAACGATCGCGGGGAACACCTGCTCGCCCTGGTCGATCACTCACAACTGCCGCGTATCCTGAAACGCTTGCTGAACGAGGATGAATTCTTCTCGCCCTACGGCATCCGCAGTGTCAGCAAGGTGCATCAGCAGCATCGCGACCTGGGTGATATCCCCGGACTCGGCAAGGCACAGATCGAATACGTCCCCGGCGAATCCAATTCTTTCATGTTCGGCGGCAACTCGAACTGGCGCGGACCCATCTGGATGCCGACCAACTATGCGCTGATCCAGGCACTGGAGAAGTATCACCGCTTTCTCGGCGATGGTTTCACGGCACCCGTGCCGCAGCTCAACGGCCAGGCACTCAATATGCGCCAGATCGCGACGATGATCGCCGACCGGCTGGTTTCGCTGTATCGGCGCGATGCGAACGGCTCTATTCCGGCGATGCGAGGCGATGCCCCGTTTGCCGGCAGTGACGAGCCCTTGTACAACTTCTACGAATATTTTCACGCCGAGAACGGCCAGGGTCTCGGCGCGGCTCACCAGACCGGCTGGACCGGCCTGCTTGCCAATCTGGTCATGCGCGAGTACCAACGGGACATCCCTGTAAGCGGCAAGGGACAAGAAAAATGATCATCGTGCTGATTGGAGTTTCCGGTACCGGCAAGAGCACCATCGGCAAACTCCTCGCCGGGCAACTCGGCTGGCCGTTTCTGGATGCAGACGATTTTCATCCGCCGCATAACATCGCCAGGATGGCCGAAGGCCAGCCGCTTAACGATGATGATCGCTGGCCGTGGCTGGACAGGCTGAGTGACGAACTGCATCAGTATATCGGCCGGCGAGAATCTGCCGTGCTCGCTTGTTCGGCATTAAA
Organism: uncultured Ectothiorhodospiraceae bacterium; assembly: GCA_947258515.1. GTDB lineage: Bacteria > Pseudomonadota > Gammaproteobacteria > UBA9214 > UBA9214 > UBA9214. The sequence goes on from CAMYIO010000113.1 coordinate 3,149, forward strand.
ACAGTCGTATCGCCGGCGCCTTGACCCCGATCCGGCCAACGTGTACTTCGTCCATTTGCATGGCGATTACGAAGTGGTCCATGCACGCCTGGCACGGCGCACCGGGCACTTCATGCCGGCCGGATTGCTGCGCAGCCAGTTTGCCGACCTGGAGCCTTTGACCAGCGGGTTGGTCGTCAGCGTCGACCAGACACCTGCGGCCATTGTCGATGAGATCGCAAGCGGCCTTGCACTGAAGAAGATATTACACACAACCACAATTGCCGACGGCCTGATGTTCCCCGAAGCCCCACGCTGGCATGAGGGCGAACTGTGGTTCACCGACCAGCACGCCCGGCGCGTGCTGCGCATGCGCCCGGACGGCGGCATGACCGAAGTCATCAAGACCGCGGACCTGCCCGGCGGTCTCGGGTGGCTCCCGGATGGCACGCCACTGGTCGTGCTGATGACCGAACGGCGTGTATGCCGAATCAGGAAGGGCCGGCTTGAGGATTATGCCGATCTGTCCGGACTCGCCGGTTTTCATTGCAACGACTTGCTCGTTGATAACACAGGACGCGCATGGGTCGGCAACTTCGGCTACGACCTGCATGGCGGTGAACCGGTCAAAGAGGCCGAGATCATCCTGATTCCGGCTGACGAACCGCCGCGCATCGCGGCGCGTCACCTCATCTTCCCGAACGGCATGGCGATCACGCCCGACGGCAACACCCTGATCGTCGCCGAGACCTTCGCCGCCCGCATCAGCGCCTTTGACATCAGCGCAGACGGCCAACTCTACGAGCGACGTACCTGGGCTGACCTTGATGGCGCCTGTCCCGACGGCCTGTGCCTGGCACCCGATTTGACCTTGTGGGTAGCCGCCCCGAATATCGGCCAGGTGCTGCAACTGCGCGAAGGCGGGGAAGTCCTCAGCCGTGTCATCACCAGGGGCTGTCCCTACGCCTGCATGCTAACGAGTGACGCCGGGCAGTTGTATATCACCACCTCGGAAACCGACGATCCGCAAGAGGCAAAAACCCGGCACAGCGGCCGCATAGAAATGACCAGGGTCTAAAGGAATCCTGGGAAAAAGAGAACAATAAAGGGTGTCCAATAAGAATGAAGAAATAAAGGGTGTCGGAGCACATTTCCGGTCCGGCAGGGGTGTCGGCGAGCGAGAATACGCCCATACCACTGGTGCCAATCCCGTAGATGTGACCGTCGGGCCCAACTGCCACGTCCTGGAAGACGAAGGCGCGAGGGTTCTGGATGAAGATCCACTTGAGGGATCCGTCCGGATTGTACGCCTTGATCCAGTCCTCGTTGCCGGTGTAGATCGTGCCGTCGGGGCTGACATCCACTCCCTTGCTCCCGGCGCCTGCCGCCTCCCACAGGACGGTGCCGTCCGGGGCAACGGCATAGAGGTAATTGGCGACGTCCACGGCGTAGACGGTTCCATCTGCGCCGATCACGGGGCGAACGAGCGAGTACTGACCGTTCAACTCGACGCGCCACTTGAGGTGCAGCTCGGGCTGGACACCGCTGCCACCTATACCGCCACCGTTCTTGCCTCCCCCTTTACCGCCACCCGGCGCTGCCTGCAGGGGATTGGCTAGCAACAAGAGCAACAGAGCGAGCAACGTGATGATGCGCTGCCAGTTAGTCATGGCTGCTGCCAAGGTCTTGACTGTCATGCTGGTCATGATGCATCTCCTTGCATTTATTCCTGTGGTTGGGAAATCCATGTAAATTCTGGGAGATCGGCGATGGGAGGTCAGTGACATAAGTCACTTTCGGTGAGCGGCCCGGATCGATCAGGCGAAAAGCCGCATGTTCAGGCATCGGCAACCTGCTACCCGTCATCATCCGGGTAGCAGCTGACTGGTTCGCTGCGAATTATTTCAGGGTTTCGAGGATGCGCGAATCCTGCAGCTCGATACGGCCGCGCTGAATATTGACCGCCCCCATGCGTTCGAATTCCTTGAGGACGCGACTGATGACTTCGCGCACCGTTCCGAGTTCGGCGGCGATATGCTCGTGTGTCATACAGAGTACCTGGCCGCCGGCTTCGTTCTGAGTGGAGTGTCTAAGAAGATAATCTGCGAGCCGCATTTCGAGACGGCCAAACGTGATCTCGCTGACCAGCGTCATCAGTTCCGTTATACGCTGTGCCATGGTACCGAGCACATACTGGCGGACCGAGTCGTTTTCATCGAACCACTGCTTGAAGGTGTGGACAGACACCACATGGGCCTTTACCTCTTTTTCTACGATCGCATCGGCAGCATAGGGGGTATTCAACAAAGCTGCATTCAGCGTGAGTAGGCAGGTCTGGCCGGCCTCGACATGATACAGTGTTATTTCACGACTGCTCTCGCCCGTAAGAAAGACACGCACGTCACCATGTGAAACTAGCGGAATGCATTCGCAGGCTGCGCCTGCACGGAAAAAGTAGGTGCCCTGTTCGAGCACGACTGGCCGCGCATGCTGCGCGATCACGTTTTGCAATCTTGCTTCAGATGCTTCGTAGAAACCGAACTGCCCTAGAATCTCCCGAGATTTCAAGCTGATTGTCATGGGCACTCACATCATTGTTTACGCATGATGTTTATAACATCTACGGAGCCTGGAATTCCTCAAGGTAATCCTGGCAACCGGTCAGTCGCCTGGCGACTAACACCTCTAGTTTGCCACCTCGATGCAGTTTAGGGAAGGATGAGTCCATCCCATTGAGTTGGTTCGAGGGTTGCGGGCCAGAGTCCGAGCCGCAAACGACTGCTACAGTACAGAGTTGCCTTCCAGCAGTGCCAGAAAACACACTGGCGCTGATATCCTGCCAGGCGGCAACCGGCCAGAACAAGACCCTGGTGCCGCACCAGCCACTTAAAGTGTGAATAGTTTACACACATATAGTCAAACATCTTACATTCAGCATACACCGGGCCTTATACAATTCGGCCGTGGAAGAGTAAAAAGGAGTTTTGGAATGACTAATCGGTTACAACAGCCCTGTGTAGAAGAGCAGATAAATACGGTAGATATCATGAATCTTAATCTACTAATGATATTTTCAAAGCTGGTAATAGCACTGGTGATAGGCATTGTGGTCATTGTTATTTGATCAGCAATTTGACAACCGAACACATAGGCCGCTCTTTGTCTCGCATGCCACGCACGGTAATCTACCTGCTCAATTCGGGGTCGAGCCTCCAGAGTATTCTTGCTACCTAATATTATTGACCATTTTCAGCTATCAGCACTGCTAATCACAACCAGGGAGGTAAAAATGCCACATCATCATGGGTTAAACGAATTCAATGGGTTGCACGATTTCTGCCACTATGGGCATCAATCACAACAAGGTGACCGGTTCGGACGCATCTTCAATCTGCCACCGCTTTACCTTCCCGTGTCAGAGCTCAAGTCGCTGGGTGCGCAGGGTGGCCCCATGGATGGCGGAAAAACGGCAAAGCGAACAAAGAGCGTGCCAGTAGGTCAGGTGTTCTTTGGTCAGTTTGTCGACCATGATATTACCCTTGATGTTACATCCAGTTTTACACAGGTTGCGAATCCTGGAGTCATTCCTAATGTCCGGACACCGACTCTTGATCTTGATTGTATCTACGGCCTGGGGCCAGAAGCCCACCCATATCTTTATCATGCAACGGGTGATTATGCCGGAGTCAAACTGCTGGCTGGTGCCGATGGTACGGCTGCAAATCAAGTGCAATCTCTTGCCAAGAACGACCTTGCTCGTACATCGCATGGCACGGCCATCATCGGCGACCCCCGTAATGACGAGAACCGTATTGTTTCGCAGTTACAGTTGGCTATGATCCGTTTTCACAACAAGGTTGTCGATGAATTACATTCGTCATCGCTGACGGGAGGTGAGCTTTTTGAGGAAACCCGCGAGGCGGTGACATGGCATTACCAGTGGGTCGTGATCCATGACTACCTGCTCAAGATGTGTGGCCAGGCAGTAGTGGCAGACATTCTGGGTAATGGGCGAAAATACTACTGTGTCGATAGCCACGATCCCTATATTCCTGTCGAGTTCTCGGTGGCAGCCTACCGATTCGGGCATTCGATGATTCCACAGAAGATTCAGATCCAGAAGGGCAAGTCTGCGCTTGAGGTGTTTGGGAGTGCTCTTGGTAAAGGATTTGCTCCTCTCGCTAATCAAAAAGCAGTCGTTGACTGGCACGAGCTGGTCAAAACGAGTGCCGGGCGTAATGTACAAAAGGCTGAGAAACTGGATAGCAAGATGGCGACCGACCTCCTCAAATTGCCGTTCATTCCTGCAGACGATATTCAGTCTCTGGCAACACGCAATTTATTGCGTGGTCAGGCATTCCTGTTACCTTCAGGTGAAAATGTGGCCAGGGCGATGGCGCGCAGTCAGGCAGAAATTGACAAGGTTACGCAAGCGGCAGGCACGATCGCCGGTTCTGCGGCAGATCTGTCAAGCGGTACACCATTATGGTTTTATTTGCTGGTTGAGGCAGAGAAGATTGGTCGCGAAACCATGCCAGGTCACTTCGACAAGGGCGAGGGGCTCGGTCCGGTCGGTGCACGAATTGTTGCCGAAACACTGATCGGCCTGATTGAATTGGACTCACGTTCATTTCTTGCCAGTAACAGGAACTGGGATCCAGCCGATAGTGTGGGCGTGTCAACGCTGGGTGAGATGCTGACTTTCTAGTAAGTACTCAGGAAGGTTGGTTATGGAAAGCACGCAAGAGTGATCTGGCCACCTGCGGGAGTTTTGCGGGACTGGGTGCAGCACTGTTATCTACAGTGCTGCATTTTCCGCAACGGACGTCCAGGAGTTATGTCATAAAAACAAAAGTATAAGTCATATTTCCGGACTTTTAATCCGCTGATCGATGATTCAAATCTTTCACGACCAATCAAATAACTTGTTGAATTAAAGTCTTCCAAGGATGTGTACTCCGCTTAAGCTGTCTAATAAGTGACTGACAGCCTGGTGGATAGATTTCTCGCGGTAATTCAGTCAGTAATACATCAGAAACAACATTGGCCAATATATATTAGTAACTCTCGGATGAACTCCCGGTTAACGGCAACGGATGCCAGGAAAGAGCAATAAAATACCGTTCTTGTAGTTAGCTCGATGCGCTGGTTATTTCCCTCATGCCCGGTTATGAAACGATAAAGCATCGGCATGTAACTGGAAGGAAGGTCAGTGATGCCCATGTGCCGCATCAGATACCACTGCCAGTCTGTAACCAGGCAGTAACCCCAGCCTTTTTTCGCTCCAAGAACAAACCAGGAATAGGCAATCAGCAGGCACAGTAATAAATGGTACGGCCGTAATGCAGGAATCATCCAGCCGATAACAGAAAAAATTATGATGAACAGATGTATCCCGTGTAACAGCAGGTTAATTGCCTTGGTCAGTGGTTTCATGTGCAGAGATAATTGCCTCTTTATTGGTCAGGACCTTGTGAAATGCATTGATATACTCATCAAGCAGTCCATTGTCCTTGCCCGGAAAAACAGGTAGTTTCAGGAAGTAATGAGATTCCGACTCGGTTTTTGGTAGTGAATAATCACCGTAATCAGGAAGATCCTCCTTACCTGCTAGACGTATCGCCTGTTTCCAGTGCCCCTCCGTGAAATATGGTTGCTGGTGCAGCAGTGGGTAGCGTGGCTGATCAATCTGGCACCCTTCGGCTTGCAGGGCACCAATTAGTATTTGCAGTGTGAAGTCCCTGAACCTGGGGCGGACTATGAACTCAAAATATACACGCTTGATGTGTGGTGGTGGGAGGAATGTTTCAATGCCGATTTCCTCCAGTGCTGACGAAAGATACTCATGATTGCGATTGCGTTGGTGGTTGTGAGAATCAAGTTTAGCAAGCTGACTTCTACCCAGGGCCGCAGATAGTGGTGCAATTCGCGTCTTGATGCCAAAGCTTGTGGCCGCGAAGCGGCGGGCCGGCGAGTCGAGCTCGACTATCCGGGTGATGTTACCAAGGCATACCGCACGTTCAAAATATGTTTCGTCATCACAAAGCAGAATTCCGCCTTCTCCACTGGGTGCTAACTTGTCCCCCTGAAGGCTGAAACGCAGGGTATATCGCGCCATACTGCACCGTGCACGTGAGAGGCGTCCTCTATGATGCAAAGATCGTATTTCTCGGCTAGTGTATTAATTTCGGACATTTTAGAGTCCCCGATAGGGGATCCGTAAACCCCCCGCCTTTAGGCGGCGGATCAGCCTGTATGTAAATGATGTTCAGCAGGACATGGGTCCGCTGCATAAAGAAAGGCTCCTTCTCCCTCCGGGAGAAGGCCAGGATGAGGGGATATAAATCAAGGAGGTATTTTGTATTATTGATCTCCTCTCCCCAATCCTCTCCCTGTGGGAGAGGGGGTTAATCGGCCGAAGGGCCGATCGATCCGGCTTTTAGCCGTAACCCGAAGCCACCGGCTTTAGCCGGTGGTCGTTCAC
>CAMYIO010000114.1 GCA_947258515.1 uncultured Ectothiorhodospiraceae bacterium
CTGTTGATGTTTGAGGAGAACACTCTCCGCGATTATGGCCTTGGCTCCACCGGGGCCTGCGCGCTTGGCCAGCGTAGTCAGAACATGTATGACGAGTAAGGCCAGAGTCTGCATGTGAAGAGATATTAGACAGAGTTCCAGGGATTACAAGATTTGGAAATTTGCAGGCTTCGTGGTACAAATTCGGAATTCGCCATGCACAGGCGTAGTCCGAATAATCCTTCATGCCCCATCACTTATCCAAACAGTTTCTTTCTTATATTACAGAACAGGTCGCAGGTTCACGGGTCGCTACCGGCTGGTGGTTTGTCATCGGTAACGTCTGTTTGTTTCGCCGCGGATTTCTTTGACGGCATCCACAACCTGCCTGTCGAAAAACACTCCCAGCCCCACTTCAGCCAGTTGATCAGCGCGAACGCCATCCACATCGACCAGGCGAGCATCAGAACCCGGTAGGCCAGCACTGGCACGGAGACAATCCAGGTTTGCGGAATGGCACTGTCGATGCGGTCCTGGTACCAGTTCAGCTGCCAGCGCGAGGAGTCATTGCCGGCGATCTGCATGTCCGGGTTGCCGAGCAGTCCGTTGGATACCGCGCCAAACAGGGCGGACACGGCGACCACCGTCAGCATGACCAATATGATCTGCATCGCATTAAAGCGCAGGCGATTATTAAGGCCGGTAATCTGTCCGCGCCCGTATAGCATGAAGATCCAGACTGCGATCAACAGGGCGATGAACGGTGTCACGGTAGTGAGTCCGATACCCAGCAGTATCCATGAGTGGGTCTTCAGCGGCGTGCCTTTGATGCGGCCCAACCCGACCGCAATCAGTGTGATGACAATCAGCACCCCCCAGAACAGAACTGCCGGCCCCTGACGGATACCGCCGGCCAGCAAGATCCAGCGGTCGTGACCGGGGATGATCGCTACGCGGGCATTGACGCTGGCGATACCGAGGTCGACCTTCGGGCTGGCAAACCGCCAGCCAATACCGCGTGCTTCTTTCCACTTGATGATGATGTCCTGGCTGCCGGGATTGAGTGGCAGTGTCACGCTGTTACCGTCCTGGCGGATCGGCAACGCGGCTGCGTTGATGCTGACCGATTCCAGTTCGGCCTCCTCTGGGATAGTAATACTATGCTGCTGGCCCTGTGAACTGCGCAACGTGAACGCAAGTTCTGCGGACATTGCGCGCTTGCCGGGTGTCAGTGTCAACAGGCTGCGTTCGAGGGTCAGGGTTTGGCCTTCGATGCCTTGCGGGCGGGTGATGGTCATTGTCACCTGTTCGCCGGGCCACGGTCGCCACTCGGGGTTCCACTGGCCGCCGGACTGCTGGTGATAAATGACCGGGATGCCACTGTAGCTAATGTTCCAGATCGGTGTGACCTCCATGCTCCAGGTCTCGGACCACGGCTGTGATGGCGGGGCGGTCAGGGTCAGACCGTCGCCCTGTTCAAGTGATGACAGCCAGGTCAGCGAGCGGTTGGCCTCGCTCAGGCTGACGATCACGTGGTCATTCTTCACCTTGATATTGTCAGTAAGGACCGCTTCGCCTTCGAGCAGCGGGATCCGCAACAGTGTCGGTAGTGCGGTACCGGATTCCAGTGTGATCGTGGTGACGACCTGCCAGTCCAGCCCCATGCGGATATGGCGTGAGACACGTGCAAACACCGGGATATCCGATTCTGTGTCAAACACTTTGGTGGACGTTTCCGTCTGCTCGCGTGTGAATGTCATTGAACGGATAGAAGGCGACAGCGTGTCCGTGCCATCGGTCGTCCAGCCCTTGACGGAGATCTCGATCCGGTGTGGTTGTATCGGGAAGTCCAGTCGCATGGAACGCAGGTGTGTGACATTGCCCTGCACAATGATCTCGTGCACCCCCTTATTGACATTGATCCACAAGGTATTGGAGCGGTCCCGGAATAATCCATTTGCCGGCTCACCATCAATGGTTACGCGCGAAGGTGTCCAGTCATTCAGCGGTACCGGCAGTGGCATGGCCAGGTCCTCTGCCGCGTGTGCCTGCAGGGTAAAGCTTGCCTGCGCCGGGTCGAGTTGAATCGACATTTTTGCGAGTGCCGCACATTGTGGCAGGCAGTCCGGCGGCTCAAGCAGTCGTTGCTTCAACTCTTTCAAAAGTTCCTGTGGCGGGTATGCCGCGAGGGTGTCGTCCGGAAAGGTGAGCGTGCCACAGGCGAGGAACAGAATAATAGCCGGTGTGGCAATCTCTCGGGTACGCGTCAGCAGTTCATTCACGGGATCGCGGATCAGCTTCCAGGCCAGCAACACCACGATGAAGACACGAAAAAGGTTGAGTAGCAGGTTGAACGCCGGGCTGATGAGATAGACGGACAGTAGCTGATCTTTTTGCACCGGCCCGTTCCACGTGACCGGGTAGCTGTGCCAGGTCCATTCAGGCAAACCCGGCCCGGTTTGCAGTTTTGCATTCGGGTCCTGCACCAGCTTGTTCAGTTCTCTGGCCGGCTTTTCAGACTTGTAGCGGGAGGGTGCGGAGGCCAGACCGCCGAGTATGTCCTCGGCGAGTTCGGATTCCATGTTGCCTGCAAACTCTTTTCCTGGAACCGGTGCCGTCGCCGGTCCTCCCGACTGCCGGATTGTCTGGGCACCCATCAACTGTCGGGCATGTTCGAGCTGCGGGTAGATGCCATTGCGCACCTGGTCGACCAGGAAGGGTAATGCCAGCAGCACCAGCGTGGCCGAGGAGAGGATCAGGTAGTTGCGTACAAAGGAATATGCCCGTGTATTTCGAAGCGCTTGCATGATTGACAGGGTCGCAATCAGGTTCAGCCAGATATAGGCCGGGGCGCCGGGTTCATGCCAGAGTGCGATAAAGCCGATCAGGCCGATAATGCCCCAGCGTTTACCGTAGAGCCGGGACAGTGCGATGGTGGTGATCAGGACGATAAAAAAATCGAGCAATGTCCAGCGGCTGAACCAGGTCGTCGGGGAGTGGTCGGCACCGGTAATGGCCAGTACACGGTAGCCGGGTGGCACATTGATGCTGCCGGACACGCTGTTGAAATCATGGGCCCAGCCGGTCGCGGAGATCTGCTTCACCGAGGCCTCAATACGGCTGTCGGCGGCAAGATTGATAATGCCCTGGCGCACCTCGATTCCGATGGCACCGTTTTCGGCGCGCGTAATCAGTTGCGGCTTGCCGTCCAGCGTGACCTGCCCCGGCAACAGGTCATCACCGGCATCGATGCGCCAACCGCGCGCCATGGTGCCGCTGATCCGGTCGCTGACGGTGTAGCCATCACCAGTGAAGTCAAGCCACAGTTTGCGCTCCAGTGTCAGTTGGTCGGGCTCAGGTTGCGGATCGCCACGCCTGATCTGGTCAAACACCATGGATGTACCCGCCTTCATCAGGTAGGCGGGGAGGTTTTTCCATTCCTCGGGCAGGGCGCTTTGACTGGCGTCGATGCTGGCTGGTTCTTCGACCTTCAGCATGCGCAGGTTGGGGCGTGCCGCGAATACCCACAGTTCGGATGACGGCCACGGTGCCGGAAAGGTTTCCAGGTCCAGCGTCAGTGTTTCGCGGTTCATGCGACCGGAGATGTCGATAATCCATCTGCCGGGTCGCACCTTTAGCAGCAGTCGGCCATTGCCATCGAGTCGTGCCGGCAGGCGACTGTTGACGGAAACCGGTTCGAAACCACCGGGCAGGGCTCCGGTGAGACTGATCTCGCGCTGTTCCCCCGACACCTCAAGCTCAATGCGAGTGGTCAGCAATAGTGGAACAAAATCTGTGACCTTCCTGAATACCTTGATATCAATTCGACGGGCTGTTTCCGTGCGTGCCCTGCTGTCACTTAGCCACAGCTGGCCATCGCGAATATCGGGGCGGGTAATGTCGCTTCCCTTCATTTGTAACGAGACCAGGCCGGACTCGGCCGGGACGGCCAGTGACGCGGGCAGGTGTTTCCACCGAAACATACCCTTGACGGTATAGCGGCCCTCGTCGAGGGTGATAGCGGGACGGCCATTATGGTTAATCACCACCACGGGCTTGTCATTGATGGTGACATCCAGCGGCCAGTATTCCACGTTGCCAGGCAGGTGGACGATCGATTCGCGGTACACGGACCAGACCTGGGAGAATGTGCCGCTGTTACTATTCAGTTCAAGTTTCAGACGGCTGGGATAGCTGCAGTGTTTGGTGTCGGCGTTATAGACAATGGGGCAGCCGTAGTCCTTGATATCGTCCACCACCCATTCGGACCAGGCATCGAGGTCAACCGGTGTTGTATCAGCGGCCGTGACTGGGGGTACAGAAGCAATCAGTAGTACCAGCAAGGTCAGCATAAACCCGGTGGTCTTGCGATCCGCCGCATGGTTAACGTGGTATGACATTCCTTCTCCCTGAGTCGGTCAGATCCATCGAGGCAAACGATCCCATGTGCTGCTGCATCTTAACAAACACCGCCCGGATATGGTGCGTCTCGCAGTATCTTGCGCCTTTGAAGCCAGCGTTTAAGCTTGTGCGTGGCGAATTCCTAATCATGCTGACAGGGGAGTTTGAAAAGTCACCGAGGGAAGGAACACGAGGCTAGCTAGCTTCTAATTAAATGGTGTGAAATGACATGCGGGACTTTTGCGGGATTCAGTTATGCATCGTCCTGCATTGTTAGGCAAAATGGGCAACGGGCATTCCAGTAATCTATGTTAAAAAACAAAATGTTAGCGATTGGCTTGCTAACTACGAGCCAGACGGTCGGAGGTTCGACTCCTTCCGGGCTCGCCATTCAATGAAAACAGAAAGTTAGAGAAGACTTTGCAGGTCTTTTCTACTTGCTGTTATTTGTTGTATTTCCCTCGGTTCTCAATAAATCAATGGGTTGTGAATTACCCCGAGTACCTGGTCAAAAACCAAGTGCTCTGTTCGTGTGTCCACCCATGCGTAGAGCAAATTATTAGGCCCAACGCATCGGGTTTTTTCCGGCGAGATTAACAATTCGCCACAGACAGGTTAAGTCTCGGTATTAAGGTAATAATTAACAATTCGCCAGGCACAGGCCGCCGGTGTATTGTTTGCGACCGATCTGGCTCAGATTAACGAGTGGCTGGTCGAGATTAGCAAGTACATCATACCCTCCGCATCAAAATCAGTTGCAACTCCAACCCGGACAGCAGAACCTTTGATCAGTGCGAACTGATCCGTGAGTTATCAACCTGCTCTGTCCATCAACGAGCAACTGAAAATAAAGGATACCTGGATTTTCAAGCGCTAGCGCTGCCCCTGCAGACACTACCCGAAAAAATTCGGTTACTCATTATCCCGCCGAACAAACCGAGTTGAAAGCCACTCTGGTGCTGTTCGGTGCCTGCTATTACGTCTCCAGCATCGATGAGTCCCGGTGAAGGACATTTGGATCCCGGTTTCTCTTACCATGCCCGGAGTATGTGGGCGCCATTAATGATTCACTGTTTTCCGTCGATAATCAATGCGCTAGCCGAGGGTTTATGTCTGGCTGTAAGGTCGTGCCGGGTTTATGGGGCTAGGTTGCAGTTATTTTCCGGTCTGCTTTTTGGCCTAAATGGGAGTGATGGTCTTGGAAGAATTGGCGCAGTCGTGGCTTGAGCAGCAGTGCAATCTGATTCATGGCGCATGCCATGGACTGGTGATGCTGAGTGTGAATGACAACGGGCAAATGGCCGATGTAGCGCACTGGCCGGCAGAGACAACTGTTTCGGCTGCGCTGAACGCTGCGGCAAGGCGGGCAGCCGTGCAGTCTCGCACTGTGGTTGAGCAAGTCGGGCCGGCGAAAACACCGGGGACACAGAAGTCCTGCGTGATTGCCTACCCGCTGGCCAGCAGGGACAAGGTGCTGGGTGTGGTTGCAGTCGAAGTCGAAGTCGAAGTCAAGGCACAGTCTGGCAAACAGTACGACGAAGTCATGAGCCTGTTACGTGCCGGCAGTGTGTTTTTCGAAATGCTGCTGAAGCAACAGCAAGAAGAAAACCGTGATCAGCTGATGCGCATCCTGGAACTGGTGTCCCTGACGCTCGATCAGCCGCAATTCCAGAGTGCGGCAACCTCGTTGGCAACCCGGTTGGCAAATGAATTGTCCTGCAGTCGCGTCAGCATTGGATTTATGCGTGGACGTTTTATTACTGTACGTGCGTTATCGCACAGTGCCAGACAGGGTGTGAAGACCAGCCTGTTGCGTACCATCTCAGCTGCCATGGAAGAGGCTATTGACCAGGATACGACGCTGGTTTACCCCGGCAAGGAACATATCAACATAGCCCACCGAAAACTTGCCGAACACAATCGCGTGGTATCGGTGTGCACAATACCGCTGGTGAACAATAACGTTATTACCGGCGCTATTACCTTCGAGCGCAACAATTCTGTTCCATTCGATGCTGAGACCGTAGATTTATACACACATGTTGCCAATCTGGTCGGTCCTATCCTGGAGCTGAAACGTGCCAACGACTGTTGGCCAATTGTTCAGTTACTGGGTTCCGCCGGCGGCTTCATGACGAAGTTGTTTGGTCCGCATCACGTGGCGATTAAGGCAGGTACGCTGTCACTGCTGTTATTGGCTGTGTATGCGGGTTTTGTTACCGCTACCTACCGGGTGACCGCTAATGCCACGCTGAAAGGCAGTATACAGCGTGCCATAGTTGCACCAATAGACGGATTTATCCTGGAATCGGGTGTGCGTGCCGGTGATGTCGTACAGGCCGGTCAACTGATGGGTGCTCTTGATGACAATGAGCTGAAAATTGAGCAACAGAAACTGACCAGTGAAAAGGCGCGCTACTCACGTGAATATCGCAGTGCAATGGCAGAGCATGATCGTGCTGAAGTGTCGATTCTAAGTGCCCGGATTAGCCAGTCAGATGCCCGGCTGCAGTTAATCAACAAGCAACTCGAACGCATGCAGATTATTTCACCGTTCAGTGGCGTGGTCGTCAGCGGTGACCTGTCGCAGTCGCTTGGTTCGCCTGTTTCACGCGGCGATGTGCTGTTCGAGGTTGCGCCGCTCGAGGATTACCGCCTGGTATTGAGTGTTGATGAACGCGATATGCCGGATATTTCACTCAAGCAGGAAGGCCGGTTGAAGCTTTCAGGCTTTCCCGGCGATGCGCTGGAAATTTCCGTTAGCCGGATCACGCCGGTATCCGAATCATCTGACGGCGCCAACTACTATCGCATTGAGGCGCAGTTGGACGATCCGCGGCCATAATATGTCGCGTCCCCTCAATAGCCAGTACTGGTATCGGGTTGCGAAGACCCGGCCGCGTATCCGTGATCACATCCAGTTGCACCGGCATTATTACCGGGGCAACCGTTGCTACATGTTGCAGGATGAGGCCAGTGGTGCGTTCCATCGCTTCAGTCCTGAAGTCTATGTATTGATTGGCCAGATGGACGGCAGGCGCACGGTTGATGAAATCTGGGAAACCACGCTGGAAAAACTTGGCGACCACGCACCCAGCCAGGATGAAACACTGCACTTGCTGGGGCAGTTGCATGCAGCCGATATCCTGCAGTGTGATATCACCCCTGATGCCCTGGAAGCTTTCCAGCGCTACCGTCACAAACAGCGCCAGGACTGGAAACAACGCCTGATCAATCCGATGTCGCTGCGTGTCCCCTTGTGGGATCCGCAACAATTCCTGACACGCTGGTTGCCACTGGTGCGGCCACTATTCAGTTGGGCCGGTTTCGCAGTGTGGGCGCTGATCGTGTTGGCGGGTACGGTATACGCCGGTTTGTACTGGGAACCGATCACGACAGATATTGTTGACCGGGTGCTGAACCCCTGGAACCTGATAGTCATGGTGATCACCTATCCGGTCGTGAAACTGTTGCACGAATTAGGTCATGCCTTTGCTACCCGAAAATGGGGCGGTGAAGTCCATGAGCTGGGCATCATGTTTCTCGTGTTCATGCCTATTCCCTATGTCGATGCCACTGCATCGGCAGGATTTACGCACAAGTCCCGGCGTTTTATGGTCAGTGCGGCCGGCATGATGGTGGAACTGTTCCTTGCGGCGCTGGCCCTGTTTGTATGGATCAACGTCGAGACAGGGATTGTCAGTGCAGTCGCCTACAATATAATGCTGATTGGCAGTATTTCCACACTGTTTTTTAATGGCAATCCGCTGTTGCGATTCGATAGCTATTACATGCTGGCCGATGCCATTGAGATTCCCAACCTCAGTGTGCGTTCAAAGCGCTACCTGAACTATCTTGTGATGCGATATCTGTACGGTATGCAGGATGTTTCCTCGCCTGTAGCTGCGCGTGGTGAAGCCGCATGGTTTGTCAGCTATGGTGTTCTGTCGTTCCTCTATCGCATGTTTATCATGTCTGTCATCGTCCTGTATGTGGCCGGCAAGTTCTTTGTGGTCGGCGTGTTGCTGGCGATGTGGGTCATTGCTTTGCAAATAGTCCTGCCTTTGGTCCGGCACGTCAGGTTCTTGCTGAAAGATGATCGTCTGCAGCAGCAACGCGCACGTGCGCTTGGCGTGACAGGTTTCGGTGTGGCCCTGCTGGGAGTGGTGTTGTTTGCAATGCCGGCGCCTCTATGGACCATGGCCGAGGGCGTGGTGTGGTTGCCGGAGAAATCACGCATTCGTGCCGGCACTGATTGCTTCGTGACGGCTATGCTGGCAAGAACTGACACGGTCGTAGCAGCCGGTGATCCGGTAATGAGCTGTGAAGATCCATTGTTGTCAGCACAGGTTGCGGTACTGGAGGCGAGTCTTCAGGAGTTGCGTGCGCAGCATTCACTGGAAATGGTGAATGACCGTGTTGAGGCGCAAAGTATCAAGCAGGATATTGAGTCCATGGTCGAAGAGCTTGACCATGCGCGTACCCAACTGGGCGAACTGATTCTGCGCAGCACTACGGAAGGCCGCCTGGTTATTCCGAATGCGGCAGACCTGGAAGGTCGTTTTGTGCGCCGTGGTGCGACGCTTGCTTATGTCGTCAATGATACGGCAAGCCGCGCACGGGTGATTGTTGAACAGGCCGATATAGGCCTGGTAAGGAAACAGACCGGTAGTGTGCAGCTCCGTATGGCGGGACGGCTGGGACAGTCGTATCCTGCCAGGGTCCTAAGTGAAGTGCCTGCGCTCTGGCGACCCTGTTTCAGTTCGAGCTGGAGCTACAGCAGGAATTACCTGCGCAACTATACGGCCAACGCGTCTATGTACGCTTTGACCATGGTGCGGAACCGCTGGGTGTGCAATGGCAGCGTTCCTTGCGACAGCTGTTTATGCGCAACTTTGGGGTGTAGCTCATGATTTCAGCTAACAAGGTTGTTTTGCGCCCCGGCTTTCAGCAGGGCAGTTATCCCGAAAAAACCGCGCAAAACCAGAGCTGGTTCGATGCGGTTATTGCACAGATTGGCGGCTTTATCGCGGCACGCCTGAATCTGCAGAAGCGTCGATTGCAGGTTTTTGTGCGCCGGGTGGCTAAGGCAGGTGAGTTGCTGAGCCCACTGGATGATGTCGCATTCAAAGGCCGTATTGACGCCATGAAAAAAGTGCTGCGCCGTGACGGTCTGGCAAACAAGCATCTGGCGATGGCATTCGCCATTGTGCGAGAGGCGAGTGCGCGTACGCTGGGTATGCGTCATTACGATGTTCAGCTCATGGCCGGTCGTGTACTGATTGACGGCAAACTGGCAGAGATGGAAACCGGTGAAGGCAAGACGCTGATGGCCACCTTGCCGGCATCCGTCGCCGCACTGGCCGGTATCCCGGTGCATGTCATTACCGTTAACGATTACCTGGTGGCACGCGATGCCGAGCAGATGTCGCCTCTGTACAACTACCTGGGGCTAACCGTTGGCGTAATCGGTGAGCAGGTGGAGGAAGACGAACGGCGTGCTGCCTACGCCGCAGATATCACCTACTGTACCAACAAGACACTGGTCTTTGATTACCTGCGTGATCGCGTGCAACTCAAGGACTTGCCGGGCACCGTGTCAGCGCGTACGGAAAAACTGTATTCAGAAAAGGCACGTCTGGATCATGTCTTGATGCGTGGCCTGTGTTTCTGCATTGTCGATGAAGCAGACAGTGTCTTGATTGATGAAGCGGGCACTCCATTGATTCTGTCGCAGGGTGGCCAGATCTCCGAAGGAGATGTGCTGTTATACCAACAGGCCGTGCAACTGGCCCGGTCACTCACATCAGGTGAGGACTTTATCGTTGACGAGAAGCTGCGCCAGGTGAAGTTAACGGCAGCCGGCAAGCAGCGCGTCATTAGTACAGGCCAGGAACTTGGCGGGCAGTGGCAAATGCGTACACGTTGCGAAGAACTGGCAGGCCAGGCCCTGAGTGCCTGTCACCTGTTCGTGCGTGATCGCGAGTACCTGGTGAAGGACGATCAGGTCATGATTATTGATGATTCTACCGGCCGCGTCATGGCTGATCGCAAGTGGGAACGTGGCCTGCACCAGATGATTGAGGTCAAGGAAGGCTGTGAGGTCAGTCCGCCCAACGAGGTGCTGGCGCGCATCAGTTACCAGAAATATTTCCGCCGCTATCTGCATTTGTCCGGCATGACCGGTACGGCGCGTGAGACGGCGGCAGAATTGAGTGCCGTCTATGAACTGACGGTAGTGAAAATCCCCGCCCATCGCGAATCACAACTGCAACGGCAGGCAGACCAGTTGTTCCCCACGCAGGAGGCCAAGTGGCGCCGGATTGTTGCACGGGTCATCGAGCTGCACAAACAACAGCGCCCGACACTGGTGGGTACGCGTTCGGTAGCCGACAGTGAGCACCTGAGCCGGATGCTTGAGCGTGTCGGCCTGCCGCACCAGGTGCTGAATGCCCGCCAGGACGTGGACGAAGCGCAACTGGTTGCACAGGCCGGTTTGCCTGGCGCTATCACGATTGCCACCAACATGGCCGGACGCGGTACCGATATCCCGCTCGCACCCGGGGTGCTGGATTGTGGCG
Source organism: uncultured Ectothiorhodospiraceae bacterium (assembly GCA_947258515.1). Lineage (GTDB taxonomy): Bacteria > Pseudomonadota > Gammaproteobacteria > UBA9214 > UBA9214 > UBA9214. Next base: position 10,962 of record CAMYIO010000114.1, read on the forward strand.
GGCTGCATGTGATTGCCGCAGAGCGTAATACCGCACGCCGCATCGACCGGCAGCTATTCGGACGTTCGGGCCGGCAGGGTGCCCCGGGCAGCTACGAGTCGATCCTGGCGCTGGATGACCGGATAGTCAGCGACTTTATCCCTCAATTACTGCAGCGGCTTGCCGCTAGGTATGCTAGAGACCCGCATCCGTTGCCCAAATGGCTGGGGACGCTGGTCATGGCTTATTGTCAACGCAAGTCAGAATTACAGCAGCGCCGTCAACGCAAGGTGCTGGAGAAAATGGATGAATATCTTGGCAGGATGCTGGCATTTTCTGGCAAAGCTGAATAACTTGACCGATGGTTTTGATAAAAATCAAGAATGAAAACACGTTCGTCTAACAAACTGTTTGTATTGCTGCCTGTGTTGCTGTTACCTGGCGCTGTCACGGCATTTGAATATGATTGCATGATGGAGCCATACCGGGTAGTCGAAGTCAAAAGCGTGGTGAATGGCAGGATCGAGACCATCAATGTCGAGCGCAGCGATTACATCACTGCCGGACAGTCGCTGGTGGTATTCGAAGCCGATGTCGAAAAGGCCACGGTGGAACTGGCGCGTGCCAAGCTCGACATGAAGGCCGAACTCAGCAGCAGCAGGGTCAGCCATGGCTTCGCGAAACGCAAGCTCGGCCGTTTTGACAAGCTGGCAGCAAAGGGTGTGGTGGCCGACTATGATAAGGATGAAGTGCAGACCGAGGCATCGCTTGCCGAGTTGCAGATTATGCAGGCAAAGGAAAACAAGCAGCTCGCCGAACTGGAGTTGCAACGTGCCCTTGCCGTGTTGAATCAGTATACCGTGACCAGCCCGATTGACGGTGTGGTGGTGAACCGGTTCAAATCACCGGGTGAATATGCCGATGCCGAAGACGGGCCGATCTTGCAGCTCGCACAGCTTGATCCGCTCAATATCGAGGTGCTGTTGCCGGCCTCTCGATTTGGCAGTATCAAACCGGGCATGAAGGCGCATGTTAGCCCGGAATCCCCACTCAACGGCAGCTATACGGCCGAGGTGAAGATTGTTGACCAGGTGGTGGATGCCTCCAGCGGCACCTTTGGTATACGCCTGGAACTGCCCAACCCGGACAACAAGTTGCCGGGTGGCCTTAAATGTACCGTCAGTTTCAATGACGGCAGCCCTGACACTATTCCCCGGGTCTCGAAAGCTGTCGGATACGTGGATATGGTTGAGAAATAACCCAGCTATCAGATATCCAAAGGGTTTTTTCGATGACGCCGGCACAATGCCGGCGTTTTAGTCTGTGTTATCTGCAGCAGACCGACGTTCTTCCTCCCTAACAGACTGATTCCATTCAAGTCTGCCCTGATTGTGTCGATTGATGTTCTGTGACGCTGCGCAAGGTTTTTATTTGGCATAAGTGGTTTGGCGTTCTATGCCGGCATTGATCTATCAGGGACCGGTATATGTCGAAAAAAGACAAGCAGGATAAAAAATATAAAAGCAGCCATGAACTGGAATCCGTCGAGCCGCGTCTGCTGTTTTCCGCCGGCCTGGAAGGGGTGCTGGCCGCCGAGCAACTGGAGACGCCACCGGACGACTACAACCCGTCCGTGGTCGCACAGACCATTGATAGTCATTCTACGGAAAGTACCGAGGCATCCGCTGCTGATGTGCGTGTGGAGCTGATCTTTGTCGATACCGACACACCGGAATACCAGACCCTGTTGTCCGACCTGTTGGCCTACCCGGATGACAGCACTGCCTACCAGGTCTTCGAACTCGATAACACCCAGGACGGCATCGAACAGATTACCGCCGTCCTGAGCGGCTATGACGATGTCAGTGCTATCCACATCCTGTCGCATGGTACGGAAGGTGCCATCGACCTCGGTGGTACCACGCTCGATAGCCAGACGCTGGCCGCCAATGCGGAGCTGGTCAGTTCCTGGAGCGGTGCGCTCACCGACAGCGCCGACATCCTTATATATGGTTGTAACCTGGCCGGCTCGGCCGACGGCCAGCTGCTGGTCAACTCACTCGCGACACTGACCGGCGCCGATGTGGCAGCCTCCGATGACCTGACCGGCAGTGCACAACTCGGTGGTGACTGGGAGCTGGAATACCGGACCGGCTCAATCGAATCAACCGTTGCGATCAGCAGCCAGACGCAAAACAGCTGGTCCGGTGTATTGGCCT
>CAMYIO010000115.1 GCA_947258515.1 uncultured Ectothiorhodospiraceae bacterium
GCGGAATGGCCATCAGAGTCGCCATCAATCACAAGACCGAATACCACTTCGACCGGCCGGTAAAGGCGTCACCCCATGTGGTGCGACTGCGCCCGGCACCGCATACCCGCACCCCGATAGAGTCCTACTCACTCAAGGTGCTGCCGAAGGAACACTTTATCAACTGGCAACAGGATCCCTTCGGGAATTACCTCGCTCGCCTGGTGTTCCCCGAGCCGGTGACGGAAATGTCCTTCGAGGTGGACCTGGTGGCCGAAATCGTCACCATCAACCCGTTCGATTTCTTCGTGGAAAAATACGCGGCGCATTATCCCTTCGAATATACCGCCGCTTTGCGCAAGGAACTGGCACCCTACCTGGAAATCACCGAGGACGGCCCGCGCTTGCAACAATGGCTGGCCGCTGTCGACGGTTCGCGACAGGAAATCAATAACTTTCTGGTCGACCTCAACAAGCGCCTGCAGCAGGACATCGACTATTCCATCCGTATGGAACCCGGTATCCAGAGCTGCGAGTACACCCTTGAAAAGGCCCTCGGTTCCTGCCGCGACAGTGGCTGGCTGCTGGTACAGATACTGCGCCACCTCGGGTTGGCCGCACGTTTTGTCTCCGGTTATCTGCTGCAGCTGACGCCGGACGAAAAATCGCTGGATGGCCCGTCTGGCACCGACCATGATTTCACCGACCTGCACGCCTGGGCCGAGGTGTATATACCGGGCGCCGGCTGGCTGGGACTGGACCCGACCTCGGGCCTGTTTGCCGGCGAGGGCCATATCCCGCTGGCCTGTACGCCGCACCCCGTCAGCGCCGCACCCATCAGCGGTGCGACCGATGAATGCGAAGTGGAATTCAGCTTCCACAACCACGTGCAGCGCATCCATGAAGATCCGCGGGTCACCAGGCCCTATAGCGAAACCCAGTGGCAAACCATCCAGGCACTGGGGCGCAAGGTCGATGCCAACCTGGCGGCGGACGATGTGCGTCTGACCCTCGGCGGTGAACCAACCTTCGTCTCCATCGATGACATGGAATCGGCGCAGTGGAATGATGCCGCGCTGGGCAAGCACAAGCGTGAACTGGCGGGTGACCTGCTGCTGCGCCTGTGGCAGCGCTTTGCACCCGGCGGACTGCTGCACTACGGCCAGGGCAAGTGGTATCCGGGCGAACCGATACCGCGCTGGTCGCTGAACTGCTTCTGGCGTGGCGACAGCGAACCGCTATGGCACGACCCGAAACTGATGGCACGTGACGGGGTCGATTACGGCAGCGGGCCGGCCGAGGCACAACAGTTTGCTGCAGCGCTGACGCGCAGGCTGGGCCTGGCGCAAAAGTACCTGCTCCCCGCCTACGAGGACACCCTTTACTACCTGTGGAAAGAAGGGGACCAACCCGTCAACGTGGACCTGCTCGGCACTGACCTGAAAAAACCGGACGAGCGCCGCCGACTGGTGGAATTGCTTGCCGGTGATCTCGGTAAACCTGCCGGCTTCGCGCTGCCACTGCGCCGCGACGAGGCCGCCAATGGCTGGCGTAGCTGCAGCTGGCGCTTTCGCCGCGGACACATGTGCCTGGCTCCCGGCGATTCGCCCATGGGACTGCGCCTGCCACTCGATGCCCTGCCCTGGGTCGCCGAAGAGGAGCGCGATATAGAACCGCAACGCGACCTGTTTGAAGCGCGCCCGCCACTGGGGGATTACTATGGCGAGGTAATGCGCCGTTTCAGCCATTTTGAGGCGGCAGCGGAGCCTCACCCGGAAATCAGGCAACAGCAAGCGGCGGACAGCCCTACACGGCGGCGCATCGAGGTGATCCATACCGCCCTGTGTATCGAGGCACGCAAGGGCATGTTGCGGGTGTTCATGCCACCACTCACCCACATTGAACACTACCTGGAACTGCTCGCCGCCATTGAACTGACTGCCGCAAAGCTGCAGACAGCGGTGCGCATTGAAGGTTACGAACCACCACGTGACTGGCGCGTTCGCAAGCTGGCCGTTACCCCCGATCCGGGGGTCATCGAGGTCAACATCCACCCGGCGCATAACTGGGAGGAACTTGCCGAGTGCACCGAGACGCTCTACGCCGAGGCACGCCTTGCGCGGCTCGGGACGGAAAAATTCCTGCTCGACGGCCGTCATACCGGCACGGGTGGCGGCAACCATGTCACGCTGGGTGGCGCCACACCGGCCGACAGTCCATTCCTGCGGCGCCCCGATCTGCTGCGCAGCCTGCTGACCTACTGGCAACATCACCCCGGCCTGTCGACGCTGTTCTCCGGCATGTTTATCGGTCCCACCAGCCAGGCACCGCGGGTCGACGAGGCCCGCGACGAGAACCTCTACGAACTGGAGATTGCCTTTCAGCAAATGCCCGCGGGCGATGTCCAGCAACCCTGGCTGGTGGACCGCCTGCTGCGCAACCTGCTGGTCGACATGACTGGCAATACGCATCGGGCGGAGTTCTGTATCGACAAGCTGTACTCGCCCGACTCGTCAACCGGACGCCTCGGGCTGGTGGAATTCCGCGCCTTCGAGATGCCACCGCATGCGCGTATGAGCCTGGTACAGATGCTGTTGCTGCGCACCCTGATTGCACGTTTCTGGAACCGGCCCTACCACCACCGGCTGGTGCGCTGGGGTACCGAACTGCACGACCGCTTCATGCTGCCCCACTATGTGTGGTCCGACATGAAAGACATGGTGTGCGAGTTGCAGCGCGACGGTTACCCGTTCCAGCTGGAATGGCTGGCGCCGTTCCTGGAGTTCCGCTTTCCACACTACGGCTCGATCAGCGTGCAGGATATCCGCCTCGATCTCAATGCCGCGCTGGAACCGTGGCACGTACTCGGCGAGGAGATGAGCAGCCAGGGTACCGCACGTTTCGTTGACTCCTCGGTGGAACGCGTGCAGGTCAAGGTTACGGGTCTGAAACACGAACGTTACGTGGTGACCTGCAATGACCGTCGGGTACCGTTACGCAATACCGGCACCCATGGCGAATACGTCGCGGGCGTGCGCTTTCGTGCCTGGCAGCCGCCCTCCGCGTTGCACCCTACCATCGGCAGTCATTCGCCGCTGGTCTTCGATATCATCGACACCTGGAATGGCCGTTCCATCGGTGGCTGCACCTACCACGTGGCCCACCCCGGCGGGCGTCACTACGATGTGTTCCCGGTGAATGCCTACGAGGCCGAAACGCGCCGCTTTAGCCGTTTCTGGGATCATGGCCACCATGTCGGGCCCCTCAAGCCACCACCGGACACTGCACAGCTGTCAAAATTCCTGCCCGAGGGGCATGTGCCGGGACCCATGGCGCCCCCCGCGGAGGAGATCAATCCGGAGTACCCTGGCACACTGGACCTGAGATACCGGAATAAATGTGACTGATTCACACGTGAGTAACACATCTCAACGCAGCGCCGTTTGCCCGGCTTACCGGCAGTCGTCGACGGGCTATGACGAGATGTGCACCGGGCAGGGCAAGGTACGCAAGCACTGGCGCTACCTGGTCGATTCACTGGATGCCATGGGCCCCGAGGCGCTGCAGCAGCGGCAGCGCGACACGGTGCAGATGCTGCGCAGTGACGGCGCCACTTACAATATCTATGGTGCACCGGACGGACTCAACCGCACGTGGCAGCTCGACCCGGTACCGCTGCTGATAAGCAGCAGCGAGTGGGCCGGCATCGAGACCGGTCTGATACAACGGGCGGAGCTGCTCAACCTGATCCTGCGCGATCTCTATGGACCACGCAGTCTCATCAGGAAGGGCCTGATCCCGCCAAGCCTGGTCTTTGCCGACCCCGGCTTCCTGCGTGCCTGCGTTGTGCCCCCTGCCGCCAGTGCACCAGGGCTGACCCTGTGCGCCGCCGACCTGGTGCGCTGCGCGGATGGGCAGTTCCGGGTCCTGAAAGACCACAGCCAGTCCCCGTCAGGCATGGGCTATGCACTGGAAAACCGCACCGTCATGTCGCGGCTGATGCCGAGCCTGTTTCGCGACTCCCACCCGCACCGGCTGGCGCCCTTCTTCCGGCGCTTCAGGGAATCACTGGCAGCGCTGGCAGCGGAGAGCGGGCGCGATGACCCACGGGTGGTGATCATGACACCCGGGGCACATAACGAAACCTATTTCGAGCATCTGCACCTGTCCAATTATCTTGATTACACCCTCATCGAGGGCGCCAACCTGACCGTGCGAGAGGGTCGTGTCTGGCTCAAATCCGTCAGCGGGCTGGAAGCGGTAGACGTCATCATCAGACGCGTCGACGATCATTACTGCGACCCGCTGGAACTGCGTCCGGACTCGCTGCTTGGCGTCCCGGGACTCGTAGAAGTCGTGCGCAGGGGGCGTGTCGCGATCGCCAACCCGCTTGGCGCCGGCGTCCTGGAGAGCCCCGGCCTGATGGCCTTTCTGCCGCGACTTGCAAAGCATTTACTGGGACAGGAGCTGCGCCTGCCCTCGGTAGCCACCTGGTGGTGCGGGCAGTCGCGGGAGCTGGACTACGTGCTCGCCAACCTGCCCAGCCTGGTACTGCGCTCGATCAACCGCGCCGCCGGCAACAGACCGGTCTTCGGCGACCAGCTCGACAACGCAGCGCTGGCATCATGGCGCGAGCGGATTCGCGCACAACCGCACCTGTATGTCGGCCAAGAACAGCTGCCGCCCTCCTCGGCACCGACACTGCGCAACGGCCTGCTGGAACCGCGTCAAAGCATACTGCGGACTTTCCTGACAGCCTCACAGGACAGTTTCGTGGTGATGCCCGGCGGACTGACCCGCGTCGGTGAGCAGCCGGAAAGTCGCATTGTCACCAGCCAGGCCGGCGCCCTCAGCAAGGACACCTGGGTGCTGGCCTCGGAACCCGAGCAGATCGATACACTGCTGCCACAGACCCGGGTCGCCTACCACCAGATGCAGGAGACCCTGCCCGGAGTCGCTGCCGAGAACCTGTTCTGGCTGGCACGCTATGCCGAGCGCGCCGAAAACATGATCCGGCTGATTCGCAATATTCACAACCGCCGCAATGAAATCCTGCAGCTCGAGGACCCGGTTAACCAGGCAACACTCGTCGTGCTGCTGCGGGGACTGACGCACATGAGCATGACCTACCCCGGTTTCACAGGTGCCGGGGCAGAAGGGCGGCTGGCCGAGCCAACGGCAGAGATCACCGGGTTGATTTGCAACAAGCAACGCACCGGAACGCTGGCCGCCAACCTGGCAGCCTGCCTCAACTCGGTCTATGCGGTACGCAACCTGTTTTCAGTGGATACGCGCCGGGTATTCAATGACATCGGCGATGAACTGGCCAGCCTCTCGCAGCAAGAGCCTCGCGACCTGCAATTCCTGCAGGGGTCCCAGGACCGCATTATCACTGCCCTGATGGCCATTGCCGGCGCCGCCAGCGAAAGCATGAGCCGCGACCTCGGCTGGCATTTCCTCAACCTCGGCAGGCGCATCGAGCGTGCGCTGTTACTGATTGCGCTGCTGCGTGCCGTGCTGACATCCCGCGAGTCAGCGGAAGTTGAGGTACTGTTGCTGGAGTCGGTGCTGGCTGTTGCCGAGAGTTTTACTCTCTACCGGCGCCGCTTTCGGAATCGGCCACAATTCGAGGCCACGCTCGACCTGCTGCTACTGGATGAAACCAACAGCCGTTCCCTGATTTACCAGTTAAATGCCGCCCGGCAACACCTCGCAGTATTGCCCGGGCAGAATGGACGTCCCTACAAGAAGGAAATGCGCCTCATCCTTGAGGCCGCCAACCTGCTCAATCTGGCAGATGCCGAAGAACTGATGGAGTCCGATGGCGGTACCCGGCCACGGCTCGATGCCCTGCTCGCCGGATTGGGCCATAGCCTGAGCGAAGCCTCGATCGCCCTCTCGGCGACCTATTTCACCCATGCCCAGCGGCCCTACCAGCTGGTCGATAAAGACACGCAAGCGCCATGAAATACCGCGTGGTGCACAAGACCGAGTACTTCTACGGCATCACCGTCAGCCATTGTCACAACCTGGCCCACTTGCGGCCCCGCAACCTGGACGCACAGCAGTGCCTTGGTCATCGTCTGCAGATCGACCCCCTGCCAATGGATCTTGCCGAGCATGAGGATTTCTTCGGCAACGATGTCAGCTACTTTTCCATCACGCAGCCGCACCAGACCCTTACGGTGACGGCAACCAGCGAGATTCAACTGGAGACCGGCAACGATCAGCTGGCGCAGGACAAGGACATACCCTGGGACAAGGTGCGAATGCGACTGGCGGAACCGCTCACCGACAGCGATCGAGAGAACCTGCAATTCGTACTCGACTCACCGCTTGCCGCAACATCACCGCAGCTGGCCGAGTACGCGGCCACGTCGTTCCCGCCGACACGGCCGCTGCTGGAGGCCGTGCGTGAACTAATGGAGCGTGTGCACCATGATTTTACCTACGACCCGCAGTTTTCCACTGTCTCCACGCCGCTGAGCGATGTGCTCTCCAATCGTCGGGGTGTCTGCCAGGACTTTGCCCACCTGGCGATTGCCAGCTTGCGCAGTCTCGGACTGGCGGCACGCTACGTCAGCGGCTACCTCGAAACCCTGCCGCCACCGGGCCAGGTAAAGCAACAGGGGGCCGACGAATCGCATGCCTGGTTCTCGGTGTACCTGCCCGATGTCGGCTGGCATGACTTTGATCCCACCAACAACAGCGTACCGCTGGACCAGCACATCACCACGGCATGGGGACGGGACTATGCCGATGTTACACCGCTCAAGGGCGTAATCTTCGGCGGCGACCCGGGGCACAAGCCGCAAGTCTCGGTGGACATGACGCGCCTGCCGGAACCCGATGCAGGGTCAGGGAATAAAGATCAACGCCCACAGTGAAGACCCGCAGGATGAGACGTATCAAGGTGATCGTGAATATTTAGGGAACCTCTGATTAATTCATGTAGCTCGTCATTGCGAGCGGAGCGAAGCAATCTCGTAACCAGTGAATCAACGAGTTACAGATTGCTTCGTCACCCAGCCGTGAATCATTTTCTTCGTGGTAAAACCGCTGCTGCAGTTTCCTCCACTATCGATGACAATGACGCCACCGCGCCCCTTGACCTTGCGCACCAGGTAATCGATACCGGCGGCCGTTGCCTGGTTTGCATCCATGCCTTGCATGTACATGAAATCCGCTATCGTTTTAGAGATGACGGAACGCATGAAGTCCTCGCCAAAACCGGTTGCGGACACGGCACAGGTCTCGTTGTCCGCATACACACCGGCACCGATGATAGGGGAATCACCAACGCGCCCCATCCGCTTGTTGACGATGCCACCGGTTGATGTTGCAGCGGCCAGGTTACCTTGCGGGTCACGGGCAATGGCGCCAATGGTGCCGTATTTCTGGTCTTCCGTGTCTTCCCCGGTATCATCATGGTCGAGCATGATTTTGTGCTGCAGGCGTGCCTGGCGTAGCTGCTCCACACGGTCAGTGGTGTAAAAGTAGTCTTCTGGCACGCGCTCCATGCCGCAATGGTCCGCAAAGCGCATGGCGCCTTCGGCAATGAGCATAACGTGCTCGCTTTCTGTCATCACCAGGCGCGCGAGCTGCACCGGGTTCGCAATATTATCGACGGCAGCAACGGCACCGGCCGACAGGTCTCGGCCATCCATGATGGCAGCGTCCATTTCGACCTTGCCGTTTTCATTAAGAACCGAACCGCAACCCGCATTGAAAACCGGATCGTCTTCCAGCAATGACGCGCAGGCTTCCACCGCCTGCAGTGCCGAGCCACCCAGCTCCATGACATCACGGCCATGTTCGAGTGTCCTGCGAATACTGTCGAGGTAACGAAATGCGGTTTTATCGTCCTTGACGTTATCTAGCGCGCCCGCTCCGCCATGAACCATCAGAGAATAGCTGTCGGTGCTGCTCATGGCTTGTCAGGGCAGTCATTTTTCACCCGCGCATTGTCACACATCAGTCGGCATAATTCCCGCAAAAGGTAGTGTCGGAAACAGTGAAGCGCCCTTGATCATACAGCGGGGGCATCCAGCAACTCCACCCGAACATCCATACTGCTGAACAGCGCCGGCGGGCCAAACTGATGGTATACCGCGACATCGGCCGCATCACGCCCGTAAGCCACTGCAAGCCGCCCCCCGCGAGGAACCTCCTCGGTGGGATCGAACGTATACCAGCGATCACCGACGTACGCCTCGAACCAGGCATGCAGGTCCATGGGTTCGAGACCATAAAGAAAGCCCACCACCAGACGTGCGGGAATGCTGATGCTGCGACAAAGCGCGATGCCAAGATGGGCAAGATCGCGACACACCCCCTCGCCCTGACCATTCACTTCAACAGCCGAGAGTGGAAATATACTGGAACCGGGTGTGTACCGAACCGAGTTTCGAATCCAGTCGCTGACAGTGCTCACCTGGTCATAGCCGAGACGCACCCCGTCGACGATGTCTCTTGCAAGATTACCGAACCTGTCCGATTCGCAGTAGCGGCTTGGGAGCAGATACATCAGCACCGAATCCGGTAGATTCTGGATATCGACAAAGCAGGCACCCGGTGCTTTATCCACGCCATCCATCGTCCTGACATCGGCGGTGGTGTGGACAGAAAATGCCCCGGCCGGAGCCACCATGCGCTGACAAAGGTTGCCGAAGATATCCGTATACTCCACCACCGGAACACTGGGTAACAGTGTATAGGCTTCCCGGGCCACCCATTGCTGCACACCGCTGCGGGGGCGAAGCATAAAGATCAACGGGGTCGATTCGCCCATTTGAAAATCGAGATTGCAGGTGGCCCTGATCCACACCATGTGCTCTCCTCAGCTTCGTTATCCCGACGAGGCGTGTGCGTTATCAATAATACGTATTCGCCAGACGGACAGTCTGGCTGGCAGTTATACAGTAACCGCTGCTGTCATACAGTAGTCATCAGGATTTCCGCAAAAGATGATTACTCGAGGCGATACAGCAGTTCGTTCCGAAGTGCCTCCTGGTACTCGGGTGACCCGGCCAGCAACACGACAAGCTTGCCTTTCAGTATGGTCCCCCAGTTTACGATGACAATCCCCTCCCCTGTTATTTTATTAAACTCGAGATCCCTGATATCCAGGTCGGACAATTTCCGGTAGCGGGTCCTGAACGTCATGGCGCTCCATTCCGGGATATCCAGTTTCTGCGCGATGACGGTTGGATAGGAGGCACCGTTGAACCTCGGGTTGCATTCAATGGCAGGGAAGCGGATAGCACCATCCGGCGTTTCAACCAGTGCCAGGTCAAAGGCAAAGATACCCTTCATACCCCGCTCCTTGAGCCAGAGAGCCATCGGTTCGATGGCATCCCATGGCTCATGGCTGGATGGAAAACGGTTACCCTGGTGGGCACAGCCCTCAAGAATCTGTTCGCTTGTGGCCAGGCGTACAAGCTGGTCGCCAATGACACGATACTGCAGGTTGAGGAACACCCCGGTTCTGATTTCTTCCTGCATTTGTACCGGCATACCGGCTGCAAAATTTTTCATCGCGTCGCGCAGTGCTTCGCGGTTGGTACAGCGATAGATACCGACACCGGAAACCGATATCGCCGCTTTCAGATAACAGGGCATGTTGAAGGAGATGATATCCATCTCGCTGATGTCATTGACACTGTCAAAACATTTAGTCTGCGGCACATCAATACCGAGCTGATGCGCAAGTCCCATGAAGTTGTTTTTCGAGTTGATGAACTCGACGGTCTCCAGCCATTGCGGGTCGTTCCAGGCCTTGCATTCATTTGGCCCGAAATAAAACACGGACGGCTTGTAACCCTCGTGTCGAGCCAGTTGTTCCCGGCTCAGGTCCCAGATCACGCTTTCACTATGGCTCAGTCCGATACGGCGATAATGGCTTGTGATGTGTTTCCACAGGGGCTTGAGTACCGGATGCAGCTGGATGAAATCATCCGGTTCACTCAGCCCGAGTGCCCGACCTGAATAAAGATCATTACCCTCAACACCCTCCGCGGTGCAATGCATGATGTCATGGTTGACGACGTAACGACCGGCTGGCAGGTAACCGTGACTGGCACTGGTGGACATGGCACTTCCTCATACTTATGACTGATAGTTTGAGACAAGCAGGATTGATGCCAATGGCCTGACACTATAAATCAATAGCTTATTGACTGATTCGTATTGGCAATGCACCCATATAACGCAGGATGCGTTTTATTGAACCATTCCAGTGCATTAGCCCGTCTTGCGGGCCTTTCCTGTTGAGTCGGCTGCAGTGAGATTCGAGGTTGAGTCAATCGGAATTTAACAAAAATTAACAAAATTTATGTGGTGTTCAGATTGACATATCAGTATTTAGTTATATACTGAATTTGTAATTATCCAGGGTCACCATGGGAGTATCAGCCATGGACAGGTCAGGGTTTTTCGGACACCCGTTCATGCTGGCTGACACTCCCACCGACACCATACAGATGAGGTAAAACATGGACTGTGATGATTTATTGAGGTGCTCGCTGGCCGCGTTATTCATGGTTGTCATGGTCACCGTGGTGCCGTTGTTTTTGTACTGGCTGTGGATCGGCCTGTCTGGCTGACTTCATTGACATGGATACGTCAGGTGACCAGGCAATATCCCGTTTAACCCGTTAGAAGTGGAGGTTGTATGCCGATTTTTCTGGATGAACTTATGCATCGTGCAAGAAGGTGTCCGGTTGCTTGTGCTCTGAAAATAATATTGCTGCTGCTGTTTATCAGCGCACTCGTTATTGCACTATTTTTCAAGGACGCGATGTCAATCTATGCCTATGTCGGCTTCATGGCGATTATCGGGTATGTCGCGATACTGGCAATTGCCACCAATGGCAATTGCAGACTCAAGCTCAGCGAAGACGACTAGCCGACTCCCTCATGCATGGCGTCATGGTCACCACTCCCCGTGATCCTCGCTGTAACGCCAGTTACAGCTGAATAGCAGGTGGCTGCCCTCAGGCGGCAGCAATACGTGCTACCACCTGTAGCGGCTTGTCCTCCGCGGCTTCCTGCGTATCATCCTTGATACTGTCTCCCGATTCCGGATTGCGCTGGAAGCCCTTGGCCTGCGCGATCTGCGGCGTGGCGGCGGCGAAGGCGCGGCCTGTCCAACATGCCACAGGTGGGTGTGTTACCGGATTACCATTGGCGGGCCAAATAAAATTGCAGGAGCGGATCGCATCCGCGATTTTGTGCGAACACCGTTCGCGGATGCGATCCGCTCCTGCAAATCATGATGATGTTCTATACATGAGTACAGCCACCAGAAAACGTCTCTCGGATATCCGCAACGACTTCGAGCGTGGCGTGTAGATATGTCTACGATCTGTTCCCCTATGGCTATGGTCAGCAGGCTTGCAAGATTGCCGGTATGCGCAAGCCCCTGAAATTGCTGCTGGATCTGTAGGCTGGCCTGCCATTCAAGTGAAAGTAGTTCTGATGGAATCGCTATCGTCCTTGTAATTACTGCGGATTAACTCAACCATCCTTGCACGGTGTGTCTCCACTGAAGGTGAATAAAAGCAAGGGGTCCGCAACTACGGACCCCGTTTACTTTCATACCTGTCGGCTAGCGGCTTCAGCCAAAAATATCGCTGGTGATGTTATTGAACCAGCTGTAGGCATACTGCACTTCACGGGCACGCTCTTCCGGCGAGCTGTCCATGGGTGTCAGTCCGCCGGAACCCGCAACCTTCGCGACCTTGCCGTCCACCAGGTTGTAAACCATGGCGACCGAGATACCGTCATTCGGGGCCACGATGCTGTAACAGGTATTAACCCACGACGGCGTACCGGGTTCACGACCGTTAACGAGGTCCACGACCGCGGCAGCGACAACCTTTGCCTCGGAGTTGGCGGCATAGCCTGACTTCGGCAACGGTGCCTGGATGGCCGCGTCGCCGATGACGTGAATACCCTTGTGGATGGTCGACTCGAAGGTCTTGCCGGTAACCGGGCACCAGCCACTGTCGTCGGTCAAACCGGCCACCTTGGCTATCGAACCGGCGACCTGTGCCGGAATAATATTGGCAACGGCCGGCGTGTATTCATCGAATTCAGTAAATACCTTGCCGGTCCTGGCATCGACCCGCATGACACCACCGCCGGTGTCCGCGGCCTTGACCCAATCGATCATACCCTTGTAATGCCGGTCCCAGGCCTGGGTAAACAGCCCCTGCTTGGAAAACTTGTCCTTCTTGTCGAGTATGAGGATCTTGGACTTTGGCTTGTTGGCCTTCAGGTAGCTTGCAATCTGGCAGGCACGTTCATACGGACCGGGCGGGCAGCGGAAAGGATTCGGTGGCGGTGCAATCAATACCGTACCGCCGTCAGCCATGGCTTCCAGTTGCTTGCGCAGTAATGCTGTCTGCGGACCTGCCTTCCAGGCATGCGGCATCTTCTCCATGGCAGCCGCAGCCGCGTCATAGCCTTCGATATTGTCAACAAAGGAAATACCGGGGGCAACAATGCAGCGGTCATAGCTGAAGCTCTTGCCACCCTGGGTGGTCACCTTCTGACCCTTGGCATCGATTGCGGTGACGGTATCGTGTACCACCGTGACGCCGTGCTTGCGAAGACCGTCATAGCCGAACTTGAGTGAATCCAGTTTGCGCTCGCCCCCCAGCACCTCGTTACTCATGAAGCAGGTATAGTAATTCTTGTTCGGCTCGATCAGTGTCACCTCGACCGAGGCATCAGCCCGGCGGATGTATTTGGCAGCCGTCGCGCCCGCGGTGCCGCCACCGACAATAACGACCTGCTTCTTGCCAGCCGCTGCGGCGATCATGGGGAAACCGATCGCACTGGCAGCCGTGGCAGCGCCCGCGATCTTGATAAAACTTCTGCGATTAATCTTGTTCATGATTCTGACTCTCCCCTACTGTTGACTGGCAAAGAACTGCAACAATGCTTCAATCTCGGCATCACTGAGCTTGTCCACTTTCTTTTTCATCTTCTTGGGCATTTCTCTTGACCCGGCCTTGTAGTCTTCCATGGTGTACTGCAAGTAGGGAAGCCACTGACTGTAGAGGATGCCGGCATCGTCATCGGCCAGGCCACCTTTTTCATCATGGCATTTTTCACAGTTCTTTCCGAAGAGCTTCTCACCGGCTGCCACCTTGGTGGCATCGGTCTTCTGGCTGGTTGTTGCAACCGGCTGTTTCGCGAACACCGAGGCCATGAGCTTGAACTCTTCCTCACTGTAGCCCTTGGCGATACGACCCATGATGGTGCTGTAACGTTCACCGCTCTTGAAGGCCTTCATGGAATCGACCATGTAGACCTCCGACATGCCGGCGAGTGAGGGCGTAGCGGGTCCCGTACTGGCACCATCGGTACCATGACACCCGGCACAGGTGTCGGCCAGCATGGATGCGGTCGGTGCCGCTGACAACTGGGCGGTACCCAGCAACAAACCGGACCCCAATAGCACTGCGAGTGTTTTTCTTGCAGACATTAGTGTGACTCCTCTCTTATTTGATTAGTGACAGCCAAACAGAAGACTTCGTAGCTGGGTGTCAAGGTCACGTATCCCTGCCCCCCGGCAGAATTCTGCTGCAGATCCAAACCTGCATGTTCATCTGCCAGGGTTTGTGCCTCCCCCCTTATTGAGGGTCAGGCTTGCCGACAGTTGCATACAATGACTGTAGTCCGTATTCACGCCTTTTTCAAAGGCGATGTCGCATCCTACCCCACTATAATGTCGAGTGGTACCTGACTGTTTTGTCAGTATCGCCGCCGGTTTTATTGTTAATGATTATCTTTTGCAACCGCAGCGCATTCAGCACAACAAACAGGGAACTGAAGGACATACCGAGTGCCGCCCCCCAGGGCGGAATCCAGCCGGCGGCGGCAAACGGCACGGCAATCAGGTTATAAGCGCCCGCCCAGACAAAATTCTGCATGATATTCCGCCGTGTACGCCGGGCGAGCTGCCGGGCATCCGCAAGCACGCTGGCATCCTCTCCCAGTATCAGAAAATCACTGCTGGCATTCGCCAGGTCCGTGGCATCTGCAAATGAAATCGACACATCGGCGGCTGCCAGCGTCGGGGCATCATTGATACCATCACCCAGCATGGCCAGCTGCCGTCCCTGTGCCTGCCGTGCCTGCGTCCAGTCGAGCTTGTCGGCCGGCGACAGGCCGCCGTGCGCCTCTTCAATACCCAGTTGCCTGGCCAGTCTCAACACACTGTCAGGCGCATCACCGCTGAGGATCGCAAGTTGCCGCACGCCGCTGTCTTGCAGGCCGGCAAGCAGCGCCTCGATACCCGGCCGTAGCGGGTCTGCAAATGTCAGCACGGCCTGCACACCCCCGGGACTGGCCAGCACGGAGACCAGCAGACCGCGGGCGCGGCCGTCAGCAATTAGTGCACGGCTGTGTTCGTCATAGTCCGCACTGTCTGCTGCAAAGTCAGGTTTACCGAAGCGCCACTCGCTTCCATCGATCGTGGCCCGGATGCCGGCGCCCGGTACATTCACCACCGCCGCAGGAACCATTTGCGGCAACACGACGACGTCACGCAGTGCATGCGCCACCGGGTGCGCCGACTCGGCCGCGAGGGCGGCCGCATGACGCAGACAGCTCTGTTCATCGAGGCCGGCAGTCGGCACCACCGCGGCGATGGCTGGCTGCCCTGTGGTGAGGGTACCGGTCTTGTCGAACACAAACAGATCACTGCGCGCCAGCGCATCCAGCGCCCGCATCCGCAGCGGCAGCACACCCAGGTCGATAAAGCGGCCGGCACTGACCGCCAGCGCCACCGGTGTTGCCAGTGCCAGCGCACAGGGACAGGTCACGATCAGTACGGCGATGGTACTGGGCAGCCAGTTGTCCGGGTCCGTCAGTAGCCAGTAGCTGGCGGTTGCTGTTGCAATCAGCAGCAGCACGATAACAAAGCCGCTCGCCACCTGTTCTGCCAGCTGCGCATAGCGCGGCCGCAGCTCCAGCCCCCGTTCCACCAGCTGTCGGATTTCGCTGACGGTGGAGTGTTGCACCGTATGGCTTACCCGGATTGTCAATGGTTGTTCACCATTCACCGAGCCGGCAATCACTGCATCACCCGGCTGTTTCACCACCGGCTGTGCCTCGCCCGTCAGCAGTGATTCATCAAGGCTGCTGCTGCCGGTCACCAGGGTCCCGTCCACTGGCAGGGTTTCTCCGGGCAGCAGCCGAATGAGATCACCAACCGCCAGTTCATCAGCCGCAACATCAGCCACGGCACCCTGCGCATCCAGCCGCGATGCCGTGCGTGGTGTGATACGTGCCAGTCGTTCCAGCCGGTCGGCCGCACTCAGCTTGCCGCGCAATTCCCAGCGCCGCGCCAGCAGCAGAAAGAAAATGAACATGGCGATGGAGTCAAAGTACACCTCGCCGTGCCCGGTCATCGTGGCCTGCAGGCTGCCGATGAACGCGGCCGACAGGCCCAGCACCACGGGGATATCCATGCCCAGGCGCCGATGCCTGAGATCAGTCCAGGCGGCGGCGAAAAACTCCTGGCCCGGATAGGCCAGCAGCAGCACGGATAGCAGCACGCTGGTCCAGCGTCCCAGTGTGATCCACAACGGCAATGCGCCCGCAGGACCGCTATCGTCCATAACATAGCTGGCCAGTGAAAAATTCATCACCAGCATGCCGACGGCAGCGGCAAAGATCAGGCGCTCGGTACTGCGCCGCCGTCGCAGTCGATTGAGCTGTTCGCTGCGCGTGGCGTCATAGGGATGGGCTATGTAGCCAATATCAGTAATGGCACGCAGAATCGCGCTGAGCTGAATGGTCTTCGGGTCCCAGCGCACACGGGCGCGTTGCGTGGTGTCATCGATGTGCACATCGAGCACCCCGGGCAGGCTGCGTATATGCCTTTCATTCAGCCACAGGCAGGCGGGACAGCGGATGTTATCGAGCAGCAGCGCCGCTTCCCTGGCGGCACCGACATCAGTGACGAAATCCTGCTGAATTTCCGGCCGATCGAACAGCTCCACCTGCTTGAGGAAGTCCGGCACAAATTCGCGGTTGGCGGAGACCGCCGGGTCGGTACGGTGCCGGTAGTAGTCGTCGAGACCGGCATCGCATATCGCCTTGCAGACGGCATGACAGCCATGGCAGCAGAATGCACGCGGCTCACCCAGCACCTCGAGCAGCGGAATCGGCGCGGAGGCCGATAGCGGCAGGCCGCAATGAAAGCAGCGGGATTGCGCGGCATCCGTCGACATGCTTCAATTATAATCCTGTAGGAGCGGCGTCTCGCCGCGAATCGCGCCGGGGACGGCGCTCCTACAGGACTGATTCATTTGCCAGGAATCGCGACCAAAGCCGCATATTGGTTAATAACACGGGCACGGCGGCACCGTAGTAGCCGGCCAGGCCCTCGATCTCCTCCTCGGTGAGCGCCTCGGCAATGGTGCGCATGCGGCCATAGATATCGTTGTAGCGATCACCCTCCTTGAACTCGGTCAGGGTATAGATGAAGTACTCCGGGTACTGGCCGGTCAGGCGCGGACTGTCAAACTGTCCACCCTGACCTTGCTGGCCATGACAGGAGGCACAGGCCTTGATCAGCCGCTGCGGATCTCCTTCATAGACCAGGCGCAAGACGGCCGGGTCCGTGTTGCGATCAGCGGCAGGCGCTAACGGTTGCTGCGCTGCAAACCAGGCCGCCAGATCGGCCATCTGCTGGTCATCGAGGTCGCGCGTTTGCTTGAGCATGTCCCGGTCATCGCGGCTTTCATCCTGATAGTCCTTGAGTTGCTTGTAGAAATAGCTGGGCTGCATGCCGGCGATATTGATATCTTCGGGGTCTTCCGAAACACCGTTATCACCATGGCATTTGCTGCACTTCTTCTCCTTCGCCAGTGCCTCGCCGCGCGCCGGGTCCGCCGCGCGCAGTAGCTGCAGGGTGGGCACATCAAAGGCCACTTGTGATGACGGCTCGGCAGCCGCAACCGGGACCAGCAGCGCCAGTCCGATCAGTACAGTCAATAAACGCATCATGATCATATGCTCCATGGGACAGTACCGTAAGTATCCATGATGAAGAACTGTGCAATGGGATAGCCGTAACTGGCCACCATGTACACCACCACCAGCAGCACCCAGAAGCCGAAGCTGTTCATCAGGTGTGGCATTCGCTGTACGGCGTGCAGCGACTCGGCATATTCGACCTCGAGATTGACTTCAGCCTGCGCGTTGCCATGGGTCTTGAACAGGTTGTAGACCAGCATCAGTGCCGAGATAAAGAGGATGGCAGCAGCCACGATCATGGCGAAGTCGGCGGGTAGCCACGCCTGCACGAAGGACTCGTCATACGGTGTCGAAGAGATACGCCGCGGCTGGCCGGCCAGTCCAAGCTGGTGCCACGGCAGTGTCAGGATCAGCATGCCGACAAACCACAGCCACAACTGATGCAGTGCCATGCGGGTTGAATACAGCGCCCGCCCGGTCATCTTCGGCCATAAATAATAGGCAATCGCGAAGTACATCATCACCGTGGTACCGGCAAAGATGAGGTGAAAATGGCCGGTGACCCACTGGGTGTTATGTACCATGGCATTCATGGAATAGCTGGCATTGACCATGCCGCCAAAACCACCGAAGGTGAGCATCAGCAGCGCCAGTATGGCCGCCAGCACCATGGGGTTACCCCAGGGCAGCGCGCCAATCCAGCCAAACAGCCCCTTGCCGCCACGTAACTTCCCGGCAATCTCCAGCGAGGCAATGATGGTAACCGGCCGCCCTTGGCAGCAGGGTGTACAGCGCGATATAGGCCGGGAACAGCCAGAAGTACACAATCGCATGCAGGGTCCAGGAGAACAGCGTGCGCGCCAGCCCGACATCGACCGTTTCAATAATACCCAGTGACCAGGGCAGCAGCTGGAACAGCACCTCCGCGGTAACCCCGAGACTGGTAATGAACCAGAGAATGGCATTGGCCGTGGTGCCGTACATCGCCAGCGGTACGGTTTCACCCGGATTTGCCTTTTTCCAGATGGTCATCATCATGACCATCTGCAGGCACCACACCCAGGACCCCACCACCAGCAGGGTGGCACCGATATAGAATGCCGGATGAGCCTGTAGCGGCGGGTAGAAGGTATACAGCACCGAGGCATTACCGGTCAGCAGCGGCCCGGCCGCCAGCAGCACGCCGATCACTGCCAGCCAGAAACCGAACCAGGCCAGTGGTGTGTTCCACAGCGGCTGCTTGAGACTGGTGGTCGCCGTGTAATAGCCGTACCCCATCACCAGGAACGTGGTCAGCACGAAGGCCATCAGCACCCCGTGGGTCGATACGGAGCCGAAATACAGTTCCGGTGATTTCAATGCCGGGATCAGGTCGATCCTTTCGATGACCTGGTAGAAACCCAGCAGGGCGGCCGCGGCAAAGGCGATAAAACCCACCCACATGCTCGCCAGACTCAGACCGGCGGCTCTTGATTGACTCATGATGATGCCCCCCCGGCGGATTTCGCTACCACGACCAGGCGGGACCACATGGAGTCATGTCCGAGTCCGCAGTATTCGTTACACAACAGCGAAAATTCCCCGGTCTGCGGGAATAATGTGGTCACTTCCGAGATGTAGCCCGGGACAATCATGGTCGTCATGTTGGTAAAGGGTACGTGCACGCCGTGCAGCACATCCGCACTGGCAATGCGGAATGTGACCCGGGTGTCGGCCGGCACCTCGATGCGTGGCGGGTAGAAGCCGTAGCGTGCTGCGACCAGGGTAACGGTCAGGCTGCCATCGTCGTTGGTCTTGACGCCGAGATTGTCCTCGGCAAACTCTTCCGTCAGATGCAATCGCGATGAATCAATGGTCTCGACATTGCTCGGCGGGTGAATATTGCCGGCCACGGCGTAATATCCCAGCATTCCCGCCATCACGACGGCGAGGGCCAGGGATATCCACACCCATTTTCTCTCCAGTGGGTCTTCGCAGATACTTTTCA
>CAMYIO010000116.1 GCA_947258515.1 uncultured Ectothiorhodospiraceae bacterium
ATATTCGCGACGCCCTATGTGGCGATGGGTTATGAGATGAGCAATGACTTTCATGAGCGCACCCGACTGATGGCGGTGGCGCAGTGGATCGGGCAATGGGCCTGGGTTATCGTGCCCTGGTTCTGGGTTGTAATTTACGATCCCGACATTTATGCCACGTCCGATGCCGGCGCCCGAGAGCTTGCCGTTTGGGTGGGTATTGCTTGCTTGTGTCTGGCCATTGTGCCTGCCTTGTTTTGCAAGACCCAGCCTGTCAGATCCGAAGATATAGTCGAGTTGTCGCGTAAAAAAATCGGTGAAAACCTGGTTAGTCTCTTCAAAGGGTTTGTCGGTACATTGAAGTGCAAATCCTTTAGAAAACTCTGCATTGCCACCTTCCTTGTGTTCAATGCGTTCAATACTGTAGCCGGGTTTTCCTGGTTTATCATTGTTTATTATATGAACCAGGGTGACCCCGGTGTTGCAGGGACATGGCCTGCCTGGTTTGGCACCCTCAGTGCACTGTCAACCTGCTTTCTGGTCATTCCCGTTATCACGTTCATGTCACAGAAAATCGGCAAGAAAAATACGTTTCTTGTGTCTCAATCGATTTCCATTGTGGGTTATTCCATGTTCTGGTGGTGCTTTCAGCCCGCTAATCCTCTAATGATGTTTATTCCACTGCCCTTGTTTGCCTTTGGCATCGGTGGTTTGTTCACACTGATGATGTCCATGACCGCGGATGTTTGCGACCTGGACGAGCTCAATACCGGGTGCCGCCGCGAGGGTACGTTCGCTGCGATCTACTGGTGGATGGTGAAGTTCGGCTTTGCCATTGCAGGATTGATGAGTGGCCTGATACTCAATTTCGTTGGATTCGACCAGGACGTCGCCGTACAAACCTCTGAAGCCCTGGTCGGTCTCAGGCTTGCCTATATCATTGTCCCCGCTGTCGGAACGCTGATTGCCATGGCTGTTATGTGGAGCTACGATCTTTCTGAACAAAAAGCCCATGAAATCCGACTGCAACTGGAGGCTCGCAGGGGAGCGAGAGCTATCAGTTAGGGAACCTCTGATTAATTCGTCATTGCGAGGAACAAAGTGACGAAGCAATCTGTAACTCGTTGATTCACTGGTTACGAGATTGCTTCGCTTCGCTCACTCGTTGATTCACTGGTTACGAGATTGCTTCGCTTCGCTCGCAATGACGGGCTACATGAATTAATCAGAGGTTCCTTAGTTGTTGAGTCGAAGCGCAAGTGTGTTCTTTAGAGGAGGGTATCATTACACCCATGAGCGCCGAGTACGGGACATTAATCGCTGTATAGGCCATCATCATCAAGGTGTCGCTCACCCATGCATAAACCAGTTTTCACGAATCGCTCAGATCCGGGTTGGCAAATATAATGTATCCCATTGCTCCGTACGATATCGCCATCCATTACAAATAGGGCCTGAACAGGGGCTTCACCACATGGACTTACTCTGAGAACAACTGGCTTCTGCCAAGCAGCAGCTCAATCCGGCGGATACGGCCGCTGCGCTGGAACAGTTCCTCGCTCAACCCGGTTGGCAGCGCCAATCCCGCCAGGGTCTGTTGACTGCCATCATCCTGGACAACGGTGACCGCCGGCGCGGCGGAATCATCCAGACGGTAAACGAAGGGCACCTGACACCAGGTAAATGCCAACCCTGATATCGGCACGCTCAGCTCTTGCCACTGTCCATCGAGGTCCAGGAAACGAAAGGTTTGCGGTTGTGTGACAAACTCGCGAGACCGCAGCAGGCGTGGCTCGAATCGAACCGCGCCCTCACTGACGCGCACACCCAGCTCACCGAAGCGGGTCAAGATCTCTTCCTTTACCTGGCCGGTCATGCCAGGCTGCTTGGCACCGGCGTGTTTGGGGGTATGAGAATAGGGGTCCGTCGGGAAGGCCCCGTATTCCTCGGGGGTCTTGTTAAATCCGATCCCCTTGCGAACGCGGTAGTAGAGCACTCCCAGGCGATGGCAGGTGGTTTCATCCGTACCCTGTGCCAGCGCAACAAAGAAGTTCTCCTGTACTGCCAGTAACAATTTCGAGACCATGTGCCAGTAGATACTGCCCAGTCCCTCAAAACCGAACATACCGCCGGAGCGCCCGGTGAATGCCTTGTGGTTGAATACCAGCTCATAGAGTGCCAGCAATGGTTGCCGGGCTTCCTCAAGCTCTGCACCGTAGAATTCCACCAGCGTGTCCAGCTGTGTATTGAGGTCGCCCGCGTTTTTAAAATCCGCATTAAAGCGGTAGCAGCCATCTGCATCGCGCATGACGATGCGGTCCTCCCCCTGTTGCAGCAAACGCTTGAGCAGCGGAATCGCCTCTAGCGATTCAGCCGGTATTTGATTCTTCTCTAGAAACCATGGCAACTGACGATCCGGATACAACATGAAGGTTTCCTGATCAGCCCGGAAAATATTACTTTCGAACAGGGTTTCGAGCACCTCGACCGCCCGGGCCGGTGCTATGGCGCCGGAACTGAGTGCGGCCACCTGACCTTCCAGCATGAGATAAAGGCCACCGATTTCGATTGCTTCCGGTTTTATGTGCAGCAGGTTATAGGCGTGGTACAGGCCATCTTCGCGCACGTTGCACTGGATGCTGTGGTCGATCACGGCCAGGGCATCGTCCAGCATCGCGGTGACCTGATCCAGCGGTTGCGGTGTTTTACCGGAGAACGATGCTTGTCGGTAGATGGTCTGCCGGTAACGGGATGCCGACTGTCCGAGTGCGACCAGTAACTGGTATCGCTGCCTGGCGCTAACCGGTCCAGCTTGCAGTTGCGGACGGACCTTGCTCAATGCCACAGCGGTTTCAGTCAGCCACAGGTCCACTTCCCGGGA
This sequence comes from uncultured Ectothiorhodospiraceae bacterium, assembly GCA_947258515.1. Taxonomy (GTDB): domain Bacteria; phylum Pseudomonadota; class Gammaproteobacteria; order UBA9214; family UBA9214; genus UBA9214. The sequence goes on from CAMYIO010000116.1 coordinate 2,861, forward strand.
CAGGCTGATCGAACCCGACTCCTCTGCCAGTAACTGCTGCAGGAACGTGATATAACGGCGCATGTAGTACAGGGTTACCATCGAGAGCCCCTGGCCAACCAGCGCGTTATTGGCATCATTCCATTCCGGGCGCTGGGTGTTGAGCCAGATGCCGGCATCGATAACGAGATTGCCCAGCTTGCTCAGCAGTGTCACCAGCAGCTTCTCGAGCAGGTTGACCTGGTACACCTCACCATCGGCATCCTCCACCAGCTTGCCATCGGCACCCCTGTAAGCCACCCGTTGCTCGATCCGCCCTGCCAGCTCCAGGTCATACTCGACGGTGTTCTTGGCATTCGCCAGCAAGGCATCAAACGGCTTGATCCTGTAGGGTACGTTGGCATAGCTGAAAACAGGGTGGTGCAGCAAGGTACCGAGGCGCTGCGGGTGGAACTGGTTGGAGAGCTCCAGCAATTTTAGAAGATAAATGATCTGGTGATCACCCCAGTAGCCGATATAGCTCCACGGATCATCGGGATCCTCGACTTCCCAGTCGATGCCTTCCTTGGTGATTCGGTAAGGGTTGTAGCCATCCACTGTCGAGGCGTTGACGAACTTGGCAATCACGTTTTCGATAAATTCCGGATAGCTGAAGGCCAGGGCCTCCCAGTTCTGGAAAATATCACGCCAGTTACCCTGGTAGGAGAGCAGGTAGTTGCCCCGGTCGTCTTTCAGTTTGATCGAAAACTGGTTCCAGGGCCGGCTCGGGTCCCCATGCCGGCGACCAAAGGTGATGGGCAGGTACTCGCAAGTCAAACGCTCCAGCTGATAGTCGCCCTGATCCTTGATGGTGGAGAGCAACCGGGAGTAGGGCAACTGTACCGGCAACGTATCGAGTAGCGTCTGATGGCGCTGGAACACGTTCTGATTGAATGTCTTGATGGTCTTTCTGAAATCCTGTGAGTACACCTGGTACTGGTTAGCAAAGGTACCACCGCGCAGGATATTGAACAGTACGTTGGCATAATGGTGAATCGACACGTTTTCCTCGGCGGTCACCTGGAATGCGTCTCCGCGCGCCATGATCCGAGCCAGTTTATCCGAGCCATTGTCGACAGACCGGGTGATTGCCTCGGCAACTGATGCCACGTCACTGAGCTGGTTGCGCAGGCTGACCACCTGTGTCTGGCTCTGCTCGACATCGGCCACCAGTTGCCAGCGCCGGGTTGTCTGCGGCGCGAGATCCAGCGACACATTGACCAGATAAGCCCCGCGGATGCCGCGCTTGTGGACTTCCTGCGTCAATGGCAGATCGCGGCGGAAGCTGCCGAGTTGGTTTGAGGAGAGCAGCACCTTGCGTCCTTCAAGGCCAAGACAAAATACAGTCGTGGCCTTGAGGGACTCGCACGGTTCAGCCCGGTCGGTTATCCCGGAATAGAGTGCAAATAATGCCAGCCCCGTCTGTTCATCCAGTTCGCTCCACTTGTACGCGTCCACCAGGCTGCTGACGTTGGTCTGGGCAAAGCGCGGGGTACCGGCCGGTAGTATATTTTGTAATCCATCGACCAGTTCAACATTGAGTTTTTCATGGCCAAAGTTCTCCAGCTCACATTGACGTGCAAAGCCATAGACGCCACTGCTAACCCAGCAGTAGCGGAATGCCAGCTCCAGGTCATGGTTGATTTCCTCGAAGCACAGCTTGTTACCCAGAATATTTTTATACAGGTTGCGGGTGATCGCATAGCGGCCGTCATGTCCCTTGTTGAACGGTTCCCACTCATACCTGTGACTATCTATCGTGGTACTGAGCAGTGTCTTGCTGCCGGTATGTGGAGTACTGTCATGAATCTTGTCGACCGTGACGTAGGGGAACAGCGCCGTCTCGGGGGACTCTCGACCCGCTGTTAGTCCGCCGGTTGAAGATACGAATAACCAGTGGTTGGAATTGGAAACAACGCTGATAAAAAACGGCTCCATCTTGTCAATGTTGCGTATCGCGTAATAACGCTCCCCCCTCAGGGTTATAAATTCGCCGGACACCACATCGTTGTTTACGATGGACATATTCATGGCTTGCTCCACCTGATTCCAGGTAATAGAATTATTCGGGTCTGACCCGGATGACTGTATATTTTCCGGGTTGTATTATGCAGATCGAAAGTCACTCGATACCCTACATGGAAATTTTCTCTTTTTGTCCGAGCATCTCCGGTGTAACCAGTACTATTCCATTTGGTGTTACCCGGAAACGCCTGGCATCCTCTTCCGGATCCTCGCCAATGACCGTGCCACTTGGCAGGTGGCAACCGCGATCGAGTATGACGCGCTTTATACGGCAATTATTTCCAATATCAACCTCCGGTAATACGACAGACTCATCCACCTTCGAAAAGGAGTGAACGTTGACACTGGAGAACAATATGGACTGTTCAATCGAGGCGCCGGAGATGATACAGCCGCCGGAGACGACGGAGTCCAGCGCCTGACCCCGTCTGGCTTTATCCCGGAAGACAAACTTGGCTGAGGGCAACTGACGCTGATAGGTAAGAATCGGCCACTGTTCATCATACAGATTGAGTTTCGGAGTGACATTCACCAGGTCTATGTTGGCCGCCCAGAATGCATCCAGCGTTCCTACATCTTGCCAGTAAGGTTGTTCGCTCGCCTCTACATCCTGAAACTGGCAGGCATAAACATGTGAACCACTAATGATGGAGGGAATGATGTCCTTGCTGAAATCATGGCTCGACTGGTGATTGGCGGCATCCAGCTTCAACTGCTCGTAAAGGAACTCGGTGTTGAACACATAATTGCCCATTGAAGCCAGCGCTCTGTCTTCAGATCCGGGAATTGGACGAGGCTCAGCCGGTTTTTCATCGAAAGACACGACCCGGTTTTCTGTATCAATACCGATGACACCAAATTCCCTGGCTTCTTGCAACGGAACCTGTATGCAGGAGATCGTCATGTCGGCCTGTTTTTCCACGTGCTGTGCCAAAAGGGGACCATAGTCCATTTTGTAAACATGATCCCCTGACAGTACCAGGATGTACCTGGGCCCTAATGATTCGATGATATCCAGATTCTGATAGATAGCATCGGCAGTTCCCGCATACCAACTGGAGTTGGTGCGCTGGGAGGCCGGTAGCACTTCGACAAATTCACCCAGCTCACTTTGAAAGGAACTCCAGCCTCTCACCAGATGCCGAATCAGGGAATGTGCCTTGTACTGGGTCAGCACAGCGATGCGCCGGATGCCGGAATTGACGCAATTGGACAAGGGAAAATCGATGATACGGAACTTGCCTCCGAAAAATACGGCAGGCTTCGCACGCCGGCTTGTCAGTTCATGTAAACGTGATCCACGTCCACCAGCCAGTACCAGTGCCAGGGTGTCGCGTGTCAGCCGTGAAATTTGTCGGGAGTTGCTAAGCATCAGGTATGGAATCTATTTGTCGAGTTTGTTGTTTATCCGGTCTGTCTCCCGTTGTTCCCGCGGGAGCATGAATTTTTACCCCGCCGCTTTCGTCAGGCAGTGTCGCTATTGCGAAAACATAACAGTGAAAGCAGTCCGCTCAGATTAACAGACTCCGCTTAAGTTTGCCCGTTGTCTCGACCTATAGCAGTTGCGTCAGGAGACACTCCGCAAATTGCTTTGTCCGATCACGCTAGATCCTTTGCCAGGGTTCCGAAGTGGCGACGCGACCTGCCAGGTCGCTATATCTGGTCAGGTAATAAACAGGGTTCAAATTGAATGCGCATCAGTCATACTCCAGATAGTTAACCCGATAATTGCATGTATCCAGGTCTGAAAGCTGATTTCGCTGCCTGTTTTACAGGATGAAATGAATGTTTCGAATGGATTCTGGAATTCACCGCTGGTGAGGTTCTGTCACATCCTGTAGGAGCGCCGTCCCCGGCGCGATTCGCGGCCAGGAGACCGCTCCTACAGGAAGATTTATGCAATGATCGGGTTAACCAGGGTTGGGAGCAATTCCGGCGTTAAATCGATACTAACAGGCAGGAGAGTGCAGTGGGTAGATACAGTAAAAAAGAGGCATTGGCAAAAAAAATGGCTTTGGCCGGAATCGAATCTTCCACGCTATCCGCCGAGGAACTGGCTTCAGTATTTCGCAAAATTCTCGAACAGAAGATTCATGGTATTTGCTTCAGTCCTTATATAGAGGGCCAGGGCCCGGGTACGCAAATCGGTGCTGCACAGATCCGTGAGCGATTGAAATTCATCCAGCCCTGTGTCAACTGGTTGCGTACCTTCTCCTGCACGGAAGGCAATGAACTGATCCCCGGGATTGCCGCTGAAAACGGACTCGAGTGCATGGTCGGTGTCTGGTTGAATGACGATCGCGAGAATAACGAAAAGGAACTGGCCAATGCCATCGAAGTTGCCAAGGCCGGCCATGCGGGTATTCTGGCGGTGGGCAACGAGGTACTGCTTCGCGGTGACCTGTCCGAGGATGACCTGATCGACTATATCAACCGCGCGAAGCAGGCCGCTCCGGGTGTTGATGTCGGCTATGTCGATGCCTATTTCAAATTTGTCGATCACCCGCGGGTGACAGATGCTTGTGATGTGGTGCTGGCCAACTGTTACCCTTTCTGGGAGAGTTGTTCAGCCGAGTACAGCCTGCTCTACATGAAAGATATGTACCGGCGTGCCGTGCAGGCGGCAAATGGCAGGAAGGTCATCATTACCGAGACCGGTTGGCCGAATGTCGGCACACCTTTCGGGGGTGCCGTGCCATCTTATGAAAGCGCCATAAAGTACTTTATTAACACCTACCAGTGGGCCGCGGAGGAGGGTATCGAAATCTTCTATTTTTCAGCGTTTGACGAGACCTGGAAAGTCGACAAGGAAGGAGACGTCGGTGCTTACTGGGGCCTGTGGGACAAGGACGGAAACCTCAAGTATGTCTGAGCATCCCGGACAACAAGCCGGGAGCAGGATTGCCCCGCAGTTAGGACACGGAAACGCGATTTGCTATTCCGGTTATCGGCAAGGGCAATCTCCGCACGACGGCGTTTTCCCGAGTTATGCAGAGATCAGCGAAGATCTTAACATCCTGGCGAAAAACTGGAAGTTTATAAGGCTGTATGACTGCAGCGTCCATGCCGAAACGGTCCTCGAGGTGATCCGCGATGAAGGCCTTGATTTCAAGCTCATGCTGGGCATGGATATAGCAGCTGAAATGAGCAATCCGCACTGTCCCTGGGGGGCTGAATACAGTGAGGAAACCCTCAGCGCGAATCGGGTGGCGAACA
>CAMYIO010000117.1 GCA_947258515.1 uncultured Ectothiorhodospiraceae bacterium
GGGTTGGCAATAGCGTGACAGGGGAGCAGGGGGGCAGGATGATTATAACCTTTCATCCCTTGCTTGACTGGTGATTTATATAAGCATCCCGCTTATGTCGCCTTGCCGGGCTTGATCATGATGACGATGATGATGCCGGTTGCGATGAGGGCGATGAACAGTGCGCCCTGTGTGAGCGCCAGTCCAAGTGCGCCGATCGGCAGGATAACCAGGTAGTGTTGCCGCAGCCGGGCTGCCATCTCCCTGTAATGCGAGGCGACAAAGGGGAGCAGGAACAGCAGCGCGAACAGCAGGCGGTAGAAAACCAGCGTCCAGGGCGGTGTGTAGGTGCCTGCCCACTTGACGGCAATAAAGACACCTGCCGCCAGCAACCAGCAGAGTGCCAGCAGTCCCAGGGCTTCATTTCTTTCACCCTGGGTCTGCGCGGTAGCCTGCGACCGGCCCTTGATTACCTGGATGATGGCATGCGGCATGACCCGTGTCCTGTTATTTCAGGGTGAGGGTCTTCTCGTATTTCATCGGCTTCCTCTCGTAGATGAGATTCAGCTCTCTTTCATAGCTCACCTTGACGATGTACATCTCGCCGTCCCGGGTGACCTTGAAGCTGTCCCGCAGATCATCCATCTGATTCATTTCCAGCTGCTTGACGATCGTGTCCCGGATGCCCTTCTCACTGCTGAAGGGTGTTTCACTGTTGGTCTTCTCGAGGTTTTCCAGTATGGAATCCACGGTGCTGCACTCGATGTATTGGGGAATGTACTGCAGTCCGATGTAGACGCCCGCGCCGAGGATTGCCAGGATGATGATGAAGCCTGTGGCGGATATACCCTGTTGCGTTTTCTGTATGCTATTCATGGTGTCATGTGTCCTTTATTGAGTGTGGTTGCTCCAGAGTAGAAAAACGGCTTGCAGGCGGCATGGTACGCACTGTGCGCGGGGGCTACAATGCGCCTTTTTCAGCTTCGGTAAACCCCGGGCCGGGCAAGCAGGGAAAATCGTCATTGCTATTCCCCGGTTGTATCCGCCCGCGAGGCGGGTGGCAGCGTAAAGAGTTCCTGCGACGTACTGACACCACGCAGCGTATGCATGCCGAGCGAAACCAGTCGGGTCGGGAAATGGCGGGCAAACTCCGCCGACAGTAAAATGTTTTGATCGAGCGTCTTGCACATGCCCTCGATGCGCGAGGCTTCATTGACGGCAGAGCCGATGACGGTGAAATCAAGCCGTCCAGGGGTGCCGATGTTGCCGTACATCAGGTTGCCGATATGCAGTCCGATACCGAAGCCGATGGTGTTCTCGCCGCGCTCGGCCCGCTGCAGGTTACCCAGCGTAATTTCGCGTTGCGCAGCAAGCGCGGCATCGATGGCACGCTCGGCTGCCTCCGGACTGTCGGGGTCCTCGATCGGAAAAATTGCCAGTATCGCGTCGCCGATAAATTTCAGCACCTCGCCACCGTGATCGAGCACCGCACCCGCCATGCAGTCGAAAAACTGGTTGAGCATCGCCAGGTAATCCTCACGGGCGAGCGCTTCCGTGAGCGATGTGGAATCGCGCAAGTCGCAAAACCAGATGACCGCATGGATGTTTTCGCCATCACCGCGCTTGATCGAACCTTCCAGTACCCGCTGCCCGCTGTGGTTGCCCAGATAGGTGTCGAGCAGGGTAATGGCCGTAGTGCGCAGGGCATGTACCTCGAAGAGGCGACTCAACACCGGCAGGATTTCATAGAACTGGCCGAGTTCTTCCGTCGAGAAGCCTCCCGAGCGATCCGAGACCAGTGTAATTATGTTGATCTGGCCATCCGAGAATAACAGCGGCATGGCCACGTAATCGGTACCGCCCCGGGCATGCAGGTCCCTGAGGACCGGAAAGTCGAACTGCGGGTCGGGGCCTTCCATGGAACGCCGTACACCACCGGCACCGTTGAGGATAGGTGTATACGGACTTTCCCTGTGCTCGCGTGTCTCCAGTACATCGTGTGACGCAGTGAATATATCCACCTCGTCGGTATCGCGCCACCAGGTATAGCCGGTCGCGAACAATTCCGGGTGCAGTGTGCGTATCAGTAATTGCAGCCGCAAGACCGGTACGCCGGTTGAGAACAGACAATGCGATAACCGCATGACCAGCTCGCGTGCCGACGCGGCATTCCAGGCATCACTTAATAACCAGTCGGAAAAAATATTAAGGTTGGACGGGGTCGAATCCCGCGTTTGCTGCAGTACCTGCGTTTCATCCTCGTGCCAGGACTCCATGGCATTCCAGGTAAAGGCAAGATAATCCCGGATCGCGTGCGCGTCTTGCAGCGGGTTCTCGTAACTCCAGACCACATTTTCCGCGACTTGATTGCCGGCCGCTATGCTCCAGTACGATGCGTTGCCCTTGAACGGGCAATGGGTACGATGTTCCGTGCGCTGCAACAAATCCATGCGCACATCCTTGCGCGGAAAATAGTACACCGCAGGCAGCCGGGTTTCGTGTAACACCAGCGTGTCGGTACTGTCCGCAATGGTCTCACCGGCAAAAACGACCCGCACCCGCTTGCCGCATGGCTCCACGACGACATGATAGGCAGGATCGACCTCTAAAAGGGTGTCAGAGCACATACTCTCCTGTAATAAAATAACGGCTTGCAGGTGACATGGTACGTGCGCTTTACGGGGGCATCAACCTGTCGTTTTGGTAAATGAATCCATGCAGGGTGTACTCCGTGCACTGTGTTTAAATAGCTTGCCCGCTGAACTCAGGAAGGGTTGTGTGCTGATCCCGTCTTGCCCGTGCCGGGAATCAGCATGGGTACACGCGACTGGTAGTCCCTGTACTGGTGACCGAGCGTTGCCATCAGGAAGACACAGGTCAAATGCCAGCACGGCGCTTGTCTCCCTGTAGAGTAACAGTAGTTGCCACGGGTCTGTGAAAAGAAAAACGGTAAACGCAACCTGCGCCGTGCTACCCGTCGCTTGCCGGTGCGCCTGCAGGCGGTCAAAATATCACTATACTATGTTCAACTACGGAGCAGTCCGCTAAACGAGGATCTTGCGATGGTAATTCATCATGGATATTGGCTACTGCCTGCACTGCTGATAACCGTTATGACGGCGACGACGCTGTTTGCGCAGGATGCCGGCGAAGTGGTGATCAAGCGTGGCGTAATAGACGATGATGTTTACGTCGCCGGTCGCAGTGTGGATGTCATGGCACAGGTACAGGGTGATGTGGTGGCCGCAGGAAAACGCGTCACCATCGATGAACGGGTCGGTGGTGATGTACTGGCTGCCGGAGAGACCGTGACGATCCGCGCGCAAGTGCTGGACGATGTACGTGTGGCCGGACGTTTCGTAACCATCGCCGGTAAGGTCGCGGGTCATGTCGTCGCTGCCGGTGAGTCGGTTGTCATCGCGCCTGCCGCGAGCATCGGCGGCTGGGCGTGGCTGGCGGGACAGGAAGTCAACGTCGCCGGTCAGATAGGCAGGGAACTCAAGGTGGCGGGGCAGATCGTGATTATTTCCGGTGAAGTTGCGGGCGACGTTGAGATCATGGCTGAAGAAATCCGCATCCTGGCAGGTGCCAGAATCAACGGAAACCTGGTCTACCGCAGCAACAATGAACCGCAGATTGCCACAGACGCCGAGATTGGCGGTGACATCATTGCCATGCCCGTGCTGCACCGTGAGCGTCAGGGCAGGGGTGGCGGGCTCATTCTTGTTGCCGCGCTGGCAGTGGCGGCCATTGTGTATTTTCTGTTGTTTCCGGTGTTCAGCGTGGCTGCAGCCGAAGGCCCGTGGCGGTCACCCTTCAGCGCCCTGGGTGCTGGTGCTGCCTTCCTGTTTGCCACGCCGTTCGTGGTCATGCTACTGCTCGTCACGGTGGTCGGTATGCTGGTGGCACTGCCACTGTTCGCCTGGTACCTGGTGTCCCTGCTGGGAGGATTCCTCACCGGCGTGATCTTTGTGGGCGATACCGGGCTGCGACTCATGGGCAGGGCCGGGACCGCTGGCAAGGGCATGCGTGTGCTATCCATCGTGATTGCACTGGCCGTACTTGTGCTGATCCTGATGGTTCCGGTGCTTGGCGGCCTTGCGGTGTTCGTCCTGTTCCTGCTCGGGCTTGGCGCGTTGCAACTTCAGCTCTGGCGTGTTTATTCTCATGATACGAGCAGCCCAGGGAAATAGAACGAAGCGTTGTAGGGTGCGCCCCCTGCGGGGAATGATACCTGTCGAGTTAACCCGATAATTGCATATATCCTGGCCTGAAAGCTGGTTTCGCCACATGATTTAAAGGATGAAATGAATATTTCACTTTGATCCTGGAGTTCACCACCCGTGAGGTTCTGGATCAGTGCGGTAGGAGCGCCGTCCCCGGCGCGAATCGCGGCGAGACGCCGCTCCTACAATAAGACTTTTGCAATGATTGGGTTAATTCACTGTAACCATAGCGGATAGTGCAATACAGGTACCTCCATTGATGCGCAAACTTGTCGTCGCTGTATTGATCTTCATGGCTGGCTGGAGCCTTGGTTGGTATTCGTACCGGCACTGGAGCGCTGAACCGTTGCAGTTTGCACGGCCGTCAGTCCCTGCCGTGCCAGGTTCCTATCGCCCTGAAGCCACAGTCGACCTTCGGCCAATAGGGCAGGTTCAGGGGGATAGCCTGGTGCGGCTATTGCAAGGCAACGACTTTGACGCGGCACTGCAACGCTATGATTCCTTACAGCGTCAGGCGGATGAAGCGTCGTTGGCGGAGGCCAGGGATCAAATCCTGTCGCACGCCCGCCGGCTCATTGCGGAGCGTCGTTACAGTCTGGCGGAGCAGCTGTTGCAACAATTCCTGGTCGCCGCCTACCGTGACGTGGAGGCACGCCTGCTGCTGGCGGAAGCGTACCAGGGACAGGACGATCTGCTCGCGGCAATTGATCAGCTCTATGAAGCCCGGGGCTATGCATTTCGTCCGGCCATGCTGCAGCGCATCAGCGGTCGCATTCGATCCATGGTGGCCGGACTGGCCCAGTCACTGAAACGCAACGACGATGAGAACGCGTTGCGGGTGTTGTACCAGCATCTCATCGTGCTGGAACCCGACCACGCCCCCTGGTTCATGGAACTTGCGGCCGCGCAACTGGCGCTGGACGACAGGGAAGCGGCACGCCGTTCACTGTTGCTGGTATCGCAGGACCCCGACGTAGGGGCTCGGGCGCAGGCGATGCTCTCGGAGTTGAATATCACCCTGGCGGGGATGCAGGACGCAGCGTCATGGGATGCGGCTACTGAGGTCGTTGGCATACCGTTACACCGCAGCGGCAATCATTTTATTGTCGATGCGAGACCGGACGATGGCGTGAGTATTCGGCTGCTCATCGATACGGGTGCATCCCTGACGATCTTTACACCGGATGTGCTCGGGCAACGCGGCATCCATTACCAGGATACCGGTCGGCGCGGTGTCTTTAATACCGCAAACGGAGCGGTCGAGGCACCAATCTATACACTCGGTTCCCTTGCCGTGGGTGGGTGGTACGTCAGGAATCTGGACATCGGTGTGCTGGACCTGGGAGGCGGGTCCGGAGTGGACGGCCTGCTGGGTATGAATTTTCTCAACCATTTCCAGTTTTTCATTGACCAGAACGATGCCTTGCTGCGCCTCTCAGCCAATTAGGGTACCGTTTCTTCTGCCCGCGGCTTACTTGCGAAAGGTCCAGTAGCGTCCCTGGCCGGTGTCCACTGCCTCGAGCCCGAAGCGGTCGTCAGCGCGCTGCCCGGTCTGCAGCAGTCCGTAGATGTCTTCCATGATGCGGCGGTCTTCGGCGAAATAGGAATGGCCGAGCAGTCCGCCCGATACGTCGCTGGCATCGATGGTTTCCATGCCTTCCACGACCACCAGGTTCTCACCGGAATCCCCGGCACGCGGATAACCGTGGAACGCCTTTGATGCCATCAGGGCGCGGTCTTTGGACGAGGCATACAGCGTCACGTTTACCCCGGTGCGTGTCAGGCGCGGTGCCATATCCATGCGGAAGACATCCGCGTCGATGTCCGGCGCGATCATGATGATTTCCCTGAACAGCATAAGGTCGCTTTCCAGGCGCTCGCTGGACAGTGTGATCATGGCATTGCCGATGATGCGGTTGCCCATGCTGTGACCGACCAGGTAGATGCTGTGCACCGGCACCTGCTCCAGCAAGGCAGACATCTCTTCCACAAAGTGCAACTGCGCCCATTCCGTATTGGTTTCATCCACGGTGTAACCCGTCAGGCTGCCCTGGGGCCGGAGAATTTCAGGTCGTCGGCGAACTGCGCCACCATGCGGCTGGTATCCGGAAACTCCTCGTTGTAGCCATGGACAAACACCATCAGTTTGTTGTCGGGAGAGGCCTCGACGGCGCGGCCGAGACGGGCGGTGAACTCCCCCCGGTTCAGTTTCAGGACGTCGCGTACATTGATGTGCTTGTCTTCCTCATGCGACCACTCGAACTTGAGCAGTGACGGTTCCTCATGCTCGCCCATGACGTGGTCCGGTGGAATGCTGATCCGTGAGATTCCGTAGCTGAGATCGCCGCGTTCGCCGCTGAAAAACAGGCCACCATCACCATCCGGTGCGCGGTCGGTGATATAAAAAAGGTCAACCAGGCGGGGTTCCTGCGCGGCCGCTGCGACTTGCGGTTGGGCGCCGCCGCTCATGGAGCAACCGCCCGGTAGCATGAGCGGAATCAGGGCCAAAATTATGACGAATGGTAGCTGACGTGTGTTTTCCATAAAGTGGAGTGTATTTGGGTTAATAGGGCAGTATAAACCGAATGGGCTCTGACCTTGAGATGCGTCGTTTGTTCCTGTTAATGTCCCGGGCGTTTCGGTCATGTGGCGTATCTGTGCGCCGGGCAGTGCTTGCAGGGACGGCATCATATCCGGCAGTATGCGCTCAGCACAATTCTGAGGTGCACAGGCAGGGATATAGAATAGCGCCTGATAGCTTGCAACACCCTAATGGAGAAACAGTATGTTTGAACCGATTGAAATACCCTTTGGCTGTGTGATGATGTTCAACGTCGTTGACCTGAAGGACGGTGTCAAGGTTGAAGACGTTGAGCTGGTGCTTGGCGAGATGTGCAATGTCGTGAAAAACACCTACGGTGACGACAAGGGCGGATTCATCGCGGGGCAGGTCTACAAGTACTCCGGATTTGTGTCTGCAGAGGGCACGGTCGGCGAAGCCCCGGAAGACAACGAGACGGCCGCCAAGATCAAGCAGGGCGAGCTGGCAATCGTGACCTTCTGGAAGTCGTTCGAGCAGCACGAGAAGTCACATGCCGACAAGATTTTCAACGAGAAATTCTCGGCGCTGGTGGAGTTCTGTGATGAAACCTATGAGCTTGGTTACCAAATGCTCTGGCAGGGTGTGCCAGAGTAGTATGTGAAAAAGTGCTGTTTAACCGACAAATACCAATCGCGCATGCGATGCGCTCCTACAAGGGTTCGATGTATTAATCAGAGATTCTCTAGGGAGCCTCTGATTAATTCGTCATTGCGAGGAACAAAGTGACGAAGCAATCTGTAACTCGTTGATTCACTGGTTACGAGATTGCTTCGCTTCGCTCTGACGAAGCAATCTGTAACTCGTTGATTCACTGGTTACGAGATTGCTTCGCTTCGCTCGCAATGACGGGCTACATGAATTAATCAGAGGTTCCCTAGACAACCTGTCCGGCACACCAGCCGGATGACCAGGCCCACTGGAAGTTGTAGCCGCCCAGCCAGCCGGTGACATCGACCACTTCGCCGATAAAGTACAGGCCTTTGACCTTGCCGGATTCCATGGTCCTGGAAGAGAGTTCGTTACAGTCGACGCCGCCAAGGGTGACCTCGGCGGTGCGATAGCCCTCGGTGCCGCCGGGTTTGATTTGCCAGTGTTGCAGCTGACGGGCGATCGTTGCCATGCGACGCTGCGACAGTTCCTGCAGGGGCGTGTCCGCGGTCTCCTGTCCCAGTAATGCGGGAATAAGCCGTTTGGGCAGTACCTCAGCCAGCAGCGTTTTCAGCTTGATGTTTGCCCGCGTGGCCTGTCGTGTTTTCAGGAACTCCACCACATCGAGCTCTGGTAACAGGTTGATATGGATCATCTCACCCGCTTGCCAGTATGAGGAAATCTGCAGAATAGCGGGACCACTCAGGCCGCGATGCGTGAACAGGATGTTCTCTTTGAACTGTATGCGCGAATTGCTGACAAGACATTCAACGGCGATGCCTGACAGGTCTGCAAACCGCTCCTTGTCATGCGCTTGCAGGGTAAAGGGCACCAGTCCCGCCGAGGTCGGCCAGATGTGATGGCCGAACTGTTCGGCCACTTTGTAACCCAGCGGGGTGGCGCACATCTTCGGTATGGACAGGCCACCGCTGGCGATGACCAGTGAGCTTGCCTGGAATGATCCCGGTGATGTCCTGACTGCAAAGCCCCTGTTTCCATCTTTCTCAAGTGACTTGATATGACAGTCAAGGCGGATGGTGACGTGTGCCTTTTTGCACTCATCGAGCAACATCTGAAGAATGTCTTTAGCGCTGTTATCACAGAATAACTTGCCAAGGTCACGTTCATGGTAGGGGATGCGGTATTTGTCCACCATGGTGATGAAATCCCATTGCGTGTAGCGGCTTAATGCAGATTTGCAAAAATGGGGATTGTGGGAGATGAAGTTGTCGGCACTGATGCCAGTGTTGGTAAAGTTGCAGCGCCCGCCACCCGACATCAGGATCTTTTTGCCGGCCCTGCTGGCATGGTCAAGTACCGTGACCTTGCGCCCGCGTTTGCCCGCCTCGATGGCGCACATCAATCCTGATGCACTGGCACCGATGATGAGGACGTCTGTGGTCATGGATTCAGCCGACATGTTGCATAGCTACAGAAGAGGTTACTGGTATGAATGGTATTTACTTAAGGAACCTCTGATTAATTAATGTAGCCCGTCATTGCGAGCGAAGCGAAGCAATCTCGTAACCAGTGAATCAACGAGTTACAGATTGCTTCGTCACTTTGTTCCTCGCAATGACGAATTAATTAATCAGAGGTTCCTTAAGAACATTGCCACGGAAGGACACGGAAATATATCCGCAAAGGCAGTTTTTTCTTTCGTGTTTTTCCGTGTGCTTCCGTGGCAGATTATACGTTTATATTGATGGCGCAGATTAAGTAAGTACCTTGCATTGCTGACGTCGGCTAACGCAGTTTTCGCACCCTGAACCGGCGGCCCTTTATTGTTCCTTCCGAGAGGATTTTCAGGGCCTGTTTGGCAATGGGGCGTTCCACCGCCACGTAGGCAAGCTTGTCGGCGATATCGATTTTGCCGATTTGGTTGCCCGGCACAGCGTTATTCGCGGTCAGGGCACCCAATATATCACCGGCGCGAAGCTTGTCTTTACGACCGGCATTTATACACAGCGTGACCATCGGCGGACTCAATCTGAAATTCTCGCGCGTTTTCAGTGAAGATGTTTTATCAATCATGACAGGACTGTCCTGGAAGGCCTCTATGGCCTCGATCCTGAATTGTTCCGCGGCCATGAACAGGCTGATGGCCAGACCCTCATTGCCGGCACGGCCGGTGCGCCCGATGCGGTGAATATGCAGCTCCGGGTCCGGCGACAGCTCGAAGTTGATCACGGCCTGCAGGTCCTTGATGTCGAGACCGCGTGCGGCGACATCGGTGGCGATAAGAATCGAGGTGCTCTTGTTGGAAAATTGTGCCAGCACCTGGTCGCGTTCATATTGCTCAAGATCGCCGTGCAGGGCCAGCGCATGGAAACCCTGTTGCCATAACTCGTCCGCCAGTTCCTGGCATTGCTGTTTGCGGTTACAAAACACCAGGCTGGAGTCAGGACGATAGTGTTCGAGCAGGGCCGTCAGTGTGCTGGTTCTCTCGCCTTTCCGGATTTCGTAGAAGACCTGCTTTATTTTCTTGTTGTGATGCGTGGTCTCGACACGTATTTCCAACGGGTCATTCTGGATGGTATTGCTGATTGCCTGTATTTCGTCAGGGTAGGTCGCGGAAAATAACAGCGTTTGTCGTTGACGGGGCGTCATCTCGATGATGCGCATGATGTCTTCGTGAAAGCCCATATCCAGCATGCGGTCGGCCTCATCCAGCACCAGTGTTGTTAACCCCTCCAGCTTTAAAGACCCTTTTTCCAGATGCTTTAACAGACGGCCCGGTGTGCCGACCACGATGTGCGGGTGTTTTTTCAATGAGGTCAGCTGCGGGGCCAGCGGTTTCCCGCCACAGAGGGTGACGATGCGGGTGTTCGGCATCGCACGCGCCAGGCGCCGAATTTCCTTGCTGACCTGGTCAGCCAGTTCGCGCGTCGGACAAAGCACCAGCGCTTGTGTCCGCTGGCTGCGTGCCTCGAGCCTGTGCAACAAGCCGATGGCAAAGGCCGCCGTTTTGCCGCTGCCGGTTTTTGCCTGCGCCAGCAGATCCTTGCCCTGCAGAACAGCCGGCAGGCCTTGCGCCTGAATCGGGGTCATGACCCGGTAATCGAGGGACTCGATATTGGCCAGCATGTCGGCTGTCAGTGGCAGAGAGGAAAAGGCGGTTGCGGTCATGGGGTGTTTGCCTGCGCGGGCAAAATAGGATGCCGGGTGGCGGGAGGCGCATGATAGCAGATTAACAGGGCGCGGCAGGGAACGATTACATGTGGGAGCGGCGTCCTCGCCGCGATTGTTAATATTCGCGCCGGGGACGGCGCTCCCACGGGTGTATCAACCGTTGCAGCAGCGCTTCGCAAGCGCGATTCTGTTTCGCGATTGAATCGCGGATGCGATCCGCTCCTACAGGTATATCGAAGCGGTGCAGGGGTGCCGTCCCCGGCGTGATTACAATAACAAGTCTTGATCGATACGGTGATAGACGCTGGCGGCATTAATCAATGAAGCGGCTGTCAGTGCGGGTACGCCATAGACTTCTGTGCTGACGGCATAGTCCCTTGTGATCTTTTCCAGTAACAGGTCGAAATCACCATCACCGGAGAGCAATACCACGCGATCAACATCTTTCGCGGCCTCCAGTATATCGATGGTAATGCCCACATCCCAGTCACCCTTGGCAGAGCCGTCGCTGCGCTGGATATAAGGTTTCAGTTTTACGTGGAAACCAATATGTTTGAGGGCATCCTGGAATTTGATTTGTTTGTCGTCGTCGCGTTGTGTGGCATAGGCAGTCGCTGCAACAATATTGCCCTCGGCGCTGATGCGTTGCCAGAGTCTGCGGTAATTGAACTGGCGACCGTAGGCCTGGCGGGTGGTGTAGTAAATGTTCTGGACATCGACAAAGATGGCGATTCTTTTCACAATGGGGCCTGTTGGTGTGTGCCGGCTGCAAGCCGGTTGCTTGCGCGAACTTCATGCCGGCGGTGCTGTCTGACTGCGTGGCTGGTAGTATACGGACGGTAAGACTATCCTGTCATAACAATCCGATAATCAGGCAGAAGCCCTATGATAACAGTCCCCTTTATGCGTCTGCTGTGCCTGCTGTTTGCCGCAGCGACCCTGTTCAGTGCTGCAAGCCCGGCGGCCGAACCGCCGGCACCCGGTGTGATTGTTGCGCCTGTGCGGCTGCTTGCATTCGCCGACCGCATCGAGGCACTCGGTACCCTGACAGCGAACGAGTCGGTCGAGCTGACCGCCACGGTGACGGAAACCATCAGCGCCATACACTTCGACGACGGTGACCGCGTCGATAAAGGCCAGGTGCTGGTCGAAATGACCAGCGCTGAGGAGCATGCCCGGCTGGAAGAGGCGAGCGCCACCGTCAACGAGGCCTACCGCCAGTACCAGCGCATCAAGCCACTGGCGAACGAGGGCACCGCGGCCAAGTCACTGCTCGATGAACGCAAGCGCGAGTGGGAAACCGCGCGGGCACGACTGGCCGGCATCGAGTCACTGCTGGCCGACCGGCTGATCAAGGCGCCGTTCGAAGGTGTCGTTGGCCTGCGTGACCTGAGCGTGGGCGCACTGGTGCAGCCCGGCGACCTGATCACCACGCTCGATGACGACCGTGTCATGAAGCTGGAATTCCCGGTGTCCGCCGCCTATCTCGGCGCGCTGCGCCCCGGGCTGGAGGCCATTGCGAGCAGCCGCGCCTTTCCCGGCCGCAGCTTCACAGGCAGCATCAAGGCCGTGGACAGCCGTATTGACCCGGTGACCCGCTCCATCCGCGTGCGCGCGCTGTTGCCTAACCCGGAACGCCTGCTCAAGCCCGGCATGCTGATGCATGTCGAGTTACAGAAAAATCCACGCGAGGCGCTGGTCATTCCTGAAGAAGCCCTGCAACCCCTGGGTGAACAGCAGTTCGTATTCATCGTGGGCAGCGACAACACGGTGGAGAAACGCGAGGTCACCATTGGCGGGCGCCGACCCGGGCGGGTCGAGGTGCTTGAGGGTCTCACTGGCGACGACCGGGTCATTACCCACGGTCATGCGCGGGCTGCTCCGGGCCAGGCGGTGACCATCAGCGCCGTCGATGACGGCAGCCGTACGCTGCCCGAGCTATTGCGTTCGTTGCCCGGCGGTCGTTCCGAATGATCCTGTCCGATGTCTCGGTCACCCGGCCGGTGTTTGCATCGGTCATGTCGCTGTTACTGATCGCCTTCGGGCTGCTGTCCTTCGACCGCCTGCCGCTGCGTGAATACCCCGACATCGATGCGCCGATCGTCACCGTCAGCACCGGCTATCCGGGTGCCGCCGCCAATGTCGTGGAAAACCGCATCACCGAGCTCATCGAGGACCGCATCTCGGGCATCGAGGGGATCCGTTTCATTGCCTCCAGCAGCGAGGACGGGCGCTCGCGCGTCACCGTGGAATTTGACATCAGTCGCGATATCGATGCCGCCGCCAATGACATCCGCGACCGTGTCTCCGCCATCCTCGATGACCTGCCCGACGAGGCCGACCCGCCCGATATCCAGAAGGAAGACAGCAACGAAGACGTGATCATGTGGCTGAACCTGGCGGGCAACGACATGAGCATCCCGGAACTGACCGACTATGCCCGGCGCTACCTGATGGACCGCTTCTCGGTGCTGGATGGCGTGGCACGGGTGCGCGTCGGCGGTGGCCAGGTGTATGCCATGCGTATCTGGCTGGACCGGCGCGAGCTGGCGGCGCGCAACCTGACGGTGGCGGACGTGGAGGCGGCGTTGCGCGCCGAGAACCTGGAACTGCCGGCGGGCAGCATCGATTCCGAGAATCGCCAGTTTACCGTGCGCACGCAGCGTACCTTTCTGAATGCCGACGATTTTGCGCGGCTGGTGCTGGCGCGCGGCGACGACGGTTACCTGGTCAGGCTCGGCGATGTCGCGCGCGTGGTACGCGGCACCACCGAAGACCGGCTGTTCTTCCGCGGCAACGGCGTGCCGATGGTCGGCATCGGCATCACCAAGCAGTCAACTGCCAACACGCTGGCCGTCGCCAAGGCGGCCAAGGCGGAGATGGCGCGTATCAATGCGACGCTGCCGGAAGGACTGGCCATCAAGCAGAGCTACGACAGCTCGGTGTTCGTGGAGGGCGCCATCCGCGAGGTCTACAAGACCCTGTCGATTGCCATCGCCATGGTGATCGGTGTCATCTACCTGTTCATTGGCAGTTTCCGCGCCATGCTGGTACCGGCCGTGACCGTGCCGGTGTCGCTGATTGCGACCTCCATGGTGCTGCTGCTGCTGGATTTCTCGCTCAACATACTCACGCTGCTGGCGCTGGTGCTGGCCATCGGCCTGGTGGTGGACGATGCCATCGTGGTGATCGAGAACATCCACCGGCGCATGGAACAACATGGCGAGACGCGCCTGGTGGCGGCCTACCGTGGCACGCGCCAGGTCGGTTTCGCGGTGATTGCCACCACCGTGGTGCTGGTGGCGGTGTTCGTGCCGATCGCCTTCATGCAGGGCGATATCGGCCGCCTGTTTGCCGAGTTCTCGCTGACCATGGCGGCGGCCGTGTCGTTCTCCAGTTTTGTGGCACTGTCGCTGTCGCCGATGCTGGCCTCGAAGATCCTGCCGCAGGATCACCGCCACTCGCGTCTGTCGACGCTGGTCGATCGCCTGTTCGGCAAGGTGCGCCGTGGTTACCACGCGGCACTGCAGGGCGCGCTCAGGTACAACTGGTTTGTTGGCCTGGTCTTCACCGGCCTGCTGGGTGGCGCCGTGTGGCTGTACCATGCGATTCCCGATGAATATGCACCGCGGGAAGACCGTGGTGTGTTCTACCTGATGGTGACCGGTCCCGAGGGCACGTCCTATCCCTACATCGCCGCCTACATGACGGAGATCGAGCAGCGCCTCATGCCGCTGGTGGACAACGGCGAGATCTCGCGCATGCTGGTGCGGGCACCGCGTGCATTCGGCAACTTCGAGATCTTCAATACCGGCATTGTCATCAACGTGCTCAGCGACTGGTCGCAGCGCCGCTCGGCCTGGGACATCATGGCCGATGTCCGCCAGCGACTGAAAGACCTGCCCGGCGTGCGCGCCTTTCCGGTGATGCGCCAGGGTTTCGGGGCACGGGTGCAGAAGCCGGTACAGTTCGTCCTCGGCGGTGGCACCTACGAACAACTGGCACAGTGGCGCAATACCCTGGTGGAAAAGATCAACGAGAACAACCCCGGGCTGGTCGGCCTCGACTGGGACTACAAGGAGACCAAGCCGCAGCTGCGCGTGGTTATCGACTATGACCGCGCCGCCGAACTCGGCGTCACCATCGGCGAAATCGGGCGCACGCTGGAAACCCTGCTGGGCTCGCGGCGTGTCACCACCTACATCGATGCCGGCGAGGAATACGATGTGATCCTCGAAGGGGAGCGCAGTACGCAACGTACGCCGACCAGCATGGATAATATTTACGTGCGTTCGCAACGCACGCAGCAGTTGATCCCGCTGTCCAACCTGGTACAGCTCGAGGAGTTTGCCGATTCGATCAAGCTGAACCGCTACAACCGGGTGCGTGCCATCACGCTGGAGGCCAACCTGGCCGACGGCGTGTCGCTGGGCGATGCACTTGGCAGCCTCGAGCAACTGGTGAGGGAGCACCTGCCCAGCGAGGTCATTATCGACTACAAGGGCCAGTCGGAAGACTACAAGTCGAGCGGCGGCGCCATCCTGTTTACCTTCATGCTCGGCATCGTGGTGGTGTTTCTGGTACTTGCGGCACAGTTCGAAAGCTGGGTGCACCCGTTCGTTATCATGCTCACCGTGCCGCTTGCCATGGTCGGTGCCCTGCTGGGCCTGTATCTGACCGATCAGACACTCAATATCTACAGCCAGATCGGCCTGATCATGCTGGTGGGTCTCGCGGCCAAGAACGGCATCCTTATCGTGGAGTTCGCCAACCAGTTGCGCGATGCCGGCAAGCCGTTCCGTGAGGCGCTCATCGAGGCCGCCGACATTCGCCTGCGTCCAATCATCATGACCGGCATTACCACGGCCGCAGCTTCCATGCCGTTGCTGCTGTCATCCGGCGCCGGTACCGAAACCCGCACCGTCATTGGCACCGTGGTGCTGTGCGGCATCCTCTCGGCTACTTTTTTTACGCTGTTCGTGGTGCCGGTTGCCTACGACCTGCTGGCAAGACATACCGGCTCGCCAAAACATGTGCGTCGCCAGCTCGACAGGGAGCTGGAATCCAGCGAAAATCAGCCTTTGGCCGATACGCTTCCGCGCCCTGGGGATACAGCATGAGTGACATTCCGCTTCACTACCACAGCAGCTATCAATGGACCGGCGAGGCTGCGGCCGGCGAGGTCAGCATCGACGGATCGCCGCTGCTGCCCGTGGGTTCGCCCCACGACCCCGGACGATTCAGCCCGGAGCACCTGCTGGTGGTCGCCGCCGAGACCTGCCTGGCCAACTACGTGCTGCTGCTCGCCGGGTTGTCCAAAGTTGAGATCAAGGACTACCGCTCCACCGCTGAGGGAGAACTCATGCAGGAG
>CAMYIO010000118.1 GCA_947258515.1 uncultured Ectothiorhodospiraceae bacterium
CTCCTACAAATGTATCTTTGGTGTAGGAGCGCTTCGCAAGCGCGATTGCTGCAGCCAAAGGCATACCCATTAATCACTCCGGCAACCCCAGATTGCCCGCCTGCAGGTGACGGATCCGGTCACGCACGCGGGCAGCTTCCTCGAATTCCAGGTCACGGGCATGCGTGTACATCTGCTGCTCCAGTTGCCTGACCTTTTGCTCCAGTTGTTTGGGCGTGAGATGCCCGTACTGCAGCAGCTCCTCGGCCACCCGGTCGAATGCCCGCCCGGGGACGCGCCCCGGCCCCAGTGCCCCCTCGAGGATATCGGTCACGGCCTTCTTGATGCCCAGCGGGGTAATGCCGTGTTCCTTGTTGAAGGCCAGCTGTTTCTCCCGGCGGCGGTCAGTCACGTCCATGGCGCGGCGCATGGACCCGGTAATATGGTCGGCATACAAAATGGCCTTGCCGTTCAGGTTGCGCGCCGCCCGCCCGATGGTCTGGACCAGGGAACGCTCCGAGCGCAGAAAACCCTCCTTGTCGGCATCCAGAATGGCCACCAGCGACACCTCCGGCATATCCAGCCCTTCACGCAGCAGGTTGATACCGACCAGCACATCGAATTCGCCCAGCCGCAGGTCGCGAATGATCTCGACGCGTTCCACGGTATCGATATCCGAATGCAGGTAGCGTACCCGCACGCCGTGCTCGGCAAGGTATTCGGTCAGATCCTCCGCCATACGCTTGGTCAGTGTCGTCACCAGCACCCGGTCACCTGCAGTGACCCGCACGCCAATCTCCGACAACAGGTCATCGACCTGGGTACCGGCCGGTCGCACCTCGATCTCGGGATCGATCAGGCCGGTCGGTCGCACCATCTGTTCAACAATCGCGTCGGCATGTTCATCCTCGTAGGTTCCGGGTGTCGCCGAGGTAAAGATCATCTGCGGCGCCAGTGCCTCGAATTCGTCAAAGCGCAGCGGCCGGTTATCCAGCGCCGAGGGCAACCGAAAACCGTACTCGACCAGGTTCTCCTTGCGGGAGCGGTCGCCACGATACATGCCGCCCAGCTGCGGGATGGTGACATGTGATTCATCGACCACCAGCAAGGCACTGGCCGGCAGGTAGTCAAACAGGGTCGGTGGCGGCTCCCCCGCCTGGCGGCCGGAGAGGTAGCGGGAATAGTTCTCGATACCCGAGCAGTATCCCAGCTCCGTCATCATCTCCAGGTCCAGCAGGGTGCGCTGCTCCAGCCGCTGCGCCTCGACCAGCTTGTTGTTATCGCGCAGTTGCCCGAGGCGCTGCTTGAGTTCCACCTTGATATGCTCCATGGCCCCGAGGATGACCTCGCGTGGCGTGGCATAGTGCGTCTTCGGATAGATCGTCAGGCGCGGCACACGACGCAACACCTCGCCGGTCAGCGGGTCAAACCACGCCAGCGACTCGATCTCATCATCAAACAACTCCACGCGCACGGCCTCGCCATCAGACTCCGCGGGAAATATGTCGATCACCTCGCCACGCACCCGGTAGGTAGCACGATGCAGCTCAAGGTCATTGCGCGTGTACTGCAACTCCGCCAGCCGCCGCAGTATCGCGCGCTGGTCGGCCTTCTCCCCACGCACCAGGTGCAGCACCATCTTCAGGTAGGCACGCGGGTCTCCGAGGCCGTAGATGGCAGAAACCGTGGCAACAATAATGGCATCAGGGCGCTCCAGCAGTGCCTTGGTCGCCGACAACCGCATCTGCTCGATATGCTCGTTGACCGAGGCATCCTTTTCTATATACGTGTCAGAAGCCGGCACATAGGCCTCGGGCTGGTAGTAGTCATAGTAGGAGACGAAATATTCCACTGCATTCGACGGAAACAACTCGGACATTTCCCCATACAATTGCGCAGCGAGGGTCTTGTTGGGTGCCAGGATCAGGGTGGGCCGCTGCATCGCCTGGATAACATTGGCAATGGTAAAGGTCTTCCCGGAACCGGTGACCCCCAGCAGGGTCTGGTGGGCAAGACCGTCCTGCAGGCCCTCGATCAGGGCCTTGATAGCCTGCGGCTGGTCACCGGCAGGAGTTAATCCGGATTTCAGTTGGAATTGTTCGCTCACAGGCTATGATCAGACGGCTGACTTTGAGTATGATTGGCGCTGTTCATTTCGAACCATAAATTTTGCGGGAAACCAACTTGGATAAACTCACGCTTGCGAACCGGGTACAACGTGTCAAACCTTCACCAACGCTCGCGGTCACGGCTCGTGTAGCCGAGCTGCGTGCCGCTGGCGAGGATATTATCGGACTCGGCGCCGGCGAACCCGATTTTGACACCCCTGATCACATCAAGGCGGCCGCCATCCAGGCCATTAACGAGGGTTTCACCCGCTATACCGCGGTGGATGGTACACCCGCACTCAAAAAAGCGATTATAGCGAAATTCAAGCGCGATAACGGGCTGGACTACTCCCTGGACCAGATACTGGTGTCCTGTGGCGGCAAGCAGAGCTTTTATAACCTCTGCCAGGCCTTGCTGAATTCCGGTGACGAGGTCGTCATCCCGGCACCCTACTGGGTGTCCTACCCTGACATGGTGCGTCTTGCCGATGGCGAACCGGTCATCATCCGCGCAGGTGTCGATACCCGTTTCAAGATCACGCCGGAGCAGCTGAAAGCGGCCATCACACCGAAGACGCGCATTGTCGTCATCAACAGCCCGTCCAATCCCACCGGCGTGGCCTATACCCGGGCGGAACTCGCAGCGCTCGGCGAAGTTCTGAAGAAATGTCCACAGGTGCTGATCGCCACCGATGATATGTACGAACACATTATCTGGAGCGACGAACCGTTCAGCAACATCCTCAATGCCTGCCCGGAACTGTATGCGCGAACCATCGTGCTGAATGGTGTTTCAAAGGTGTACGCAATGACCGGCTGGCGCATCGGTTATGCCGGTGGCCCGGCTGATCTGATCAAGGCCATGAAGAAGGTGCAGTCACAAAGCACCTCCAACCCGACCTCGATTTCGCAAGTCGCCGCACAGGCTGCCCTGGAGGGTGACCAGTCCTGTATCCAGCCGATGATCAAGGCCTTCAAGGAACGCCATGACTACGTCGTCGCGGCCCTGAATGACATCCCCGGGGTAGTGTGCCTGCCGGCCGATGGCACCTTCTACTGTTTCCCGCATATGCAGAACGTGATCGACCGGCTCGATAACGTCAACGACGATATCCAGCTCGCTGAATACCTGCTGGACAAGGCCGGTGTCGCGCTGGTACCCGGATCCGCCTTCGGTGCACCGGGCTATGTGCGTATCTCCTTTGCAACCGGCATGGACGTACTAAAGGATGCCATCACCCGCATCGCGAAGGCGCTGACACGCTGACGAGGCTTTTACCGACACGCCAGTTCATACCTGCCTGATTCACACCCCGGCAACCCTCACCCACAATATCCCCTAAACAACCCGTAGGAGCGCTTCGCAAGCGCGATTGTTTTCAGCGTCCGGAAATCGCGCTTGCGAAGCGCTCCTACAGGGTCATCAATCAGGCTCGGGGCGACCCGTCAAACAGGGATGTCAGGATGTTAGTGCGCAACCACAGCCAGGACGGGCTGACGCTGCCAGAATTACTGGTCAGCCTGACAGTGATATCAACACTGTCAGTGACCGGCATCAGCCAGTTCAGACACACCCTCCAGGAAAACCGCATGGCCGCGGAGGTCAACCAGTTCATCACCGCCCTGCACCTGGCGCGCAGCGAAGCCGTCAAGCACGGCACACGTATCCTGCTCTGCCCCGGCAGGGAGGGATCACCTTGCGGCAGCAGTACGGACTGGGTCAATGGCTGGATACTGTTTGCCAGCGAAGACCGGGAGCATGACCCGGATGAAAGGGTCCTGCAGGCCGGCAATCCCCTGTCAGCCGGGATCAATCTGCGTAGCAGCAACCACCGCAAACGTATCGTCTATCAGCAGGACGGTAGCAGCGGCGGCAGCAACACCTCCTTTACCTTCTGCGACACCCGCAGGCTGGCAAAACCGCGCGTTATCTGCCTGTCGAATACCGGCCGGCCTCGCCTGACCCTGGCCCGCTGCGACGGTAAATCGATTGATTGTTGATAAGTAACAGGAAAGACAGGGAAACTGCGTTGACCGAAAACCCGCAAATCCAGTATGATGCGCGCTCTTGAAGGTTCTCCATTCCCCGGTAGCTCAGTTGGTAGAGCGGGTGACTGTTAATCACTAGGTCGGCGGTTCGAGCCCGTCCCGGGGAGCCATTTCATTTTCTTGCACTTACATCCCCCATCAGACGACATTGGCAGTGACCACAAGACCGAAAGTCACCGGGTCGATTCTGAGGGATCCCGGCTGGGGGGCACCAACTTCGTGTTAATTTGCACCGAAGAAAGATCCAATAGAGCCAGACATTTACATTCTGCTCTGACCCGCCCCTGCCGAGAACGGTTATTCTAATCCAAATAGTTACGGTGATCTTGATGGCACATCTTTCGGTACAAATCGTAAGTCATATTTGGATACAACTTAATAGCCCGGGATAATATGGATCCACTTTCACAAGGCCTCCTTGGTGCCAGCGCGTCGCAGTCCTTCGCTGGCAAACCGGGCAAGCAACGCTCGGCGATGCTGGTTGGCTTGTTGGCCGGAATGGCGCCAGATCTGGACGTATTTATTCGTTCTGAAAATGATCCTCTGCTGTTTCTGGAATTCCATAGACAGTTTACCCACTCACTGTTCTTTATCCCTGTCGGGGCCTTGCTGTGTACGCTGATTCTATACCCCCTGTTAAGGAGAACACTGACGTTCTCAACGACGTACCTCTATGCCTTTTTGGGTTATGCCACTCACGGTTTTCTGGATGGCTGCACCTCGTATGGCACACAGCTGTTTTGGCCGTTCTCGGACATCAGAATCTCCTGGAATGTCGTCTCCATTATTGATCCGTTATTCACTCTGCCCGTTTTAATTCTGGTTTGTGTGGCCTTTACGCGCAAACAAGCGCGCTATGCACGATATGCACTGGCCTATGCGTTGATCTATTTATCGCTGGGAGTGGTGCAGCGTGAGCGGGCGGAATCGGTGGCACTTGCTCTGGCCGAAGAACGAGGACACATCCCGACACGACTCACGGTCAAACCTACGATTGGAAACCGGCATCTTTGGCGATTAATCTACGAATATGAGGGACGTTACTATGTCGATGCTGCAACGGTCGCCTGGAATAAGATTCCAATCCACGGCACTTCCATCGACAAGCTTGATGTGACCAGTGACTATCCCTGGCTACCACCGGATAGTACTCAGGCACGGGACATTGAACGGTTTCGCTGGTTCTCCGACGGTTTTATAGCGCGAGATCCTGATAATAGTCTAATGATCATGGATGTTCGCTATTCGCTTCTTCCCAACGAGCTTGCGCCATTATGGGTGATCCAGCTGAAGCCCGAAGAACCCTGGGAACATGTCGATTATCTGAACACCCGGGACCTGACTCCCGAGAGCCGCCAGCGGTTTCTGGAAATGCTGATTTAGCTGGGCACAACAAGCCATCTGGCCAAGTATTCATTAATGGCGCTGCTAACAAGCAGAGCGATTTCATATCTTTCTAAAACAGTCCTGTGTCCTGCAAAGCCCTGGTAACCGTCTCTGCATTAAAACCTTGGATGCGGTGCTCGCCGATAAACAGAATGGGCACGCCCCTGCCATTGACCTCCTGATAAAGTTTCGCGCCAATGGCATTTTTTTCCATGTCGTATTCACAGTAGTTGATATTATTCTTTACGAAGAAACGGGTCGCGGCCTTACAGGCGGGGCACCAGGCCGCTCCAAGCATTAAGACATCCGGTGCGTCATTTATGTTCAATGGCCCGGCCTGTCTGACCGGCTGACCGGGCACAGGCACCTCGCCTTCGCAATAGGTACGATCAACTGACATGTACTGTGTTTGAACGATGATGAACAGGATGACCACTGCAAATATTGCGAACCTCAGCATGTGTTTTCGCTGCGGCTTGTCGGGATTCGTTGTCATATTATTTCGATGCCTTGTCCTGCTTCTCAGCCTGGCGGACTATCTCTTCCATCGAAAGCCCAATCTTGCCACCTCTATACCTCTCGTATCCAGGGTGGATTTTATCACCTATACGGAGATACAGATTTTTTAGGCCGCTACAGACCCCCTCTCACCGGGTGGTGAAAGGGGGACTCATAATCCCTTGGTCCCAGGTTCGAGTCCTGGCGGGTCCACTATCTCCATAGAATTCATAGCCTTATGGCGTTCAGACCAAGAGACGCATAGTCCCTTGGTGTGTGTCGTGGCGAGGGCTGATGGACGGTGAATTCCGAGGGTCGTCCAACAACGGCACTTGAATGTTGCACAGTAACTGCTAAACAGTAATACATGAGGCGTGAATAGTGCTGTTCAGTTAGGGAATTACCTTGAACAGCGCGTGTTAACGGGTACCGCAGCGGGAGGTTGACAATGAATAAGGGAACCATACATCGGACAAGCATTGTGATGTTGTTTGGGACGCTGTTTGTGTTACTTGCAACGACTCCTTTTGCCACCGACAAGGGACCATTAAAGGTGGTCTATGATGTGGCAGTCAATACGCCTGAGGCAGTGGACAATGTGCTGGCACGCGCAAGCCACCTGAGCAATCTCACCGGAGCAGATCCACTTGAAGGCTCGATCGTACTTGTATTGCGCGGTAACGAAGTAAGTTTTTTTACGGATGATAACTATGCCGCCTATAAAGCTATCGTTGATAGGGCAAAAAGCCTCTCAACAGGCGGCATTATTATGATCAGGATGAGCGAGCTTGCACTGAAGGTACGTGGCATTGATACCAACCGCTTTAGCCGCGTTGGCGCCAACCGCCGC
>CAMYIO010000119.1 GCA_947258515.1 uncultured Ectothiorhodospiraceae bacterium
GCTGCTATGACGTTCTCGCCACCATTGAATGTGGTTCGCTTGCTCCAGCCAAACTTTACACCGAGATCCCTGGAAAAGTCATTACTGGCAATCACGATTCGTGACTCGATCAGTACCTGTCTGACCGGTATATCCAGGGTGGCAACCAGTTGTCTGATTTCTACGAGTTTTGAGGCCGTGTCCTGTACCAGTAGTGTATTGGTGCGCTCATCGGTGGTCACCATGCCACGATCAGACATCAGCGTGGTATCGGAACTCTTTAACAGCGTGGCCAGATCAGATGCCTTGGCATAGTTGACCTGGATGAATTCCGAATACAGTGGTTCCAGTTCTTCGATTTGTTTCTGCGATTCCAGTTCCAGTTTTTCACGTGCTGCTATTTCTTCACTGGGTGCAACCAGCATCACGTTGCCGCTCTGGCGCATGGCCAGTCCCTTGGTCTTGAGGATGATATCGAGAGCCTGGTCCCAGGGGACATTCTTCAGTCGCAGTGTCAGGCTGCCGCGGACGGTGTCACTGACGACTACATTGAGACCCGTAAAGTCTGCGATGAGCTGTAATACAGAGCGGACTTCGATGTCCTGGAAGTTCAGTGACAGCCGTTCGCCGGAGTAGCCGAACTCATCTTTCTTGCTGGCTTCGACCTGTTCCTTGGTCAGCGCCTTCACCTCTATGGTGAACTGGTTGTTTGACTGGTAAGCCAGGTAATCGTATTCGCCCATGGGTGTGATCACCATGTGGACATTATTACCCCGTGTGTAGGTATCGATGGTTTTGACCGGGGTTGCAAAATCGAGCACATCCAGTCGGCGTTCCAGTTCTTCCGGCAGCTGTGCACGGTAGAAATCGACAATCACCTTGCCACCCTGTTGCTGCATGTCGACCGGAATTGAAGGGTCCGAAAGGTTGACAATGACACGGCCCTGGCCATCTTCACCACGACGGAAGTCGATGTTGGTGATGGTATCGGCCCCCCCCCCGGTTGCGCGCGATGCAGCAACAGCCGCTTCTGATTGCTCGCCGCCGGCATTTTGCACCACCAGAATCACCTGGTTACCCTCCGCACGTGCCTCGTAGGGAACCATGTCTACCAGGTTGACGACAACACGGGTGCGGTTCTGTGCTTCAACGGCGGTTATGCTTTCGGCCATGCCGATGCCGATGCTTTGCGAGCGTTGCGCCAGACCGTTGCCGGTATTCGGAAAGTCCAGGGCAATTCGTGCTGGATTATCAATGGTGAAACTCAACGGTGCAGTGGCAGGTTTGCTCAGTGTCAGGGTGATTTGTGCCTTGTTGCCGGGCAGTTCGGCAAAATCAACGGATTGCAGCATATTGCCGGTGACCGTATCTGCTGCACTGGCAGGGACAATGACACCGACAAACAGGCAGCCTGCGGCAAGCGCGCCGCGCATCAGCTTGCGGGTGTGATGTTTGATGATTTGCATCATGGCTGTTTCACCTGTTGACGAGCGGTCTGGCATGTTTCCGATCATTGATTTCACCCTGTGGGATTATTCGCTGATTGCTATTGATGACTGTCGTTCTATCCAGCCACCGATACCATCAGGCACGATTTCTGTAAGTTCAACCTCAAAGTCTGTGATGCGCGTTATTTTACCGTGATTCTGGCCGGCATAGTTTCCGGGTTGTACTCGATGAATGGTGCCATCTGTATCGTTAATCAATGCCCACTGGTCCTCACGCTGTTCCAGTGTGCCCACCATGCGCAGGCTGTCGAGAGTAAATTCCTCGAGCGGCTCGGCAGGCCTGTCAAAATCCGGTTTTATCCCGTTATTGCTGGGAACATTGGTTACTGCCCTGGTATGTGAAAATGTCGGTGCAGTAAACGGGTCACGCAAATCACTCGCCTGGTAAGCGAAAGACTCGTATGGGTGAAACTCGGGCAACGGCTCAATTTTCGATTTTTGCTGGCTCTTGGTCGTTCTGACGTAGTCTTCCAGATCGGCGCTCGGATTATCCGAACAGGCCAGCAGGCTGCCACACAAGGAGACGATGGTCAGCCAGCGTGCCACGTAACTTTGGTTTCCAGTCATCAGCTGCCCCCTCCTTCAGTCGCCTCGCCATCTTCGATATAGCGATAGGTCTTGGCAGTCAGGCTCATACCCAGCAGGCCGCTATCGCCAGCGCGGCTGATGCTGACATCATGGATGGTTACGATACGTGGCAGGGCAGCAACGCCACTAACAAATTCACCAAATTCATGATAACCGCCGATAACGCGGATGCTGATTGGTAATTCCGCATAGAAATCCCTGGGGGTTTCGGCGCGTGGCTGAAATAATTCAAATTCAAGTCCGCTGGCCAGTCCTGTCTGTGAGACATCCACCAGCAGGTCGGCAACTTCTGTCTGGTTGGGAAGCTGGCGCAACATGGCGCCAAATGATTCACGCATTTCCTCGAGTTGTTGTTCGTAGGCTTCCAGATTGGCAGCCTGTTTCGCCTTGGTCTCGAAAATAACCTTCAGACCTTCCTCTTTATCTTCGGCACTTTCCAGTTCAACCAGCTGGTCCTTGGTATGAAACCAGTAGCCAAGAAAAATCACGCCGCCCATAAGGAACAGGATAACCACTGCACGTGCTGCTGTTGGCCATCGGGCGACATCAGCCAGGTCAAGTTCATTCAAATTCATATTCATGGTGTTGACCCGGCCATATCATCAATCGGTTTGCGAGGTTTCTGGTTACCACGCAGTGTGAAATTGGCTATACGCCGGCGCTTGGACTCGGTGGTTTTGATGACCTCAAGTCGTGGGCCGGTAAACCAGTCAGAGGTATCGATCTGGCGCATGTAATCTGAAACGCGCGCATTTGATTCGGCGACGCCTGTCATAGTCAGCGCCTTTTGCTTTTGCTGGAAGGTATTCAGGTGCACGCCATCCGGCAAGGATCTGACCAACTCGTCCATTAGATGGACGCTTTCCGGGCGGCTGCCCTGCAGCTCCTGGATAACATTCATACGCGCCAGCAGGTTGTCTTTCATTGCTTCAAGCTCGCGGATACGGCCAATGCGCTTGTTCAGTATGGTGATTTCGCTTTCCAGATAGGTGTTACGCTGGTTCTGGTTGCTGATCAGGCCTACAACATGAATATGGGCCAGCAACACGACCAGTCCTGCAATAACCACGGAGCTGATGGCCGTGATGCCGAATTCCCGTTGTTTCTGTTTGCGCAGTTCATCACGCCAGGGCAGCAGATTAATACGTGCCATATCAGTCGAAGCTCCTCAGGGCCAGCCCGCAGGCAATCAGCAAGGCGGGTGCATCGTTACTCAGTGTTTGTGGCTTCACCCGGGCGGATAGCGACATGGATGCAAAAGGGTTTGCGATGGTGGTTTCGACGCCAAGTTTTTCCTGGATCATTTCATCCATTCCGGCAATCGAGACACTGCCGCCGGCCAGTACGATATGGTCGACCTTGCTGTGCGGGCTGGATGAGTAGAAGAACTGTAGTGAGCGACTTGCCTGTTGCACAATGGCTTCCTTGAAGGGTTCCAGTACATCTGTCAGGTAATTTTCTGGCAGACCGCCCTGTCGCTTTGCCATTCCGGCTTCTTCATAGGAGAGGCCATAGCGACGCATGATTTCTTCTGTTAACTGTTTGCCACCGAAAACCGTATCGCGGGTGTAGATACTTTTCAGATTGTGCATGACGTTCAGAGTCGTCATGGTTGCGCCGACGTCGATGACGGCGACGGTTTTGTCTATGCCCTGGTTCGGCAGTTGATCTGCCAGCAGAGCGAAGGCATTTTCACTGGCGAATGATTCAACATGGCGAATGATTCAACATCCATTACCTGCGTGCCCACGCCGCCGGTCTCGACAGCAGCACTGCGCAAATCCACGTTTTCGCTACGGCACGCTGCCAATAGCACATCGACCGTATCGGGATTCTTCTCGGAGGGTCCAAGAACCTCAAAATCGATGTTTACTTCTTCAAGCGGGTAGGGGACGTACTGGTCTGCTTCCAGATCAATCTGGGCTTCCAGATCATCTTCGTTGAGCCCGCCCGGCATGGAAATGATCTTGGTAATGGTGGATGAGCCGGCAACGGCAACCGCAGCATGTCGGGTGCGGGTGCCGGATCTTTTTACCGCGCGTCGTACTGCTTCACCTACAGCGTCAACATCAGTAATATTCTTTTCGACAACTGAGTTGGGAGGCAGGGGTTCGACAGCATAGCTTTCGACGCGATAGCGTGAGCCACTGCGACTGAGTTCCAGCAGTTTGACGGCCGTGGAACTGATGTCCAAACCAATTAACGGTGGTTTTGTCCGTTTAAAGAGTTGCGCGATTGGCACAATATTTCCTTTTAGTTACCCAGTGTTGTACAACAAAGGTAGTTCGCCGCATTAGAGTGCAAAGCCAACTGTTTGTCAACAAATGTGAAAACAAAACAAATGTTATGGTACACGTTATCGGACAGAGGCCATTATTGTTGAGAGAAAATCAACATTCGCGGTTTTTTTCGTCATGTTGTTTACATTTATATGACGTGATCCAAAACAATTCTTTGAAACTGATCACAGGTTTTTGACGCTGATATGATATTACGCCGCATCGGACGCTTTTTAATCTATCTGTTCCTCATCGGCAGTGTTGCCATGGCAGTGCTGGCCACTGTCATTTACTTGCGCATAGAACCGCAACTGCCCTCTATCGAGGTACTGCGCGAGGTGCAGTTACAGGAACCGTTGCGCATCTACTCACGTGATCGGCGCATTCTGGCTGAATTCGGCGACAAGCGGCGTTCACCCGTCAATATCGATGAAGTCCCCCCGACACTGGTGCATGCCTTCCTGGCCGCAGAGGATGATCACTTCTTCGAACACTCCGGGATTGATGTCCCGGGTTTGATGAGTGCCGCCGCTGAACTGGTACTTACCGGCAAAAAACGTCGCGGAGCCAGTACGATCACCATGCAGGTGGCACGAAACTTCTTCCTCTCTACAGAAAAGACCTACTGGCGCAAACTAACCGAGATCCTGCTGGCGTTCAAGATAGAAGAGTCGCTCAGCAAGAACGAGATCCTGGAGTTGTATCTCAACAAGATTTATCTCGGTCACCATGCCTATGGTGTCGGTGCGGCGTCGCAAGTGTATTACGGCAAAGCGCTTGAGGAACTGTCTGTCGCGCAGATGGCAACCATTGCCGCGCTGCCCAAGGCGCCTTCCCGCGTTAACCCGATCAACAGTCCGGCAGAGACGCTTGATCGACGAAATTACATCCTCGGCCGCATGAAACAGCTCGGTCATATCGATCAGGCTGTCTACGATGCGGCCATTGCAGAGCCGGATGATGCTGACCTGCACAAGGTGAAGGCGGCAGCCAGCGCACCTTATGTTGCAGAGATGGTGCGCCAGGAGATGGTCCAGCGTTATGGCAAGGCGGTTTATACATCGGGATACGAGGTTGTAACCACGCTGGATATAAAACGTCAGCAGGCGGCCAACCAGGCATTGCGCAAGGATCTGATCGCCTATTCACTGCGGCATGGATTTCGCGGAGCCGAGGCGCACTATTCGCTTGATGAAATACCCGCCGAAGACTGGACCGGCCTGCTAAAGGATTTCTCCGTGGTCGGTGGTTTGGCTGCCGGTTTGGTGACCGGCGTGGCTGAGAAGAGTGTCGAGGTTCTCTTGCAAGGTCAGGAAGCCGTCACAATCGGCTGGGAGGGATTATCCTGGGCACGGCCCTACATCAGTGCAAACCGCATGGGTAAAACACCGAAACTGGCAAGTGATATCCTGGCTGTGGGAGACGTGATCCGGGTGCAGCAGCAGGACGATGGCGCCTGGAAATTGACGCAGGTTCCGGCAATTGAAGGTGCGCTGGTGTCGTTGCAACCGGATGACGGCGCGATTGTCGCACTGGTCGGTGGCTTTGACTTCAAGCAAAGCAAGTTTAATCGTGTCACGCAGGCAAAGCGTCAACCCGGTTCCAGTTTCAAGCCGGTGGTCTACTCTGCGGCGCTGGAGAAAGGTTTTACACCGGCCACAATGATCAATGATGCGCCGGTCGTGTTCGATGATCCCAAGCTGGAATCAACCTGGCGACCCGAAAATTACAGCGGCCAGTTCTACGGGCCTACACGGCTGCGCGAGGCCCTGTACCGGTCACGCAATCTTGTCTCTATCCGTATTTTGCGTGCAATTGGCGCCAGTTATGTTGTCGAATATGCGCAGCGCTTTGGCTTTACACCTGAGCAGTTGCCAAACGACCTGACCCTGGCACTGGGGAGTGCATCCGTCACACCGCTGCAGATGGCACGCGCCTACGCGGTGCTTGCCAATGGTGGTTACCTGATTGACCCCTATTTTATTCACAGCATTCACGATCCATCAGGTGAAGTGATTTTTACTGCCACCCCGGCGATTGCCTGCCCGCAATGTCCGGAAACAATCGAGGCAATCAACGATCCCGGCACGGACGCGATCAAACTCGCACCCCAGGTCCTGACGCCACAGAACGTCTGGCTGATGACGTCCATGATGCAGGATGTGATCCAGCGCGGTACCGGACGCAAGGCGCGCGTGCTTGGCAGGACAGACCTGGCCGGTAAAACGGGCACTACCAATGACCAGAAGGATGGCTGGTTTTCAGGATTCAATCATGCGCTGGTAGCAACGGCGTGGGTGGGTTTTGACAAGCTTGAACCGCTGGGGCGCGGCGAAACCGGTGGTCGCTCGGCATTACCCATGTGGATTGACTATATGGCGGTCGCGCTGGACGGTGTTAAGGAGCAAAAAAAGCAACCGCCCGCAGGGCTGGTGACGGTACGCATTGATCCGGCGACCGGGCTGCTGGCGGGTAGCGGGCAAAGCGACGCCGTGTTTGAAACCTTTCAGGAAGACAATGTTCCGCAGCAGAGCAGTGATGCCCTGGGTGGTGGTGTGCACGGTACGGCTGATGGCGCAACGGAGCAGCTGTTTTAATAATCGGAAATCCGCGATATTTGCGGGAATCCAGGC
Organism: uncultured Ectothiorhodospiraceae bacterium; assembly: GCA_947258515.1. Classification (GTDB taxonomy): domain Bacteria; phylum Pseudomonadota; class Gammaproteobacteria; order UBA9214; family UBA9214; genus UBA9214. Next base: position 6,988 of record CAMYIO010000119.1, read on the forward strand.
GGCAGGATTGCTTACAGGTTTTCCAGGTCAGCGCGAATGGCGTCGATAGAGGCCTGGAATCCGGCCAGCTCAGCCTCATCCAGGGGTAACTCGACAACCTGTTCGATACCGCTATGGCCAATGATAGCTGGAACGCCGGCAGTGATATCGCTTTCGCCATATTCGCCATCAAGATTGCAGACACAGGGCAGCACGCGGCGGCGGTTATGGCTGATTGCGTCCGCCATGGTGGCTATGGCGGCGGCCGGTGCGTTGTAGGCGCTGCTCAGCTGACGCAGCGCCAGTACTTCCGAACCGCCATGGCGGGTGCGCTTGTTGATGCGGGCAATGCTTTCATCGTCAAGGAAGGTGCTTGCCGGTACGCCGTTGACGGTACTGAAACGGGTAAGCGGTACCATGTAATCACCGTGACCTCCAATGACCATCGCATGGATATCCTTGATCGACAAGCCGGTCTCTTCTGCAATGAAGCAGGCCATGCGTGAGGCATCAAGCACACCGGCCTGACCGAACACCCGCCGGCGATCCCATCCGGTGCGTTTCCATGCATGCCAGGTCAGAACATCGACGGGATTAGTCACCATGAGTAGCAGTGCATCAGGTGCGTATTCAAGTACGTTGTCGCAAATTTCATCGATGACAGCGCGGTTTATTTGCAGTACATCGCTACGCGTCATACCCGGTTTGCGTGGTGATCCTGCCGTGACCACGACCAGGTCAGAATCCTGCAGCGAGGCGGGATCTGTGCTGCCGGTGACGCGGGTGTCGAAACCAAAATAAGACGCGGATTGCATGATATCCAGTGCTGCGCCCGCGGCTGCGCCCTCCCTGATATCCAGCAGCGCGATTTCACGGAAGGTTTGCTGCTGGGCAAGTGTATGCGCGGCTGTTTCCCCGACGCGGCCGGCGCCGATAATACTGATTTTTTTCATGCTGTTCTCTTTGTTATGTGGCGGATAGCCACACATAATCCCACAGATCAGGCATGCATTCAAAAAGCGGCTGTTTAGCGAACAATCTTGAGTATCTCCGATTCAACGGGTTCTCCAGCCGGATACTGGTCATTCAGCAGCCGCAGCTGTTCCTCGGCATGGTTGGCGATGGGTGAACCTCGCGCCAGGCCTGACCAGGTGGCACCTTTCGGCGCGCGGATGATATCCAGTTTCTTTTCCGTGGCGAGCTTTCTTTCGGCTCTCGTCAAGGGACGGAAACTTTTTGCGGCGGCCACTGTGACGGCGTCATATTTACGGCTGTGTTGCGTGCTACGGGCAGTGCCGGCAAAGATATAGGCACTGTTGCCGCGGTGTACGACCACATAACGGATCTGGCGTTGTCCGTAGGGTGTGTCGCCAATGGCTACAGCGGTATAGCCTTGCAGGTCATTCGCGCTAAAGCTCTGGCCGTGCCGCAGGTTACTGGACTTCAGCTGCTGTTGCATAAACTGTTTTGGTGTGAGCTGGCCGTCGAACGTGGTCATGGTCAGTTGCACCAGGCCATCCTTGTCCTTCGGCGTGGCGATCACTCTAGAGGTCTGGTTATTGATTTCCCAGCCGGGTGGAAAGCTCAGCGAGAAGTCCAGGTCCTTGTGATAAAAATGATTGCCCCGAACCACACCCTCGCGTTCGCTGTCACCGAAGGTCAGGCCATCCAGGCGCAGCAGGTAACTGTCGCGTCCGATATGCGAGGCACCGTCCGTCTTGTATTTTTTCGCGGCCTCGATGACCTCGCGAAAACGCGCATCATTATCGGGGTGTGTTGAAAACAGGCCGTGATATACATTGGGCTGGCGGCCTTCCTGTTTGGCGATCGCAGCTTCAAAGGCTTCCTGGTTTTTCAGAACGCTGACCACTTCCAGCATCGCCTCCGGATCATAGCCGCTCCTGGCGAGGTATTCTGCACCAAGGCGATCCGCCTCCAGTTCGTGTTCCCGCCCGTAACCTCGGACAATGGCGGTGCCGGCCATGTTGGTGAGTGAGTCGGCACCCTGGATGCCGGTTGAGGCCGCCAGCACTGCGCCGATGATCCCGGTCACCGCAGTGGTGCTCTGTTGCCGGACGCTGTGGCGTGCGGTGACATGGCCAATCTCGTGACCCAGAACAGCAGCCAGTTCGGCCTCGGAGTTCAGGTAGGCAAGCATGCCGCGGGTGATGTAGATATACCCGCCGGGCAGCGCAAAGGCGTTCACCTGGGTGCTGTCGAGAAGGGTAAAGTGATAGTCGAGTTCCGGGCGGTGGCTGTGCCTGGCCAGTTTCCTGCCGACACGCTGCACCAGTTCTTCCAGTACCGGGTCAGGATAGGCCGGCATTTCTTCAAGGATTTCGGTGCTGTATTTTTGTCCCAGGCTTATCTCCTGTTCTTCGGACATCAACACGAAATCATGACTGCCGGTAACCGGGTTGGTGGCGCACCCCGTGTTCAGGCAGGTCATTCCCCCCAGTGCAACAAGCAATATGCCGGCAGGCAGGACAGCGCTCATGCTTAATTGCCTTGCTGCGGTGCCCCGGTAATAGCAACCAGTGCGGCCGGATGTTGTATCTTCATGCGCAATCCGTTCCGATCCTGCTTGATCCAGCCACGGACTTCCACCTGCTGACCGGCGAGGTTTTCAAGAGAATCAAAGTTGACCAGGTCCTTTTTAGAGACTTGCAGCACCAGCGGACCCTCGATATCAATCCAAACGGTATCCCTGGTCGTGCGAATGCCGCTGACCTGTCCCTGCACGATGCGAAAACCGCGGCTACTCAATGGCAGTGTTCGCGCGGGTTGCGACTGGTAATCGGGCAGTGCCCAGAGACCCTTGCGGTCAAGGCGTGCCTCATTTTCGATGCGTTGATAACAGTCTGCAGCCCAGTTGTTGGGTGGCACCACCAGCGTCGTGGCCAGTCCCTGTTGCAACAGTCGGACGGCGACATTATCGCCGTCCTCAAGAAAGGCATGCGCCAGCAGCCGGCCATAGTGATCATGATCCTGCTGGCCGTATTGCAGCAGCAGGATGCGGTTATGGGTGTCCAGCAGGTGTTGCAGCGCCGCGCGTGCCGCGTCCGCCAGGGGTCGAGTCGGCTGGTCCTTGTCGCTGATTTCAGGTGTATTGATGCCGATGAGGCGCAGGCGACGGCCGTCGTTCAGTTTGACGGTATCCCCGTCATAGACGTAGACGACCTGTACGCGTTCACCTGTTTTTGTCGCCTGGCATGCAGCCGCGTTTGCCTGCCGCGGGCTGCCGGCAAACAGAAGTATTGATGTGAACAGCAGACAGAATACAAAAGGGGCGACCCGGTCGGGCGCCCCTTTGTTGAATACTGCAGCAGGCATTTGCTTGCGTGATCAGTTTCCGTAACGCTTGCGGAACTTGTCGACACGTCCACCGGTATCAACCATCTTCTGCTTGCCAGTATAGAAAGGGTGGCACTGTGAGCACACTTCAATCGCCAGATCCTTGCCAACAGTCGAGCGCGTTTCGAAACTCGAACCGCAACTGCAGGTAACTTTTATTATGTCGTATGCCGGGTGTGTGTCAGGTTTCATAACTGCCTCTAGTCAATCGTTGCTGCATTCAGTACGGCAGGTCCGCTACCGTGAAAAGGGCGAGGATAATACGTCATTCATCTGAAGGCGGCAAGCTGGCGGT
>CAMYIO010000120.1 GCA_947258515.1 uncultured Ectothiorhodospiraceae bacterium
CATGAATACCAGGAAATTGCGAATCAATCAGTGCTTCCCTGGATGTCAATGCTGATAACAAGCGGTACAAAACCGGGTTGCCCCTGGCCTTACCTGCTGCTGGCCGGCTGTCTGGCCGTTTGCTTGTCTGCGTGCGGCTTCCAGCTGCGCGGCAGTGCCGCCTTGCCAGAAGAGATGGCTGTCACCTTTATAAAGAGTGGCCGGCCCTATGGATCCCTGATCGATGATTTCATCGAGGCCCTGAGGACGCATCATGTGAAGGTTACCGAGGACCGCAGCGAAGCCACTGCCGTGCTGGAGATCATCAATGATGAACAGGACAAGGCGGTACTGTCGGTGAACAGTTCGGGCAAGGTGCTTGAATACCAGCTGCGGCAGTCGATCCGGTTCGCCGTGACGACGAGTGACAATCTGCCGCTGCTGGAACCCCAGCATGTGACGATGACACGTGACTACCTGTACAGCAGTACCGATGTGCTGAGTAAGGAACGCGAGGAAATTGTCGTGCGCCGTGCATTGCAACGCGAGCTGGTGAACCTGGCGATGCTGAGGATAACGGCGGCAGCACGCTAGCCTGTCAAATGACTGCAGCATGCAATACACCTGTAGGAGCGCCGTCCCCGGCGCGATTAATCAAGGCAGGTGCATAATCGCGGCGAGGACGCCGCTCCTGCACCAAGATAGATATACTTGCAATCCATGCAACTCAAACCTGAACAGCTCGATGCCCATCTGCGCAAGCAGCTTGCGCCCGTCTACTTTATCAGCGGCGATGAACCGTTGCGGGTGATGGAAGCGGCAGATGCCATCCGCGCGGCAGCACGCGGGCAAGGCTATGATGAGCGCGAGGTCATGTCGGTACAGGCGGGTTTCGACTGGGGCAGCCTGATGTCCGAGGCTGCTAACCTGTCTCTGTTTTCGCAACGTCGCGTGATCGATCTGCGCATGCCCGGCGGCAAGCCGGGTGCTGACGGTTCAAAGGCATTGCGCAGCTACGCGGAACAACCGCCAGAGGATACCCTGTTACTGGTGACGGCCGGCAAGCTGGAAAAGTCGGCGCGTGAAAGCAAGTGGGTACAGGCACTCGACAAGGCCGGTGTCGTGGTATTCGTCTGGCCACTCAATGCACAGGAATTCCCCGCCTGGATACAGCGGCGCATGCAACAGCGCGGCCTGCAACCCAGTCCGGATGCGGTCACGTTATTGGCCGACCGGGTCGAGGGCAACCTGCTGGCGTGCGTGCAGGAGATTGAAAAGCTGTACTTATTGCAAGGTGAAGGCGTCGTCGATGCCGAGGCCATTCTTGCACTGGTTTCTGACAATGCCCGCTACGATGTGTTTGGCCTGGTCGACAGCGCACTCTCGGGCGATGCGGCGCGCAGTATCCGCATCCTGCAGGGCCTGCATGCGGAAGGCATCGTGCCGCAGATTGTGCTGTGGGCGTTGTCGCGCGAAATTCGCCAGCTCGCCGCCATGGCGGCTGCCGTTGCCGCGGGTCAGCCTGTGCAGGCGGTCGTGAACCACTATCGTGTCTGGCCGCCGAGCCGTAAACCCCTGCTGGCTGCGGTCCTGCAGCGCTTGCCGGCGACACAGTGCAATACCCTGTTGCGGCACTGTGCATCTATCGACAGGGTCAGCAAGGGGCAGGCTGCAGGCAACGCCTGGGATGAGCTGTTACAATTGACCCTGACGCTGGCTGGCAATCGGGCCGTGCCGGATACAGCCCGGGTGGGGCAGGTAAGCTGACAGAACAATGAGCGCGGAAGCAGAAACACTGCAGATTGATATCCCTGAATACATGCAAGCAGTCGGCGTGCGTGCACGTGCCGCTGCCCGGGAGATCGCCCGCGCCGGTACCGGCAGGAAGGATGCGGCGCTGATCGCGATCGCGACGGCCATCGAGGCCGGTGCTGACGAACTCAAGGCAGAGAACGACAAGGATCTTGCGGCAGGCAGGCAACACGGTCTGGATGCGGCATTACTGGACCGGCTGGAGCTCACCGATGCGCGCATTGCCGCCATGGCTGAAGGCTTGCGCGAGATCGCGCTGCTAGCGGACCCGGTCGGCAGTATTTCGGAGATGAACCACCGGCCTTCCGGTATCCAGGTGGGACGCATGCGCGTGCCCCTGGGCGTGATCGGCATCATCTACGAATCGCGACCGAACGTCACCGCGGATGCCGCTGCACTCTGCCTCAAGTCAGGCAACGCGGCAATCCTGCGCGGTGGTTCGGAAGCCATCCATTCCAATCAGGCCATTTCCCGCTACATCCACCAGGGGCTCGCGGCAGCGGGACTGCCGGCCGATGTGGTGCAGGTGATCGAGACCACTGACCGTGCCGCGGTCGGCGAACTGATTCGCATGCAGGCGCATGTCGATGTCATCGTGCCGCGCGGTGGCAAGGGCCTGATCGAACGTATCAGCGCGGAGGCACGGGTACCGGTCATCAAGCATCTGCACGGCGTTTGCCATACCTACATTGACGACATGGCGGATGTTGACAAGGCCGTCAGGGTGGCGGTCAATGCCAAGACGCAGCGTTACGGTACCTGCAATACCATGGAAACGCTGCTGGTCAACAGGGACATTGCCACACGCGTATTGCCGCGGCTGGCCGCTGACTATCATGCCGCCGGTGTTGAATTGCGCGGCTGCGAGGCGACACGAAAAATTGTCGCCGGCATTACGGCAGCCACGGAAACCGACTGGGAAGAAGAATACCTGGCGCCGATACTCGCTATTCGCATTGTCGATGACATGGATGCCGCCATGGATCACATTGCCCGCTACGGCTCCAGTCATACGGATGTGATCGTTACCGAATCGCTGCCCCGTGCCAACCGTTTCCTGCATGAGGTGGATTCCAGTTCCGTGATGGTGAATGCCTCGAGTCGCTTTGCAGACGGTTTTGAATACGGTCTTGGCGCCGAAATCGGTATCAGTACCGACAAGTTGCATGCGCGTGGTCCGGTTGGCCTGGAAGGACTGACGACGCTTAAATACATCGTCATCGGTGACGGCCATATCAGGACATGACGGGCAGTCACGCACATCCATTCTCCAGCGGTTCGTCTCATTCATGATAGGACTTTTCGGCGGTACCTTTGACCCGGTGCATTTTGGACATCTGCGTCCGGCACTGGAATTACAGCAGTCCATTGGCCTCGATGTAGTCCGTCTGCTGCCCAGTCATGTACCACCTCACCGCTCGCAACCGCATGCAAGCCCGCAACAGCGGCTGGCCATGCTGCGTGCCGCGGTTGCCGACGACCCGGCATTCACTGTGGATACGCGTGAATTCGAGCGTGAAGGACCTTCCTACACACTGCATACGCTGAAATCATTGCGCGCGGAAATGGCGGGTACCAGCCTGTCCCTGTTGATCGGTATGGATGCCTTCCGCGAATTTTCCAGCTGGCATCGCTGGCGTGAAATCCTGGATTACTCGCACCTCGTCGTCATGACCCGACCGGGCAAGCTGCCGCCCGAGCAGGGAGAACTGGCGGATTTTGTTTCCCTGCACCGGGTGGCGGATGCAACAACGCTGAAATCACGGGCTTCGGGCCTGCTGCTGTTTCACCCGGTTACACAGCTGGAAATATCCGGTACAGAGATACGTAAAATACTGGCAAGCGGAAAACGTGCAGACTTTTTGTTACCGAAAAGTGTGCTGGAGGTTATCTACAGCGAAGGATTATATGCAACAGGAAAACAGCATGGCGGATAGACAGAACAGCGATATCCCGGATGACGAAAGTGGCGAGCGCTTGCTGCAGATTGTCATCGCGGCACTGCAGGACATCAAGGGCGTGGACATCAGGGTGATCGATGTGCGCGGCCTGACCTCGATTACCGATCGCATGGTGATTGCCAGCGGAACCTCAACGCGGCACATCAAGGCGCTTGCGGAAAATGTCGTGCTTGAAGCAAAGCGGCACGGCTTTGCTGCGCTGGGAGTTGAAGGCGAGGACACCACCGGCTGGATTCTGGTCGATCTTTCCGATGTCGTTGTGCATGTCATGATGCCCGAGACCCGGGAATTCTATGCACTGGAAAAACTCTGGTCCGTTGGCGACCGCGACAATGCCAGTGCCTGATCTGATCAACTGAATTGTCTCATCGTTGATGCGTATTCACCTGCTTGCAGTCGGCACCCGCATGCCATCCTGGGTTGTCGAAGGTTACCGGGAATACGCGAAACGACTGCCACGTGAATGCAGTTTGCAATTGACCGAGATTCCACTCGGCAAGCGACACAAGTCCATGAATCCTGCGCAGGCGAAGCAGCAGGAAGGGCAGGCGCTGCTGGCCGCCTTGCCGAAAGACTGCACTGTCATTGCGCTGGATGTGCGCGGTAATCACTGGACGACGGAAGATCTCGCCGCACGACTCAGGGACTGGATGGGTTCCGGTCGGGATGTGGCGCTACTGGTCGGTGGACCTGAGGGCCTGTCGCAATCCTGCCTCGAACGCGCGCACCAGCGCTGGTCGCTGTCCGCACTCACCTATCCGCATTCCCTGGTGCGTGTTGTGCTGGCCGAACAACTCTACAGGGCCTGGACTCTGGGCACCGGTCACCCCTATCACCGGTCATAATAATAGTATGAGAAAAATATCATAATTAATTGTTAATTATGATATAAACATTGTCGATGTATCATCTTCCGCAACTTTACCTGGCCTCGCAGTCACCGCGCAGGGCGGCACTTTTAGAGCAAATAGGTGTCAATTTTAAGGTGCTGTCAGTCGCGGTGGATGAGACCCTGCTGGCCACAGAAACCCCCGGGAACTACGCACGGCGGCTGGCACTGGAAAAGGCACGGGCAGGGTGGCGTGCGTTGCCCCCTGAGCGGCAACGCCCGGTGCTGGGTGCCGACACCATTGTGATCGCCGCTGACACGGTGATGGGGAAACCGGTTGATCGACAGCAGGCGATTGCGATGTTGCTGGCACTGTCGGGTACGACCCACCAGGTCATTACCGCGGTTGCGCTGGCAGCCGGGCACGAAAGCGTTTGCAGTCAGCGCAGCCACGTGACATTTCGCACGTTAACACGGCAGCAATGTGAGGCATACTGGGAGAGCGGTGAACCGCGTGACAAGGCAGGGGCCTATGCAATCCAGGGTCTCGCGGCAATGTTTATCACCCGTCTGGATGGCAGTTATTCGGGCGTCATGGGTTTGCCCCTGTACGAAACAACGGAATTGTTAAAGACTTTTGGAATAGTCGTTCTCTAGATTGTAGGATGGGCCGGGCCCTGGCACGACGTGCGCGGGCTGCCGTCGTCATCCGCAGAATGATGCCGGTTAATTTTCAACAGCCAGGACCAGTCAACAGGGAAGCATGAGCGAAGAGATACTGATTAACGTAACGCCCCGGGAAACGCGCGTGGCGCTGGTGGAAAACGGCGTCCTGCAGGAAGTCTATATCGAGCGGGCGCGGCGTCGTGGACTGGTTGGCAAGATTTACCGCGGCAAGGTCTGCCGGGTGTTGCCGGGTATGCAGGCGGCGTTCGTGGAGATTGGCCTTGAGCGGGCGGCATTTTTACATGCCTCCGATGTGACGTCGCGATCCGTTGATGATGAATCCGAGGATAGCGGACCGCTTGCCGATATCGCCCAGCTGTTGCACGAGGGGCAGGAAATTTCCGTACAGGTGATCAAGGACCCGCTCGGTACCAAGGGCGCGCGTCTGACCACGCAAATCACCATTCCATCCCGTTACCTGGTATTTATTCCGAATATCAACAACGTCGGTATCTCGCAAAAGATCGAGGCTGAACAGGAGCGGGTACGCCTGCGGGACATTATTCAGCTGTTTATGACGGACCAGCAAGGTGGCGGCTATATTGCACGCACCGCGGCAGAGGGTGCCAGTGCCGATGCATTGCGCGCGGACATGATGTTCCTGAGCAAGTTGTGGCAGTCCGTGAGCGAGACCGAGGCGACTGCAAAGCCCGGCAACGTCATCTACGATGACCTGCCGCTCACTATTCGCGTCATGCGGGACATGCTGGATAGCCAGATAGAAAGGGTCCGTATTGACTCCAGGGAGAGCTACCAGCGTGCGCAGGCGTTCTGCAATCGCTTCATGCCTGAACTGGAAACCCAGGTTGAGTATTATCCCGGTGAACGACCGATCTTTGATATCTACAGCATCGAGGACGAAATAGAGAAGGCGCTGGACCGCAAGGTACAGCTGAAGTCAGGTGGCTACCTGGTGATTGACCAGACAGAGGCCATGACCACAGCGGACGTCAATACCGGCGGTTATGTCGGCAATCGCAACCTCGAAGAAACCATCTTCAAGACCAACCTGGAGGCGGCACAGGCGATTGCCCGGCAATTGCGACTGCGCAACCTGGGCGGCATTATCATTATCGATTTTATTGACATGTCCGACGCGGAACACAAGCGCCAGGTATTGCGCGCACTGCAGAAGTGTCTTGACAAGGACCATGCCAGGACGCAGATCACGGAAGTCTCGTCACTCGGGCTGGTGGAGATGACGCGCAAGCGCACCCGCGAAAGCCTCGAACATGTCATGTGTGAGACCTGCCCGACCTGCGGCGGGCGCGCGTCATTGAAGACGGCCGAGACGACCTGCTACGAGATTTTTCGCGAGATACTGCGTGAGTCACGCCAGTTTGATACCGAACAGTTACTGGTGCTTGCCTCGCAGGAAGTGGTTGATCTGCTGCTGGATGAGGAATCGGCAAGCCTGGTCGAACTGGAGGCGTTCATAGGAAAACCCATCAAGTTCCAGGTTCCCTGTACACGCAGGAACAGTATGACGTTGTTCCCGTGTAAACCCGCAGCCTCTCGACCGGACTAGTTAGTTTTTTTTCTATCATGCTGAAGAGCGCCTTTCATGTCCTCTGGATGCTGGTGCTAGCGCTGCTGGCGCTGATTATCGCGGCGTTGATCGTTGTCCGCCTGTGGATTCCCGAAGTCAGTGCCTACCGCGTGGAGATCGAGCAGGCCGCCAGCCAGGCGCTCAACAGGCAGGTTAGTATCGGGCGGCTGCAGACAGGCTGGCGTGGTTTGAATCCCGTTATCAAGCTGAAAAATGTCGAGCTCTCTGATCCGGCAGGCGTGCACGAGATGACTGCCATTCGCGAAATATGGATGACAGTTGATGCAGAACGGTCCCTGTCAGAACAAAAAATCAGGCTGGCCGGTATCGATGTGGTCGGAGCCGGGTTCACGGTGGTGCGTGATGCCGGCGGGCTGCTCTACCTTGAAGGCTTTCGCTCCGATAGCGATGACAGTCAGCTGCTCCCGGACCTTCTGCAAATGGCCCTGTCGGTCCATGATGTCAACGTCACCTACATCGACGAAGCAAGCGGCGACCCGCCACGACGCTTCTCCGAGATCTCGTTGTCGCTGCGCAACCAGGGTGCCACGCATACACTCACCGGTCACGCCCTGCTGCCGGCCGACGTCGGTTACCGTGCCGATGTGGAAGCGGTGCTCTATGGGTACAGCTCGCGGCTGCAGGACTGGCAGGGTCAGATCTACATCAATGGACACGCGGTGGCATTGACAGAAGTGCTGGGCCCGGTGCTGGCGGATGATCAGCGTGTGGATGGGGTCGCTGATCTCAGGCTATGGCTCGATGTGGGTGACGCAGGCATCGATTCCGTCAGTGGTGAGATTGATACCAAGGGCCTGAAAATCATCCAGCAAAATGAAACCGGGGCCTACACCTTCGAGGCTGACAGCCTGCGGGGCCAGTTTGGCTGGCGGCTGAACGACAAGGGCTGGCAGTTCGCCGTGCAAAACCTGGTCGTCAATCAGCAGCAGCGACGCTGGGAAACAGACAACCTGTCACTGGCCGGCAGGCAGTATCAGGACAGTGTCAGCATCAAGGGCCTGACATCGCTGGTGGTACTTGACGGTGTCGGTGCACTGTTGCCTATTATTCCCGGACTGTCGGTCGAGCACCGCCAGCTGCTGGGTGGCTTACAGCCGCGCGGCACGATCCGGGACCTGGTCTTCAGTATCACCCGCCGTGACAAGGTCACCCGGGTGAATGATTTCTCGGCACATTTCAGCGGCCTGAGCATTGAACAGTCCGGCATATTTCCGAAACTTGCGGGCCTGGAGGGAACGTTGAGCGGTGACATGGAATCCGGCATCCTGTCCCTGACCAGTCATGAAGCGGCGGTGCATGACGATCGGTTGTTTCGCGAACTGCTGCCGATTGGTGTTCTCCAGGGTGATATTCACTGGCAACTGCAGGGCGGTACGATGGAGGTCGCGACGGAGGCGCTGACGGTCCGCAACGATGACCTTTCACTGCTGGCCAGAATGGGACTGTACCTGCCGGTTGACGGCAGTGCGGCTTCCATCAACCTGTTGATTGACGTCGAAGCGGCCCGGCTCGATCGGCTGCATGCCTACCTGCCGGCAAAGGTCATGTCGCCGACGGGTGTTGCATGGCTTGACCAAAGTCTCAAGAGTGGTGTCGTCACGGACGGACGCGTGGTTGTCAATGGCCGTCTTGACCAGCTGCCCTTTGATCACGGTGAAGGGGTGCTGGAAGTGCGTTTGCCGGTCAGCGATGCGCAACTGGATTATAACCAGGACTGGTCGCCGGTAACGGGGCTTGATGCCCAGGTCGATTTTACCGGCCGCGCCATGGATATCGTCAGTCGCCGGGGTGCGATTCGCAGTGCGGCGCTAGAGTCGGTGCATGCACAGATAAAAGACCTGGCGAACCCGGTGCTGACCCTGAAAGGTGTGGTGCAGGGCGCTTTGCCGGTCATGCTGGCTGAGCTCGGCAGCAGCCCGCTGGGTGTTACCTACGGGGGTTTTGTGGATCGCGTCAGCACGACCGGGAAGACGACGCTGGGACTGGATATCGTGGTACCGCTGAATAATGACACGGCACCGATCGAGGTGGCGGGCGATATTACCCTGCGCGGTAATTCCCTGAAAGTGCGTGATTCTGATATTGAATTGGAGGATATCAAGGGACGTCTCGTATTTGACCCCGAGGGTATACAGGGTGACAAGCTGCGCGCGAAATTGTTTGGTCACCCGGCCACTGCACGCGTATGGACAGAAACCGGCAAGCAGCAGACCAACATCCGCCTGGATGGGCCGTTGCAGTTGTTTGACCGGTTTATCGAGAAGGACAGCTTTCTCGGCGCGGCGGCTTCCGGCAGTAGTGACTGGCAGGTACTGGTGGCCCTTCGCGGTATGCCGGAACGCGGTAAGAATGCCGATGTCGGCGTCACCGTGACCTCGAACCTGGCGGGGACGTCCATCGATTTGCCGGCGCCGTTCGGGAAGACTCGTGAGTCGGTTCGACAGCTGACGATTGTCGAGGACCGGGTGGGTGTTGAAGAGAGAACTCTGCGGCTGAACTATAGCGACCTCATGGAGGGTTTGCTGGTTCTCGTGCCGGCCGCGCAGGGCTTCGAGCTGCAAAAGGGTGCCATCACGGTGGGCGGCAAGACGCCGGCACTGCCTGACTCGAAAGAACTGCTGTTCAGTGGCCATTTTGACCGCTTTCGCCTGTCTGACTGGCAGCCGCACCTGGCTGGCGGAGGCGAAGGTGGAAGCGGCGGTGATGCCGGGGCAGATGCCGCTGTACCGCTTGCGTTTGTCATTAGCGTCGATGAGCTGGAGGTGCTGGGTCATGAGCTGGATAACGTGTCGCTATCCATGAAGCCGTCCGGTTCACACTGGGAAATCAGGGCGGACGGACCGGACGTGGCCGGTGACATCACACTGACGAGTTCTGCTGCCGGGCTCGACAAGGTGACGATGACCCTGGAGCGGTTGGTGCTGAAGCGTGCCGGCGGGGAACAGCAGCAGCAAGCGGATTCCACCAGTAACTCTACGCCGTCAGACTTTCCGGACTTGCAGATTATCAGCCGGCAGCTGATTTACGACGAGACGGACCTGGGTCTGTTCGAGATCAAGGCCTACAGGCAACCGGATGACATGTATTACATGGAACGCGTCGTATTAGCGTCGGATTTACTGTCGGTGCACATCACGGGTCACTGGCGACAGCAACGTGGTGAGCAGTTAAGCAGTATTGACCTCGAGATCAGTGAGGGTGAAATGGACCGGCTGATGGAGGCGTTCGGTTACCAGAAGAACATTGGCGGGGGCGCGTTGTCTGCTTCGATGCGCATTGCCTGGCCAGGTCCTCCCTGGGCCTTCTCGCCGCCAGTGACGGAGGGCAAGGTCAAGGTCAGGATTACGGATGGCCAGTTGCTGGATGTCGAGCCCGGCACGGCCGGTCGTATGCTGGGGCTGCTCAGTCTGAACGAACTGCCACGGCGCCTGTCGCTGGATTTCAGTGACCTGTTTGCCAAGGGTTTCAGCTTTGACGAGATCAGTGGCAGCTTTGTCATCGATGACGGCAATGCCTATACCAATGACCTGCTGGTGGATGGTCCGGCGGCAAAGATCGAGATCTCCGGGCGCATCGGTCTCGTCGATCAGGACTATGATGAGCTGGTGACGGTCATACCCTATGTCAAGACCGGCATACCGCTGGCGGGTACACTGGCCGGCGGACCGGCAGTGGGTGCCATACTGCTGGTGGCCGGCACCTTGCTGGAAGGCAAGCTTGGTTCGCTCAACCGGATTGCAAAAAAACAGTACTCGGTGACCGGTCCCTGGGAGGATCCGGTCATAGAGAAACTGCGTGCCACGGCGACCGAGGATGCAGCGCCGGAGACGTCGTTTGAACTGGATTAACCCTGTTGGCCGGAGGGTGTTAGCGGGTGCGCTTCGTGACTGTGTTATTCTTCAGGGAGATCTGATTCACTTGAAAATCATGGCGTTCAGGTATGGCAATGTATGCAGGGTGCGCACTGCGCATCATGCAACAACAGTTTGCCTGTTTTTTTCGGTGCGCTGAGCGCACCCTGCATTGATTCATTATTGATACGGGATGAACGGTTTAGAGAAATGAGTATTGTTGCGTGTATACAGATGGCTTCCGGGCCGAATATCGGCGCTAATCTGCTGGAAGCCGAACGCCTGATTGAAGAGGCGGTCAGCCAGCAGGCGCGCCTGCTGGTATTGCCTGAAAATTTTGCCCTCATGGGCAATACCGAACATGACAAGGTCAAGCACCGTGAGGTCGCGGGCAGCGGCCCCATCCAGACCTTTCTGGCCGAACAGGCTGCGCGTCATGGCATCTGGCTGGTCGGTGGAACCGTGCCGCTGGTGGCCAGCGATGAAAACAAGATACGGGCCACCTGCCTGGTATTCAACGACAAGGGCGAACAGGCGGCGCGCTACGACAAGATCCACCTGTTCGATGTGCAACTCATCGATAGTGACGAGCAATACACGTCTGTTATGACCTGCGTTTCCCGGAGTTATTCAGGCAGCAGCTGGAAGCGGGTATGGAAATACTGGTGCTGCCATCCGCCTTCACGGCTATCACGGGACGTGCCCACTGGGAGGTGCTGGTGCGGGCACGGGCCATCGAAAACCTCTGTTATGTGATCGCACCTGACCAGGGCGGCTATCATCTGAGTGGCCGCGAGACCTACGGGCACAGCATGATCGTCGATCCGTGGGGGACCGTGCTGAACAGCTTGTCCCGCGGACCGGGTGTTGTCTGTGCCGATGTCGAGCTGGGGCTGCTGAACAGCGCGCGGCGCAATTTCCCGAGTATCAAGCACCGTCGCCTGCAGTGCCTGAACGGGAAGTCATGAGCGCTACACATCTTGATATCGCACGACAGCGACTGCTGGTACCGGCGGGTATCGATGAAGCTGATCTGAACAAGGTCTTCGGACAGCTGCTGGGGCATGCCGTCGACAGTGGCGACCTGTATTTTCAATCGACACGCTATGAGTCGTGGGTGCTGGAAGACAGCATTGTCAAGGAAGGTACACACAGTATCGAGCAGGGTGCCGGTGTGCGTGCCATCAGCGGTGACAAGACCGGCTTTGCCTATTCCGACGAGATCGTGATGCCGGCCCTGTTGCAGGCCTCCACGGCCGCGCGTGCGATTGCCCGGCACATTGATCCGCTGGACAGGATGACCGCGGATGACAAGGTTGCCCTGTTGCGTCAGCTGGATGCAGAGGCACGACAACAGGATCCACGCGTCAAGGAGGTCATCGTCAGTCTCGCCGGTGTGCATGAAGTCATGATGGTCGCGGTCAGTGACGGCACGCTGGCGGCTGATGTGCGTCCGCTGGTGCGCTGCAATGTCACTGTTATTGTCGAGCAGAATGGGCGGCGCGAGCAGGCCAGTTCAGGCGGCGGTGGTCGTTCCGATTATGGTTTCTTCATCGAGGAGGATCGTGCCAGCGGCTACGCACGGGAAGCCGTGCGCCAGGCACTGGTCAACCTCGAGGCGGTCGCTGCACCGGCCGGTACCCTGCCGGTGGTGCTGGGACCCGGTTGGCCCGGGATACTGCTGCACGAGGCCATCGGACACGGTCTCGAGGGTGATTTCAACCGCAAGGGTACCTCGGCGTTCAGTGGCATGGTCGGGCAGCAAGTGGCATCACCCCTGTGTACTGTCGTTGATGACGGTACCTTGAGCGGTCGTCGCGGTTCGCTGAATGTCGACGATGAAGGCACGCCGGGACAGAACACGGTGTTGATAGAAAACGGTATTCTCAAAGGCTACATGCAGGACCGCATGAATGCCGGTTTGATGGGTGTCAGCTCAACCGGCAACGGTCGACGCGAGTCCTACGCGCACCTGCCGATGCCGCGCATGACAAACACCTGCATGCTGGCGGGCGAACACGACCCGCGGGAAATTATCGCGTCTGTGGATCGTGGGATTTACGCCGTGAACTTCGGTGGCGGGCAGGTCGACATCACCTCGGGCAAGTTCGTCTTCTCTGCCAGTGAGGCCTACCTGATCGAAAAGGGCAAGGTCACGAGACCGCTCAAGGGCGCGACCCTGATCGGTAATGGTCCGGATGTGCTGAAGCGTGTTTCCATGCTGGGAAATGACATGCAGCTGGATTCCGGTGTCGGTACCTGCGGCAAGGAAGGACAGAGTGTTCCCGTGGGTGTCGGTCAGCCGACCATGCTGATAGACGAGTTGACGGTTGGTGGTACCAGCGCATGATTTCCTGTGCGCTTCGATGCTGGATGTGTTCAAACGGTTTTTATGATCCGGCTTGAAAGGACGGTTGCGGCCTGGCAGATGCCAGTCTTTGAAGAAGTCTTCAAGAGTGAAGTAGAGCAACTGGGTATGGAGCAACTTCCCCTGCAGCAGGCGTTGTCGCAAGGCAGCTATGCCAGTGACAAACACCTCAAGGTGCTTGTCATTAATACTGTAGAGAGGCAGGAAAGTATCCAGGTGAAAGCCGGCATCTTCTATACCGGGATCTTGCCCGGTTGTGCCTGTACGGATGATCCGGCGCCGGAGAATGAATACACCGAGTATTGTGAAGTGCTGTTCAGTATCGACCTGCAGACTGCCTTATCGACAGTCAGCCTGGTTTCTGATGAATAGCAGTTCATGTAGTGTGCCGTGTTCGTCGAATATTATATGAGCGAATCCCATCTCTGTGTTGAGCGCTACAAGTGGAAGGAAACTCATTGCTGAATCAGGGGGGAGAATCGGGCCTGTATACGCCAGGCGCCTCCAATATTATCGATGCGAAAACAGAACCGGTTCTCGCCCTTTTCCAGCTGGACCGGTATTTTGTATTGATTGGGCGTGAAGGCTTGCGGCCCCGGGATCTCTGTCACTAGCTGTCGGTTTAACCAGATGACTGCCCCGTCATCCACCCCGAGCGATAGCTCTATCTGCTGGATGACAGGGGAATCAATTGATGCGTACAGGTAGGCCGATCCCTGAGCTACATCGGGGAAAATCGAGGTTAGGTCCAGGTCAATGGTTGTCGCATCCACCTGTTCCATTATTTGTTCTGTCGCTGCATCACAGCCTGCCTGATTGCCACCGTATTCGACCACCTCTCCAAGTGTAATTCGACTTAGCTGCAGCTGATGAGACACGCGATAGGCTTCCCAGTCAGCCAGAGCCGACTCCCGTGGCAGACGCTCTTGACGCACTCGTTTAAGGACATGCAACTGTTCCTCCTTCCAGAGGTATTGAAAAATACCACTGTTTACCAGATAGGTTAACAAGTCCAATTGAGAGGTTACATGGGCAGGGTTCAATACCAGATAATCCACCCGGTTGGGATGGTGCTCGCCTTCACCCGCTACACCCCAGTACCATGTTCGCCATGGATTGGGGAACAGATAAATCGATTGACGGTTGACCAGGTGCGGTAGATAGTAATCAGTGGCGGCGACACCACTGTTCGGCTCGATAAGTTTGGATATAGTCTGAAGAGCAGCGCGGCGTTCGGGGGTTTCTACCCAGTGCTTGGTCCCTGCGACAAGCCCTGTCCAGGATAGCACCGAGCCTTCTCTGGCAGCCACTGTTGCCGCAAGTAACAGGGCCAGCATCAGAGGCAGCTGACCTTTCGGAAGCCGCTCCAGGAGTCGACGGGCACCGATCAGGGCGGCGAGAAAGATGAAGGGCATGGCGTTCACCGAGTAAGGAACCTCGATCAGGGTGCCATAGCCCCCGACCAGTGGATTAAGC
>CAMYIO010000121.1 GCA_947258515.1 uncultured Ectothiorhodospiraceae bacterium
CAGCTACCTGCGCTGTATACCCAACATGGTTATCATGACGCCGGCTGATGCCGATGAAACACGCTGCATGCTGACCACCGGCTTTTTACACGACGGTCCTGCCGCCGTGCGTTATCCTCGTGGCGGCTCATCTGGAAAGCTGCCACGTAAAGAGCTGATGGCGATAGATTTCGGCAAAGCCGAGCTTTGCCGCGAGGGCAGCAAGGTTGCCTTGCTCGTTTTTGGCACACTGCTGGCTACCGCACGCGGCATAGCGGAGCAGATCGACGCCAGCCTGTATAACATGCGTTTCGTCAAACCACTGGATGAAGAGGCCATCAGGCAGGCAGCGAAAAACCATGACTTACTGGTAACCATCGAAGACAATGCGCTCGCCGGTGGTGCCGGTAGTGCGGTCAATGAATATCTGCACGCCAGTGGTAAGCACACGGATATCCTCAACCTGGGCTATCCCGATTGCTTTGTTGAGCAGGGAACACAGGCTGAAATGTTATCAACATGGGGGCTGGACGCTGATGGCATACTCAGCAGTATTCAAAACCGGCTGGTAAAGATAAATGCCTGATGTGCACTTGATGCTTGTATCCAGTCAATAGTGCAGCAAGCTGTGAATGCGATAGTCGGGTAATTTTTCGCGCCCGGCTAGCGCATCCAGTTCCACTACAAATGCACACGCAGCAATTTCCGCACCCAGTTTCTCGATCAAGTGACAACTGGCCGCGGCCGTGCCGCCTGTAGCCAACACGTCATCGATTACCAGTACGCGATCATCAGCTGTGAGCGCATCGACGTGGACTTCCAGGCCGGCGCTGCCATATTCAAGGTCGTAAGATATACTGTGCACGTCATAAGGCAGTTTGCCGGGTTTGCGCAGCGGTACGAAGCCTATGCCTAAATCCCAGGCGGCCAGGCTGCCAAAAATGAATCCCCTGGCTTCCATGCCCACAATGGCGGTTAATCTTTCACCGATGAAAGGATGGATTAATTGATGCACGGCCAGGCGTAAGGCAGCGGGGTCACGCACCATGGGTGTAATGTCGCGATATTGAATACCCGGTTCAGGGAAATTCTCTATCGTGCGTATTTTGTTGTGTAATCTTTCCATCGGGTCTCCTTGTTTTTATTATGCTGAAATTTACCGTACACTCGCCTGATTTAACAGCTGCGTAGAAATGCTGCCACATCTTAACCCGCATTTCTCACCAGGCGGCGTTGGGTACTGATAAGGCACTAATTCTTGAGAGAAAAGTCAGGTGATCAAAAACACAGTGTGTAATTCGAGAACGCCTATCACGGTTCAGGCTAGTCTTCGTGTCCGTAAGCTTGCTCTTCACTCAAACCGTAGCTATGGCTACGCTTTTCGCTCCAGAGCGGCGCTTACGAAAAGGATTTTGCGAAGGAGCGGAATAACCCAGTGTATTGCCGACTGAGCATAATACTTTGTGAATTCAAAGATCAAGTGAGGGCTCGTCCATCTGGTGAGACAGGCGGGCTCTGTCCTGCGCCTGCTCCCGTGCTCCTGGTGAGATATGCGGGTTAAGCACACAACGGCTGAGCCGGTTTCCGTTGCCAGGCTCAAGCTGTCCCAAAAACCCGGATCGCTGTTCGCACGATGAGTAAGGCGATCGAATTACGCCTGGCGGCATGGCTCGCCGGCTGGTCCGACTGGAATGCACGCCATGCTCTGTGGGTGGTGCTTGTCTTCGTCACTGCGGCGGCCGGCAGTCTTTATTATGCTGTGCAAGAGCTTGGCATTAACACCGACAACAGCGATATGCTGGACGAAGCATTGCCTTTTCGCCAGACATTGCAGCAATACAAAAAAGCATTTCCCCAGCATACCAATAATCTGTTGTTAGTGATTGACGGGCCGGACGCTTACCAGGCCGCCGGCCAGTTGACGGAACACCTAACCACGCAGATAGATCAGTTGCAATCAGTTTACTGGCCGGGCGGGGGCGTGTTTTTTGAACAGCATGCGCTGCATTACCTGCCGGAGAAGAAACTCGCCGAGTTGAGCCGGCAACTTCAGCAAAGTGCGCCGCTGCTGAGTCAGTTGCAGCGTAATCCCACCGCTACGGGTTTATTGCAGGCCTTGCACGGGGCTATCACCGGGCCGGAAATTTCGCCATCGCTGGACAGGCTGCTGGACGCTACCGAATTCAGCCTGAACACGTTCGCACTGGGCAAGGCCGGTGCCATATCCTGGCAGGATCAGCTATTCACAGCCGAAAACAATGTTTCGAACCACCAGCTTGTGATCGTCCAGCCAGAGCTGGATTTCAGTAATTTGTTCGCTGCCGGTGAGGCGATTCGGTCCATTCGTGAGGCGGCGAAACAGCTGGGTATCGACGCCAGTCATGGTCTGCAATTGAGAATTACCGGCAGCGCCGCCCTGGCCTATGAAGAGCTCAAGAGTGTCAGCCAGGGCATGGGTCTGGCGGGGCTGATGAGCCTGATGATGATCATCGCACTGCTCTGGATTGGCACCGGTTCGTTTCGCATTCTGCTGTTTTCCCTGTTG
This sequence comes from uncultured Ectothiorhodospiraceae bacterium, assembly GCA_947258515.1. Classification (GTDB taxonomy): domain Bacteria; phylum Pseudomonadota; class Gammaproteobacteria; order UBA9214; family UBA9214; genus UBA9214. The sequence continues at coordinate 2,525 of CAMYIO010000121.1, forward strand.
AGCCTGCTGGTGGGGCTGTGCCTCACCGCCGGCTTCGCCGCGTTTGCGGTCGGTAGCCTGAATCTCATATCCGTGGCGTTTGCGGTGCTTTACATCGGGCTGGGGATTGATTTTGCGGTACACCTGGGACTGCGTTATGCCGAGTTTCGTGATTCAGAAGCCGGCAATGCCCGTGCCTTGCGTGCCGCTGTCAAGGAAGTGGGGAGTACCCTGGTGCTGTGCGCCGCGTCCACCGCGATTGGCTTTTATGCCTTTATTCCCACTGACTTTATCGGGGTCTCCGAGCTGGGTCTGATATCCGGTACGGGTATGTTTATCAGTCTGGTGGTGAGTCTTTCCCTGTTGCCGGCCCTGTTCACCCTGTCTCCCTTGCCGGTGACCAGGCGACTGCACCAGGCGGTGGCGCATAAGCCCGGTTTGCTGGCGCAGAATATAAAGCGCTACGGCCGTGCAATTTTAGTGGTGATCCTGTGCCTGGCCGTGCTGGCGGGGTTCGTGGTGGTCGATGCCCGTTTTGATTATGATGTGCTGAATCTGCGCGACCCGCACAGTGAATCGGTCATGACCTACCGTGACCTGATCCACAATAGCGAGAACCCGCCGTGGCGCTTGACGGTGCTGGCAGATTCCGCCGAACAGGCCCGCGACTATCAGCTCAAACTCTTGCAGTTGCCCAGTGTCAGCAAGGTGCAGTCGGTGCTGGATTTACTGCCTGCTCAAACCGCAGCAAAAGACGAGCAGCTCGATAACATAGGTGCAGAACTGGATCGTATTACTCAGGCATCCGAGGCCGCACAATCCGCAACCGACAGCACCGAATCACTCAGCGATGTGCTGAATGCTTTGCGTAACAGCGATCACCCGGATGCAAGCGCGAGCCGGGTTGAAACACTGACCGCTGCAGTTGCAGCTGCGGTGCAACGGCTCGAGTCACTGCCCGATGCAGAACGTGATAGCGCCTTAACACAGCTGGACCAGGCCTTAATGGGCAGCTTCAAACCCACGTTTGCAGGCTTGAAAAATATGCTGGCGCTTGAAGACATTGCTATGGATAGCTTGCCGCAGGAATTGCTGAACAGGTGGATCGGTCTCGATGGCAGCTGGCGTTTGCTGGTGTATGCCCGTGATGACCTGGGTGATATCAATGCATTACGGCGTTTTGTCAATGAAGTCAGTGCGCATGTGTCCCGGGTAACCGATACCCCGGCCATTAACCTTGCCTCCGGTGAGGCAGCGGTGCAGGCTTTTCAACAGGCGTTCGTCACTGCACTGGTGTTGATCAGCGGCTTGCTCTTGATTCTATTGCGCAGCTTGCGCGATACTCTGCTGGTGCTGTTACCGTTGTTACTGGCCGGTCTGTTGACCACCGCCGCCGGAGTGATTCTGGATATCCCGTTTAATTTCGCCAATATCATCACCCTGCCTTTGCTGCTGGGTATTGGCGTGGACAACGGGATTCACATGGTCAGCCGTGCCCGCATGGCAATGCCGGGTGACAGAAATCTTCTGCATACCAGCACGTCCCGTGCGGTGGTCATAAGTGGTCTGACCACCGTTGCCAGCTTTGGCAACCTGGGTTTTTCCGCCCACCCCGGAACCGCCAGCATGGGGCAGTTATTGACCGTAGGGGTGTTGCTCACCATGGTCTGCACCTTGCTGGTGCTGCCAGCCATACTGGCCAACCGGAAAATGCGCTGATGCAAATACCAGCCGGGTTTGCGTGATAATGCTGAATAATCGAAACAATCTAATCACAGCGGTTATCCTGATAAGTGCTGTCATTATCTGCACGGCTATCGCAGTGCCGGTGCCGGATTCGACGATTGCGCGCCTCACCCCGGGGGCGCTATTGATCAATGGCCTGCCGGTGCTCTACTTTTTCCTGGCCTTCCTGTTGATTCTGCGGCGACCCCTGTCGGCGTCGTTTCTCACCGTATTCGTTTGCCTGGCGATTACCCTGGGCAATAATTTCAAATACTCGGTCGTCAGTCAGCCGGTGGTCGCGTCTGATTTCATTGTTTTCGGACAGGTGCTGGATAATCCCGTGCTGTTTGAGAAGTACTTTCGCGAACAATGGTATCTAATTCCGCTGTTGCTGCTGGTTATGACCTTACCGTTTTTGGCCATGCGCTTCGAACGCCTGCGTGTGGTTGACAGACGATGGACCCTGGTATCGGTTGCAGCCGGTATTCTGCTGCTATGGCAGATACAAACGCTCCTGCTGAAACCCCACGCCCCGCTGCAGCAAATTTATACAGCGTTGTTGCCTGCGTTCGATCACCGTGACCCGATGGCATCGGTCGAGCGGTATGGGTTATTCGCGACGCTGATTAGTTCAGCCGGCAGCAGCTATTTCGAGCTACCGTCCGTTGCGGCTGCGGAGGAGGGGGTGATAAGGGACTTTTCCGGATCGATCCATACGCCTGTCCTGATTGCGGAACCGCTGCCGAACCTGGTGGTGATACAGAACGAGGCATTCTTTGACTTTAGAACGCTGGACGCAACATTTCAGTCATCGGCGTATGCACCATGGGATCGACTGAAACATAGCGCTCTACACGGCATGACGCTAGTGGATACATACGGGGGGGCGACACTGCGTACCGAGTTTTCACTCCTGACCGGTATCCAGGCGTCCCTGTTTGGCGCAGAAATGGACTACCCGTACCTGACGGTCGTCAATGCGCCGATTGACTCCATCCCCTGGCATCTGAAACAGCTGGGATACGAGACCACTGCCATCCACCCGTTCCATGAAAATTTCTGGCGCCGGAATCAGGCATACCAGCGCCTGGGATTCGATTCGTTTTTATCGATCGGCGATTTCCCGGATGCGGCTTACGACGGTCCGTACATCAGCGACAATGCTGTGTGCCAGAAAATACTCGGGCTTTTACGCGACAGCGACAGGCCGCGGTTTATTTTTGCGGTGACCATGGAAAACCATGGACCATGGAGTTTCGACCGCAGCCAGTCAGGCGGTTTGCCGGATATCGACACAGTCGGCTACAAACTGCCTGAACAGCTGGAACTGCAGCTGAGACGTTATCTTTATCACGCGCAGAATGCGGCTGAGATGGCAGCTTGCATTATCGACGAACTGGCGCAGTCGGAACGTCCGGGCGCGCTGCTGTTTCTCGGCGATCATGCGCCAGCCATGGCTGAAGTGTTCGCCGCCTTCGGCGTCGACAATCCATGGCGTGAACCGGCTCTGCGCACGGTACCGTACCTGCTCTGGCACAACGAGGCTGCACAGGCGCGGCAAGTCGACAATATAGTCAGCGCACTGCCGGCTGCACTGCTCAAGACTGCAGGATTGCCGCTGGATGATTTCCTGCGCACGAGCGACCATTTGCGCGAGCACTGTTTACAGGATCAGGCTGCACAGACGCAGCCTGGTGATCGCGCTGTCTGTCCTGAATCGCCAGCGGATGCGCTGCTCACCCTGACCAAGCGCCGTCTGTATCCAATGCAAATAACAGGGAAAATTCAGCAGGGAATGCATTAGCCCGCATAATCATTTATACCCGTCATTCCGGCATGTTTTTAGCCGGAATCCAGTGTCTTTGGTAATGGCAAGTCAAATAAGCAGCACATTAAGCCCATCTGCTTTAGAATCTTTTCTGCTATAGAATGCAGGCAAGAATACAGGAATCGCTATCAAGGAAAGATATGGCAAAACTACCCGTTGTTTATATCCTTACGAATTCACGTAATGGTTCGCTATACACAGGTGTAACCAGTAATTTGCAGAAGCGTGTTTGGGAACATAAGAATAATTTTGTTGACGGGTTTTCTAAGCAATACTCAACACACATGCTTGTCTATTATGAAACGCATGACATTATGATCAACGCTATTACGCGTGAAAAGCAAATCAAAGATTGGAAACGTGCCTGGAAAATACACCTGATAGAGAAAGCCAATCCATACTGGCGTGATTTGTATCCTGAAATTGTATAGTTTAGAAAGACACTGGATCCCGGCTAAAAACATGCCGGGATGACGGTGTTTAAGAAATTATAAAATTCGAGTCCGAGTGTCGTTGAATCATAAATAGAGCCGCACTGCTCGACATGCGGAGGCCACAGTTGTCAGAAAAAAGCTCGTCATCCCTGCGACAAATCCGAATGGATCGGATTTGAACGCACAAAGTGCGGCCCGAAGGGCGAAAGGCAGGACGCCTGAAGTAACGCAGGCATCCAGCGTCTTGAGTCACTGGGCTATGAAATACATCCATGTATTTCATCCTGCGGACCAGCCATAGGCTGTTCAAATTCAATCCAATTGAATTTAGTCCGGCTAAAAACATGCCGGAATGACGGTGTTTAACAGAATGACGGTAATTACCGGAATGACGGTGTTTAACAGAATGACGGTGTTTATCGGAATGACGGTGTTTATGAGATTGTATAAATTTAAGATCGTTTCATTCTTTCGCCAGAACAGAGGACGTGTCGGTGTCTGGTAATAACTGTTTATCGAGAAAATCGTAAATGATGTGCCGCATGTTATAAAAACCCAACGGCGTCATCGATAGAAACGAGACCTTGTGATCATATTCATAACTGATGCGCTCCGGTTGACCCATGGCTTCCCACAGCGCATCACGTGAGGTGCGAGGCATGCAGGTATCATAATACGAATCGATGATCAGAACGTTCTCCGGATCCACATGGCCAGCATAACGGGCGACATTATAGGGCGCGAAAATCGGCTCGAGTTCTTCCCTGTATTGCTCGAGGGTCCAGCCAAAGCGTTGCCGCACAGCAGTCCGTATTGTGTCGGTGCGTTCCAGCTGGCAATTGGCTATCAGTTCGTGGGGATTGGCGCCACCCATGACGAAGATACCTGTCTTTATCCGTGGTTCTGCAACAGCAGCAACACTGGCGACCAGGGCGCCATGACTGAAACCAATGATCGCGATGCGATCCGTATCGATTTCAGGGCGGGTTTGTGCCCAGTCGATGATGCGGCGGACATCCACCACATTAACGCGAACGCGTTCGGCCTGTTGTGACATCAGTTCTCTGAAGTGCGCGGGATCCGAAGCCTGGCCCATTGCTTCCCAGTCCCACATAAATTGTTCGCCCAGTACGTTAAGCACGTGGATCCCGCCGTTACTGTGGCTGGCAACACCGGCACTGATCTCATCGCTGGGGTAGGTGTAGCTGCCATAGAGAGGCAGCACGATCAAAAGCGGGTTTTTTCCCGGCAGCTTACTCATTTGAAAATCGGCGCTGATGAGATTGTCCTGTTGGCCATTGATGCCATAGGAGGGAAACTCAAGCCTGTGTAGGCGGTAGCGCTTGCTGCTGTCCTCGCTAACGGTTTCCAGTTTTACCTGCGGCAGTTGCTCCGGATAAACAAAAATTGACACATCCCCATCTGAGTTGATCAGCGGGGAAGAGCTGTGTTGGGACTTTAATGGAGTGTGGATATAGTTCGCACATGCCGACA
>CAMYIO010000122.1 GCA_947258515.1 uncultured Ectothiorhodospiraceae bacterium
TTGAACGTGTCGGTGGCCGCAAGGAAATTCCGGTGGATGTGCGCGTACTGTGTGCCACCCACAAGGACCTGCACGAGCTGATTCGCGTCAACCAGTTCCGTGAAGATCTCTATTACCGGGTGGGTGAAGTCAGTATCACCATTCCGGCCTTGCGAGACCGTGAGGGTGATGCCCTGTTACTGGCGCGCGTGTTCCTGGAACGCATCAGCAAGCAGCAGGGTAAACAGGGTCATCGTTTCAGCAAGGACGCCATGGCGGCCATTGAAAATTATGCCTGGCCGGGTAATGTCAGGGAACTGGAAAACCGTGTCAAACGTGCCGTGATCATGGCCGAGCAGAAACAGATTTCGGCCAATGACCTGGAGCTGGGCGGCAGTTCCGCAGAAGAACTGGCAACCTTTAACCTGCGCGAGATACGTGACCGTGCCGACCGCCAGGCAGTCGTCCGCGCGCTCAATCATGTCGGCGGCAAGGTCTCGCAGGCCGCCGAATTGCTCGGTGTCAGCCGCCCGACCATGTATGACCTGCTGCGCAAGTTTGACCTGAAGCCGAAATAAGGCCCTATATTTATTGTAGGAGCGCGGTCCCCGGCGCGATCCTGACACAGCACAAGGTGCGATCCATCACGGGAGGGCCTTCTGCACGTGTCCGAGAAAATCATCCGCGTCCATGAAGCCGACCATGCGGTAATCACGCTGTTCCTCTCCGCTCCCATCGAAGAACAAAATGGCAGGCGGTGCAAACAACCTGAAATGATTCAGCAGCGCAAGATCCTCGCTGTCGTTGGCGGTCACGTCGGCCTGTAGCAGGGTGGTGCCGGCCAGCGCGGCCTGTACCCGGGAATCAGAGAACGTGTAGTCCTCCATCTTCAGGCAATAGGTACACCAGTCGGCATAAAAATCCAGCATTAGCGGTTGGCCTGCAGCGCTGCTGACTTGCAGCGCCTCGTTGAAGTCTGCAATGGTCTTGATGCGCTGGAACTGCAGGTGTTGCGAGGCATAGGTACCGTTGTCACCGCTAGTGGCCGCCGCATTGATATTGCGCAGCGGGTTGAGCGGATCACGTGCGCCGGTGGTCGCGCCGATAATCAGGATGGCGCCGTAGATCAACATGGCAATGCCCAGTCCTTTCCACAGGCGGCGCCAGCCGGAGGCGTCCTCCGGCAGTGCATCCAGTGCGCGCAGGTAGATAGCCGGGATAATCAGCAGCAGTGCCCACAGCATCAGGGTGACGGGGCCCGGCAGGATGCGTTCCAGCATCAGGATGGCGACGCCCAGCAGGATGACGCCGAACACGGCCTTGACGGTATCCATCCAGCCACCTGCCCTGGGCAGTAACTTGCCACCGGAGGCGCCGATCACCAGCAGCGGTGCGCCCATGCCGTTACCGAGTGCGAACATGGCCAGAGCACCGGTGAGGTAGTCGCCGCTCTGGCTGGTATAGATCAGTGCGCCGATCAGCACCGGGCCGGCACAGGGGCCGACGATCAGGGCCGACAGCACACCCATGACGGCCACGCCGAACAGGGTGCCGCCTTGCATGCGATTGCTGGTATGGCTGAGTCTGGACTGCAACGAGGCGGGCAGCTGTAATTGATAAAAACCGAACATGGACAACGCCAGTGCGACGAACACCAGTGCAAAGAAGCTCAGGATCCACGGGTTCTGGAAGAAGGCCTGTACCCCCGCGCCGATCTGTGCCGAGATGATGCCGATGACGGCATAGGTCACTGCGACGGCCTCGACATACACCAGCGACAGGAACAAGCCCTTGCCGGCCGTGGCCTGCTGTCCCTGTCCGACGATGATACTGGAGAGAATCGGGATCATCGGATACATGCAGGCGGTGAACGCCAGCAGTACCCCGGCCGCAAAAAAGAACAGTACGGCCCACAGCAGGCTGCTGTCTTTCAGCACATTGGCAAAGTCGTCCTGGCTGGTCGAGGAAAGCGATGTGCCCCGGGTGTCAGTGGTACTCAGTGATGCGGCAGCAGTAGCCTCGCCCGCGCCCACGGCCGGTAGCGAGACCGCCAGCTGTTTCTTGATGGGCGGGTAGCAAATACCCTTTTCGGCACAACCCTGGTAACCCAGTTGCAGGGTGATGTCGGTGGCATCGATGACGCTGCGTTGCAGCGGTACCCGGGCGCTGACCTCGCCATAATAGACCTGTACGTCACCAAAGAATTCATCGTGCTTGACCTTGCCCCTGGGCAGTTCGGCTGCACCCAGGGTGACGCCCTTGCCATCGACCAGCGTGATGGCGATTTTGTCACGATAAAGATAATAACCCTCGGCAATAATCCAGCGTACCAGCAGCTCTGTGGGTGTCTGCACGATGATGTCGGGGGCAAAGGCTATATCCGGGTCAAGAAATTCGTCGTCATCATTGTCGAGCCCGAGGTTTTCACTGAGGGTGTTCAGGGCCTGTAATGCCGTGTTGGGGCTCGATGCGGCGGGGGCGGCCGCGATGTTGTCCAGCTGTAATGAGGCCTGCTGTGTATGCGGCGGGTAACACACACCGATATCGGCACAGCCCTGCGACACCGCCATGAGCTGCATACTGATAGCGCCTTCTATGGTGCGCTTGACGGGGACGGTTGCCGTGACCTCATTGCGATAGACGGCGATCTTGCCAAAGAACTCATCGTCCTTGATGGTGCCTGCCGGCAGCCTTGCCTCACCGAGTTCCACGCCGCGGCTCACGGTGCTGAAGCGGATGCGGTCGCGGTACATGTAGTAACCGTCCGCGATGTCCCAGCGTACCTGCAGCGTGCTGTCGTCCACGACACTGACGCTGATGGCAAAGGCCTCGTCGGGCGCCAGCAGTTCCTGTTCCAGTCCGTCGATCTCATCCAGCGCGGTGGCCATGCCTGTCGGCAGCAGCGCTAACAGGGCCAGTATTTTGCAGAGTATTTTCATGGTGTTTTCAGGTTGTTTATTATCCAGTTCAAATAGTTACTGTGGCCATCCTGTATTCGGACAGAGATGATTTCCGGAAGTTCGTACGGGTGCAGGGCCAGTATGCGTTCCTGCAGCAGCGCCCAGACCGCGTCACTGGTCTTGATCAGCAGCAACAACTCCTCGTCGTGTACGACCGCGCCCTGCCAGCGGTATAGCGACTGAACGGCCGGGATGATGTTCACACAGGCGGCCAGTTGTTCTGTTACCAGTGCCTCGGCGATACGCATGGCCGTGTCCCTGTCAGGAACCGTACACAGTCCAATTCGCGGCTCTGCAGGCATCGGTTAAATATACCGGAGTCTGCATTTAAACGTTAGAGATAAGCAGGGTATCCGGTAGGAGCGCCGTCGCCTACAGGGATGTAGGTGAGGGGCGTGAGCAGGAGGCGGAAGCTTCCCCGGCGCGATTCGGGGCATGATAAAAAACAATCGCGCCGGGGACGGCGCTCCTACACGGCTGACAATTCCTCCAGCGACATCTGCTTCATGGCCATTTTAATGAGATTCGGTTATGTTGCTCCCATGAACCCGTTCCCCATGTTGCTGTTGCTGTTCCTGCTGGTACCGCTGGTTGAGATCTACGTCATGATCCAGGTCGGCGGCGTTATCGGTGCGCTGCCTACGGTGCTGCTGGTGGTGCTGACGGCCGTGGCGGGTGCGGCACTGGCGCGTTACCAGGGACTGGCGACGCTGCAGCGGCTACAGGCAACGCTGGCCCGTGGTGAGACCCCTGCCATCGAGATGTTCGAGGGCGTGCTGTTGCTGGTTGGCGCCCTGTTGTTACTGACTCCGGGCTTTATTACAGACTTGCTGGGATTTGTCTGTCTGATCCCGGTGACCCGTAAGGCACTGGCTTTCCGGTTGCTGAAACGTGTCACTGTGGTCACGCCTGCCGGTACCAAGCGGAATCCCCCGGGCGAGCATCAGCCCCGCACCATTGAAGGGGATTATCGTCGTGAGGATGACTGAGGCCGGATAAAACATTTGGCCACGAAATCCACGGAACTCACGAATAAATAAAAGCCTCAAAACATTTGGCCACGAAACCCACGGAATTCACGAAAAAATAACAGCTTTACAAGAAATTATTCCGTGTATTTACGTGTGCTTCCGTGGCCAATGGGGTTTTTCTCAGACGCAACTACAGTAAATAAGCACCAGTCCGGTCCCTAAATACGACTAATTCTTGATACTTGTCTTGACAGGGCGGACTTCATGACTATGATTAGCACTCACCAGAGGCGAGTGCTAACAACTGGCCCGCCATTTTGTCCAATGTGTAAGTGAAAACGAGTTTGAAGGAGATCAGTTGATGAATATTCGTCCATTGCATGATCGCGTGATTCTGAAGCGCATGGAAGAAGAAACCACCTCGTCAGGTGGGATTGTAATACCGGATTCTGCGGCAGAAAAGCCAAGCCGTGGTGAAATCATGGCGATAGGAGTGGGTAAACGTCTTGATAACGGGGAAATCGTACCTCTGGACGTCAAGGTCGGCGATACCGTGTTGTTTGGCAAGTATTCCGGCACCGAGGTCAAGGTGAATGGTGAAGACCTGCTGGTGATGCGTGAGGAAGACATCATGGGTGTAATCGAGGCCTGAGTCGCCTTGACTTAGTGACTGAACTGTAACTAAACGAATGATACGAGAGGATTTGTCATGACGGCAAAAGAAGTGAGATTTGGAGATGATGCCCGCGCGCGCATGGTGGCAGGTGTCAACATACTGGCCAATGCGGTCAAGGTGACGCTGGGACCCAAGGGTCGCAACGTGGTGCTGGACAAGGCGTTCGGTGCGCCGACGATTACCAAGGACGGCGTGTCCGTTGCCAAGGAAATTGAACTGGAAGACAAGTTCGAGAACATGGGTGCCCAGATGGTGAAGGAAGTGGCCTCCCAGACCTCGGATGTGGCCGGTGACGGTACCACGACTGCCACGGTGCTGGCCCAGGCCATGGTACGCGAGGGCATGAAGGCGGTCGCTGCCGGCATGAACCCGATGGACCTGAAGCGCGGTATTAAAAAGGCGGTGACCCAGGTGGTCGACAACCTTCAGAAGCTGTCTGAACCCTGTGCCGACAACAAGGCCATTGCCCAGGTGGGTACCATCTCCGCCAACTCCGACGAGTCCGTCGGTGGCATCATCGCTGATGCGATGGAGAAGGTCGGCAAGGAAGGCGTCATTACCGTCGAGGAAGGTTCCTCGTTGGACAATGAACTGGACGTCGTCGAGGGTATGCAGTTCGATCGCGGCTACCTGTCACCGTATTTCGTCAATAACCAGGACAACATGTCCGCCGAGCTCGAAGATCCCTTTATCCTGATCCACGACAAGAAGGTCACCAATATTCGTGATCTGCTGCCGGTACTCGAAGGGGTAGCCAAGTCCGGCAAGCCGCTGCTGATTATCGCCGAAGACGTGGAAGGTGAAGCGCTGGCCACCCTGGTGGTGAACAGCATTCGCGGCATCGTCAAGGTATGTGCCGTCAAGGCACCGGGTTTTGGTGATCGTCGCAAGGCCATGCTGCAGGATCTCGCAATTCTGACCGGTGGCCAGGTGATTTCCGAGGAAGTCGGCCTGTCCCTTGAAAAGGCCAGTCTGGATGACATGGGTACTGCCAAGCGTGTTGTGATTACCAAGGAAAATACCACGGTAATCGACGGTGCCGGCCGCAAGGAAGACATCGAGGCCCGTGTACAGCAGGTCCGTGCACAGGTCGAGGATTCCAGCTCCGATTACGACAAGGAGAAGCTGCAGGAACGTATGGCCAAGCTGGCCGGCGGTGTTGCGGTCATCAAGGTGGGTGCTGCGACGGAAGTTGAAATGAAAGAGAAAAAGGCCCGCGTGGAAGATGCCCTGCATTCAACCCGTGCTGCCGTGGAAGAAGGTGTGGTCCCCGGTGGTGGTGTTGCCCTGATACGTGCCAAGGCCAATCTGGGTGACCTGAAGGGTTCCAACCCTGACCAGGCCATGGGTATCCAGATTGCCCTGCGTGCCATGGAAGAACCGCTGCGCCTGATCTGTGAGAATGCCGGTGAGGAATCCTCGGTTATCCTGAATCAGGTGGCCAATAACAGCGGTAACTACGGTTACAACGCCGCTAGCGGTGAATACGGTGACATGATCGATATGGGTATTCTTGATCCCACCAAGGTGACCCGTTTCGCACTGCAGAATGCAGCCTCTGTTGCCGGTCTGATTATCACCACGGAAGCCATGGTCGGTGATGCCCCGTCAGACAATGGCGGCGGTGGTGCCCCGGATATGGGCGGCATGGGCGGTATGGGTGGCATGGGCGGCATGATGTAAGTCGGCCTGACCCGGTAGTAACAAAAAGCCCCGCTGGTAACAGCGGGGCTTTTTTATGTGTCAGCAATTAATCCACACATACATTGGTGTAGGAGCGGCGTCCTCGCCGCGATTCGGTGCATAAAAAACAATCGCGCCGGGGACGGCGCTCCTACACCGGCCAGGTGAGCGGATTGTATCCGCGATTACCCCTCGAACAGTTCCCGCAGTCCGGCCTCGAAGCCTACCACCGGCTGCCAGTCGAGGTATTCCCTGGCCGCGCTGATGTCGGCGCGCGAATGCCGGATGTCACCCTGGCGGCCAGGTTTGTACGTGGGGTCAAACGGCTGCCCCTTGATGTTGCCTATCGTTTGCAGCAACTCGTTGATCGAGAGCTTGCCGCCGGTGGCGATGTTGATGGCTTTGCCGGCCGCCGCGGGCGCGGTGGCTGCCTTGATATTTGCTTCCACGACATCCGAGACATAGACAAAATCCCGCGTCTGTTCACCATCGCCGTAGATGGCGGGCTGTTTGCCCTGGTTGATGTAGTCGCTGAAGATCGAGATCACACCGGAGTAGGGGGAAGACGGGTCCTGCCGCGGGCCGAAGACATTGAAGTAACGCAGCGACACCGTCTCCAGCCCGTACAGGCGGGTGTACATCTGGCAGGCCTGCTCGGAGGCCAGCTTGTCGACGGCGTACGGTGACAGCGGCTTGACTGGCATGCTCTCCTGCTTGGGAAGCTCGGGCAGGTCACCATAGACGGCTGCCGAGCAGGCGAACATGACGCGCTTTACCCCGGCATGGCGCGCGGCCTCGAGAATGTTCAGTGTGCCGCGATAATTGACGCGCTCGCTGGCCAGCGGGTTGTCGACCGTTTCAGGGACCGATGCAATGGCTGCCTCGTGATAAACGAAATCCACTTGTTGCATTGCTGTGCGTACCGTGTCGTAACTGCCGACGTCACCTTCCATTACCTCGACGTTATCTGATCGGTAACCAGATAGAGCATGTGAGGGTTTTTCCTTGTCTTTAATGATGCGGCGATACTATACAGGCTGCGTAATAAAAACCGAATTGTAGGAGCGCCGTCCCCGGCGCGATGTATGAAAATCGCGCCGGGGACGGCGCTCCTACAGACAAGATTTACATTTGTACCGCCAATTCCCCATCATCCTCGTCATCCTTGTGTTCTTCCTTTTCCAGCAGGCTCAGGTTGACCGCGACCGCCTTCTTTTCGACCTTGTCGGTATTGAGGCTCAGCGAGAGACGCAGGTTGTTGGGTGAGTCGGCATTTTTCACTGCCTCGTCGGCACTGATCCTGCCGGCCTCGACCAGCTTGTAGAGGGCCCTGTCGAAGGTCTGCATGCCCAGGCTTTCCGACTTCTGCATCACTTCCTTGATTTCATGCACGTCGCCGCGACGAATCATGTCCTGCACCAGCGGTGTACCCAGCAATATTTCCACGGCCGCGGCACGTTTTCCGTCGATTGTCTTGATGAGCCGTTGCGAGATGAAGGCGCGCAGGTTCAGTGACAGGTCGAGCAGCAGCTGGTTGCGGCGGTCCTCGGGAAAGAAATTGATAATGCGATCGAGTGCCTGGTTGGCGTTATTGGCATGCAGTGTTGAAATGGCGAGGTGCCCGGTCTCGGCAAATGCCAGTGCGTGCTCCATGGTGTCCCGGTCGCGGACCTCGCCGATGAGGATGACATCCGGTGCCTGCCGCAGGGTGTTTTTCAGGGCATCCTCGTAACTGTCGGTATCGACGCCCACCTCGCGCTGGTTAACGATGGATTTCTTGTGCGAGTGCACGAATTCGATCGGGTCCTCGATGGTGATGATGTGACCGGCGCTGTTGCTGTTGCGGTAATCGATCAGTGATGCCAGTGAGGTGGATTTGCCGGAACCGGTGGCACCGACAAACAGTACCAGGCCGCGTTTTTCCATGATGACATCGGTGAGTATCGAGGGCAGCCCCAGCAGTTCCCAGTCCGGAATGTCGGTTTTGATATTACGTATGACCAGTGAAATACTGTTGCGCTGACGGAAGATATTGACCCTGAAGCGACCGATGCCTTCTTCGGAGATTGCCAGGTTCATTTCCGGTTTGTGTTCAAACCCGGCGATCTGCTCGCTGTCCATGACGGCGTAGGCGACATCCTTGATCTGTTCCGTGGAGAGTTTTTTCTCTTCCAGTGGTCGCAGTGTGCCATCGATCTTGGCACTGGCCGGCGCGCCACTGCTCAGGTACAGGTCCGATGCGTCTTTTTCAACCATGGTTCTGAGATAGCTCTTGAAATCCATATTTACCCCCGGCAGGTCTTGTATATAATCAGAGTGGGATGAGAATGGCTGTTACTCACGCAGTCTCATCAATAAACAAGCAATTGGCCACGGAAGCACACGGAAAAACACGGAAATAATTCTATTAAGGAACCTCTGATGTGTCGTCATTGCGAGGAACAAAGTGACGAAGCAATCTGTAACTCGTTGATTCACTGGTTACGAGATTGCTTCGCTTCGCTCGATTTTTCTTCCGTGTCATTCAGTGTGCTTCCGTGGCAAGATGTTCGAGCAAGTAACATTCGCGTCAGATGAGACAGAACTGTCGGCCATTGGCTGGACTAACTTAAACGACAACGATGACACGCCCAGCGTACACGCCAAAGGCTGTTAACCGGCTGCACAGCGCCGGGTTGCCGGATGTGTTGCGCGAGCCGCTGACCGAATCATGGGAAACCTTTGTACAGATCTCGAGAGAGGCGCAATTCCCTGTCCCCGTAAATCCGGACTTCACCACCAGCCTGCTGCGCGTCTGGGCCTGCAGTGATTTTGTAGCGCAAACCTGTGTCAACGATCCCGAGGTGTTCTACCGGCTGCTGGCAAGCGGTGACCTGCTGGCGGACTATGCGCGCGGTGAACACCGCCGCAAGCTGAAGCGTGCACTGAAGGGTGTTGCCGATGCGACGGCACTGGGGTGCGTGCTGCGCGATTTTCGTCGCCAGGAGATGTTGCGTATCGCGTGGCGTGACCTGGCTGGCTGGGCACCACTGAACGAGGTGCTGTTCGATCTCTCGGCGCTGGCTGATGCCTGTGTGGATATCTCCCTTGCGCACCTCGGCGACTAGGCCACGCAACGCCTGAAGCCGGCGCCAAAGAAATTCAAGCCGCAAATGGTGGTGCTGGGCATGGGCAAGCTGGGTGCGGGCGAACTGAATTTTTCCTCTGATATCGATTTGATCTTTGCCTATCCTGACGAGGCGGCAGGCTGGGGCCGCCGCTCGCTCAGTGCGGAGCCATTCTATTTGCAACTCGGGCAACAGCTTATTCAGGTGCTGGATAAGCATACCGAGCGCGGCTTCGTATATCGGGTCGATATGCGTCTGCGGCCCTATGGAGAGAGTGGTCCACTGGCGGTGAATTTCGATGCCCTGGCTGATTACTACCAGTTGCAGGGCCGTGAGTGGGAACGCTATGCCATGATCAAGGCACGGCCGGTTGCCGGCCCGGCAAAAGCCTGCAAGCAGCTGTTGCAGCTGCTGAAACCCTTTGTGTATCGACGTTACCTGGACTTCAGTGCGTTTGAGTCGCTGCGCAGTCTCAAGGAACAGATTGTGCGCGAGGTCGAACGCAAGGGTATGCAGGACAACATCAAGCTGGGACCGGGCGGTATCCGCGAGATCGAGTTTATCGCACAGGCCTTTCAACTGGTGCGTGGCGGCCGTCAGCCGCTGTTGCAGCAGCGCGGTGTGCAGCAGGTCCTGGAGGCACTGGCGCAACTCGGCTATCTGCCCGCGTTTACCAGCCTGCAGTTGTTCGAGGCCTATCACTTTCTGCGGCGCACCGAGAACCGTTTACAGGCGTTTGCGGACCAGCAGCTGCATAAACTGCCGGAAGACGATACCGGCAGGGTGCGGCTGGCATTTGCCATGGGTTTTCCCGATTGGGATGCATTTCGGCAGGTGCTTGAAACGCACCGGCAACATGTGCAGGAACATTTTGAACAGGTGTTTGCCGAACCCGTTTCCCGGACATCTGACACCCAGCGTGACCAGGCACCCGGTTTGTCCGGGGTATGGCAGGGGCATGCAGACCCGGCGGTTGCCGCGGCTGCCCTGGCGGCTGCCGGCTACGAGGATAGCGAAGAGACCCTGCAATGGCTCGCGGCGTTTCGCAGCGGGCCAGTGACCCACTACCTTGGCGAGCAGGGGCGGCAGCGTTTCGATGAGCTGATGCCGCTGGTGTTGCACGCGGCAGCGACGGCGGCGTCACCCTTGCCGGTGCTGTAGCGTCTCGGCGGATTGCTGGAAGCGATTGCAGGTCGTACCACCTACCTGTCGCTGCTGCTCGAGAATCCGATGGCCCTGTCGCAACTGACGCAGTTGTGTGCTGCCAGCAGTTGGGTTGCCGTGCAATTGAAGCAGCATCCCATCCTGCTTGATGAGTTGCTGGATCCGCGCGCCCTCTATGACCCGCTGGACAAGGCAGGCCTGCGGGCGATACTGGATGTGCGACTGGCCGGTATTCCCGCCGATGATCTCGAACAGCAGATGGACCGCTTGCGGCAGTTCCAGCAGGCATCGGTGCTGCATGTCGCCGCGACCGATATTGTCACGGAATTACCACTGCCAAAGGTCGCGGACCATCTTACCTATATTGCGGAAACGGTGCTGGAACGGGTGCTGCAGCAGGCATGGGACCAGCTGGTAGCGCGCCATGGCAAGCCGGGCTATCATCGTCATGGCAAACTCTGCGATGCCCACTTCGGGATTGTCGCCTACGGCAAGCTGGGTGGTTATGAGCTGGGTTATGGTTCGGACCTGGATATCGTGTTCCTGCATGACAGCAGCGGTAATGATCAACACACGGCCGGTCCGAAGGTGCTGGGTAACAGTGAATTCTTCACCCGCCTGAGCCAGCGCATCATTCATTACCTGAATACCTATACCGCGGCGGGCGTGCTCTACGAGGTGGACATGCGACTGCGCCCCAACGGCGCATCGGGTCTGCTGGTCAGCAGCCTCGATGCCTTCGCCGAGTACCAGCGCCTCAGCGCCTGGACGTGGGAGAACCAGGCGCTGGTGCGTGCTCGCGTGGTCGCCGGTGGCGAGGAGATCGTGCGCCAGTTTGAACGCATACGCTCCGGGGTGCTGGCACGTCCGCGTGATGCCGGGAAATTACGCAAGGAAGTCATGGAAATGCGCCAGCGCATGCGTGGCGAGCTGGACAAGACGAACGCCCGGCAGGTGGATCTGAAGCAGTGCCGGGGTGGTATCGTTGATGTCGAATTTATGGTTCAATGTGGCGTTCTGCTGTGGTCCGATGGGCATCCGGGGTTACTCGCACACACGGACAACCTGCGTTTGCTGGATGCCTTCGCCACGGAAAGACTGATGCCCGCGGATGAAGCGGCACAACTGGCAGACGCATATTGCACTATCCGGCATTACATTAACCACCTTGCCCTGCAGGAACTGCCGAGTGTCGCCGGTAACGACGTGCTGCTTGATCAGCGCACTGTCGTTGCTGATATCTGGGACCGCTTTATGGGTGAGGGTTGAAGTAACCTTGTCTTAAAAAATTGGCCACGGAATCCACGGAATCCACGGAAGAACACGGAAAAATTTCCTGTCAGTTCTTCCGTGGATTCCGTGGCAATTGAGGGTTTTTAGGAGATTCAAGTATGTCAATGGCTGATCGTGACGGTGTCATCTGGATGGATGGCGAGCTGGTACCCTGGCGCGAGGCACAGGTACATGTACTGACGCATTCCCTGCATTACGGTATGGGCGTGTTTGAAGGCGTGCGCGCCTACAAGACCGACGAGGGAACGGCGATCTTCCGGCTGCAGGAACATACCGACCGCCTGTTCGGTTCGGCGCATATCATGATGATGCCGGTACCCTTCGACAAGGAGACAATCAATACGGCGCAGATGACCGCGGTACGCGAGAACCGGCTGGAGTCGGCCTATATACGTCCGTTATTTTTCTACGGTGCGGAGGGCATGGGCCTGCGCGCGGATAACCTCAAGGTGCATGCCGTGGTCGCCGCCTGGGAGTGGGGTTCCTACCTGGGTGCCGACAACATGGAGAAGGGCATTCGCATCAAGACCTCGTCCTACACCCGGCACCATGTCAACATCACCATGTGCAAGGCGAAGGCCACCGGCAATTACATCAATTCCATGCTGGCGCTGAATGAAGCGCTGCAATCCGGCTACGATGAGGCCATGTTGCTGGACGATCACGGCTTTGTTGCCGAGGGCAGCGGCGAAAACATCTTTATTGTCCGTGATGATGTGCTCTATACACCGGATACCAGCTCGGCACTGGAAGGTATTACCCGCGACACCCTCATGGAGCTGGCGAGGGACCTCGGACTGACGGTGGCGGAAAAGCGTATTTCCCGTGACGAGGTGTATCTTGCCGATGAAGCCTTCTTTACCGGTACGGCGGCGGAAGTCACACCCATTCGGGAAGTGGATAACCGCGCCATTGGCAGCGGCAGCCGCGGACCGGTCACCGAGCAGTTGCAATCACTGTACTTCGACGTGGTACACGGGCGCGTCGAGCAATATAAAGACTGGCTGACTGTGGTCTAGCCTGGATCGGGCCAATCCGGGCCCGGTCGGGCGTGCGGCGATGAAGCCTGCATTCGTCCTCTTCAGGTATTTTCCCTATGGTGGCCTGCAGTGCGACAGGCTGTATTTGACGAAAGAGGCCAGGAGCAATCCTGGTCGTTGCTCTACTGTGCTTCGGTAGCCATTAATCATGTGGCGCTCGGCTTGTTCGGTTCTGTATAAGTGGTTGTCAGTTTGCGAGGCTACGATTTCGGTTTCCCCGGTTTGAAAAATATGTCCTACACGATATCGGTCATTATCAGTACTTATAACGACAGGGAGTTTGTCGAGAAAAAGCTTGCAGAACTGGAGCAACAGTCCATTTTCGATGAAACGGAGTTTATCTTTGTAGAGCCCGATTCCCCGCAACGCGAGCGTGAGTTGCTGGCTCCTTTCTGCGCGCAGCATCCAAACTGCCGGTTGCTCGCCCTTGACGAACGTGTAGGCCTGTTCAGTGCCTGGAATCTGGGTTGGGAAGCCTCCAGCGCCCCGCTGGTCTGTTATTCGAATATGGATGACAGCATGCATCCGCGCTTGCTTGAATACGTTGTCCGGAATATTGACGCACATGGCTGGGATGTTTGTACGGTACTGACTGCGAGGCAGCAGCTTTCCAAAATCTCTGCCACAGAGAAGTGGTCGCTGGCCAGCCTGCGGACCATGAAACTGTTCCACCGGCCTGGTGCATTTACCGCCTGGCGTCGCAGCCTCAAGGACCGCATCGGTTTCTTTGATGAGGCGTATTACGCCTCCGGTGACAGGGAATTCTGGGGGCGAATCATTGACCGGGGGATAAAATATGGCCTGGTCAGAAAGATTCTGTACATCTACAGCAAAAGCGAACAGCAGTTATCGAAGTCGCCGGCAGGTGAGGCGCGGCGGCGGCAGGACAAGGAACGCCTGTTACAGACCGGTTACCAGCGTTACTGGCCCTATCGAATTTTTCCTCACTACGTGATCATGCGGCTGGTCTTTCGTTTGTTTCCAGGCAGGTATTATGTCCCGCCGACATGATTCTGTGCCACACTGATATTGGATGCCTGTCCTGATTCGGGGCACAATGTTTGCGTCTCTGTCACCGGGAGGTTGGAACCCTTGGTCGCTGTATTGATTGTCGCGCCATCCTGGGTCGGTGATATGGTGATGGCCCAGAGCCTGTTCAAGGTGCTCAAGGCACAGGATGCAGAACGGGCGATTGATGTGCTGGCGCCCGGCTGGACGCGGGCACTGCTGGAACGGATGCCGGAGGTGCGCCAGGCGATCGACATGCCGCTGGGGCATGGCGAGGTGAAGTTGCTGACCCGCCGCCGCCTGGGTATTGCATTGCGCGCCGGGCACTACCAGCAGGTCATCGTGTTACCCAATTCCCTGAAGTCTGCACTGGTTCCCTTCTGGGCACGCATTCCCGTGCGTAGCGGGTATGTCGGTGAGATGCGGCAATGGCTGCTGAACGATTGCCGCCGGCTCGACAAGCAGCGGCTGACGATGACCGTACAGCGCTTTGTCGCGCTGGCGTTGCCGGAGGGTGCGGCGCTGCCGGAACCGCTGCCGGCCCCGTTGTTGCTAACGGACAATGAAAATACTCATGCGGCGCTGCAGCGGCTGGAGCTGGATCCCGTTGCGAAACCGGTGCTGGCGCTGTGCCCGGGTGCCGAGTTTGGCGCGGCAAAGAAGTGGCCGGAGGCCTACTATGCCGCGCTTGCGCAGGAATGGCTGTCGCAGGGCTGGCAGGTGTGGCTGTTCGGCTCGGTGAATGACGAGCCGGTATGCGAGCGTATCAATGCGCAGGCCCACGGGCACTGCGAAAACCTCGCGGGACGTACCCGTCTTGAAGACGCTATCGACCTGTTGGCAATGGCAAATTTTGTGGTCAGCAATGACTCGGGCCTGATGCACATCGCGGCGGCTTTGCAGCGCCCGATGGTGGCGATCTATGGCTCTTCCGACCCCGGATTTACCCCGCCGCTGTCAGAGACCGCCCAGGTGGAGCGGCTTGGACTGGACTGCAGCCCCTGTTTCAAACGCGAGTGTCCGCTCGGACACCTCAATTGCCTGAATGAACTGCCGCCGGCGCGTATTATCACGGCCATGGAAGAGGTGATGCGGCGTTGAGGACGTTGATCATCAAAACCTCGTCGCTGGGTGACGTGTTGCATACCCTGCCGGCCGTGACCGATGCCGCACAGCAGATTCCCGGTATGCGCTTTGACTGGGTGGTGGAGGAGGCCTTTGCCGAGGTGCCGACGTGGCATGCGGCGGTTGACGATGTCATACCCGTGGCGGTACGGCGCTGGAAACATCAGCTGTTTC
>CAMYIO010000123.1:0-6693 GCA_947258515.1 uncultured Ectothiorhodospiraceae bacterium
TGATTATTTCGTCATTGCGAGGAACGAAGTGACGAAGCAATCCCGTGGCAATGGATACCAAACCACAGGATTGCCACGCTGCGCTCGCAATGACCCGGTTTGATCCATTCACAGCATTCATAGCCAACCCCGTAAAACCATGAACGACGACCAGCTACTGCGTTACAGCCGACACATCATGCTGCCGCAGGTTGAGCTTGCAGGACAGGAAAAACTGCTGGCGAGCAGGACATTGATTATCGGTGCCGGCGGGCTGGGTTCTCCGGCCGCGATGTACCTTGCGGCCGCCGGTGTCGGGCAGCTGGCCATTGCCGACCATGACGTGGTGGACCTGAGCAACCTGCAACGCCAGCTGTTACATCACAGCGCCGACATCGGCCGTGAAAAAGTGGCCTCTGCCCGGGAGACGCTGCACTCGATCAACCCCGATGTCCAGGTCACCGCCCTGCCCTGTTCGCTGCAGGGTGAACAACTCGACGAACAGGTGCGGCGCGCCGACGTGGTGCTGGACTGCAGTGACAATTTTGCCACCCGTTTCAGCGTCAATGCGGCGTGCGTCAGTGAGCGCACGCCACTGGTATCCGGGGCCGCGATACGCCTCGAGGGACAACTGGCCGTGTTCGATTCGAGAGAGGAAGACAGCCCCTGCTACAGCTGCCTGTACAAGGAAGGCGAGGATGAAGAACAGACCTGTGCCGAGACCGGTGTTCTCTCGCCGCTGGTGGGAATCATCGGTTCCATGCAGGCACTGGAAGCCGTCAAGATCATCCTCTCGCTGGGCAACAGCCTGAGCGGCCGACTGGTTGTCTTTGACGGACTGCAGCATGAATGGCGCACCCTGACACTTGCGCGTGATCCCGCCTGTCCTGTCTGCGGCTGACGCGTTCCCATCCAGAAACAAAACTTGCGCCAAAGCTTCTGTTCACGCCGCTTATCCATGCAGGCAAGACACCTTCCTGCAGGAGCGACCTCCTGGCCGCGAATCGCGCCGGGGACGGCGCTCCTACAGGACATGCCAGGGTGTGAGCAAGAGCGGAAGCTTTGGCGAGAGAAGGTCCCTTTAGCGACTGGAACCAAATTCAAAGCCCAGGCCGGATAACAGCTGGGCAAGCGCACCGGCCGGCTCATCCAGCAGCACGCTTGATTCGGAAAATTCACGCCGCAGCGGGTAGTCCTTGCGCAGGCGGTCAAATGCCAGGGCACGCTCCGCGTCTGGCAGCGACAGCGTCGCGCGCAACCGTGCATCATCCTGGCGCACATCATAGCAGGCAAGCACGGCCGCCCTCGCAACCGCGAGCACATCATCGGTGTCGTGGTTTCGCAGGTCGATGCTGGCTGCACGTTCCAGTTCATCGGCCGCACGCCATTGCACGGGCCTGTTAAAATAGTCGCAGGCCGCGCGGTAGATCATTTCGGTACCCCGCAACTTGCCGTCGTAACTGTAACCGGCGATGTGCGCCGTCCCCAGGGCAACCTTCTGCAACAACGCAGCACTGATGGATGGCTCGTTTTCCCAGACATCCAGTACCAATGACAGGTCATCACGCGTCGCCAGCAATGCATCAAGTGCGCGATTATCGGCAACCGCCCCCCTGGAGGTGTTAATCAGGATGGCGCCCGGTTTCAGCCTGTCCAGCGCCGCCGCATTGAGCAGGTGCAAGGTCGGGTATGGACCGCTTTTTGTCAACGGCACATGCAGTGTCACGATGTCGGCCTGCAACGCCGTGTCAAGTGACACAAAATCATCATGACCCGCGCTTGCCTGCAACGGCGGATCATTGACCAGGCAATGCATGCCCAGCGCGGAAAGCCTGCGGCGCACGCGTGAGCCGACATTGCCGCAACCGACTATACCGACCGTCTTACCGGCCAGCTCGAAGCCCTGCTGCCCGGACAACACCATGAGGGCACTGACCACGTACTCGGCCGCCGAGGTAGCATTACTGCCGGGTGCGGGTGCAAAACCGATATCTTGCTGTTGCAGGTAGTCGCGATCGACGTGGTCATAACCGATGGTGGCCGAGCCTACAAAGCGCACCGGCGACCCTTGCAGCAGGGATGCGTCAACCCGCGTCACCGAGCGCACCAGCAGGATATCCGCGGCGCGGACATTTTCAGGTTGCATGCCGCGTCCCGGCAACAGGCTCACTTCACCCAGTGATGCAAACGCCTGTTGCACGCAGGGGATATTCTCATCGGCAACAATTTTCATTGGCTCGGACAATTCATATTGAAAGTAAGACAAACTGTAGGAGCGGCGTCCTCGCCGCGATGTTTTTTGACATGTATCGAATCGCGCCGGGGACGGCGCTCCTACAAAAAAGAGGGTGCAATCAACTATCCAGCAGCTTCCTCAGCAACTCGTTGACCTGTTTCGGATTGGCCTTGCCCTGGCTTGCCTTCATCACCTGGCCGACAAAAAAGCCGAATAACTTTTCCTGCCCGCCGCGGTATTGTTGAAGCTGTTTGGGATTGTTATCCAGAATCTCCCTGATAATGCCTTCTATCGCCGAGGAATCGGATATCTGCTTCAGGCCCTGCTGTTCGATAATGTCGTCAGCCGGGCCCTCACCCTTCCACATCGCCTCGAACACCTGCTTGGCGATTTTTCCGGAGATGGTGCCATCCTCGATGCGCAGCAACAGGCCACCGAGCGCCGCGGCACTGACGGGGCTGTTGGTGATATCGCCGTCACCCTTGTTGAGCGCACCGGACAACTCGCCCATGACCCAGTTGGCGGTCAATTTCCCCGCCCCGCCGGCGGCCTGCACCGCCGCCTCGAAGTAATCCGCCAGCTCGCGCGAGGACGTCAACACGGCGGCATCGTACTCCGACAGTCCATGCTCACTGACAAGGCGCGCCTTTCTGGCATCCGGCAATTCCGGCAGGGTCTTTCTGACGGCTTCCAGAAACGCCGCATCGAGTTCCACCGGCAACAGGTCAGGATCAGGAAAATAACGGTAATCGTTGGCCTCTTCCTTGGAGCGCATGGAGCGGGTTTCATGCCGGTCCGCATCGAACAGGCGGGTTTCCTGCACCACCGTAGCGCCACTTTCCAGCAGCATGACCTGGCGTTCGACCTCGTAATTGATCGCCTGCTCGACAAAACGGAATGAATTGATGTTCTTGATTTCGGCACGGGTGCCGAACGCCTGCTGGCCCTTCGGACGCATCGATATGTTGGCATCACAGCGGAATGAACCTTCCTGCATGTTGCCGTCACTGATACCCAGATAACGTACCAGCGAGTGTATCTTCTTCATGTAGGCGACCGCTTCCTTCGCGGAACGGATGTCCGGCTCGGATACGATCTCCAGCAGCGGTGTACCGGCGCGATTCAGATCAATACCGGTCTTGCCCAGGTAACTTTCATGCAGGGATTTACCGGCATCCTCTTCCAGGTGGGCGCGTGTAATACCGATGCGCTTGCTGCTGCCGTCCTCCAGCTCGATGTCCAGGTAACCGTCATGCACAATCGGTAGCTCGAACTGACTGATCTGGTAGCCCTTGGGAAGGTCCGGGTAGAAATAATTCTTGCGCGCAAACACCGAGCGCGGTGCAACGGTGGAATGCGTGGCGAGCCCGAACATGGCGGCCATGCGCACCACTTCCGCGTTCAGCACCGGCAACACGCCCGGTAAACCCAGGTCAACGGCACACGCCTGGGTATTGGGTTCCGCACCGTATTGGGTCGGCGCGCCTGAAAAGATCTTGCTCCTGGTGGCAAGCTGGGTGTGTATCTCCAGCCCGATGACCGTTTCCCACTCCATTACTCGAATCCCCGAGGCGAACGCGTATGCCAGTCGCTCACCTGCTGGTACTGGTGCCCGACATTCAGCAGGCGCGCCTCGTCAAAGTAGTTGCCAATCATCTGCAAGCCAACCGGCAGACCATTGCTGAACCCGGCAGGCACGGACATCGCCGGCAAACCGGCCAGGTTGACAGCAATTGTATAGATATCAGACAGGTACATGCTGACCGGGTCGTCCGCCTTTGCGCCCAGCTTGAAGGCCACCGACGGTGCCGTCGGCCCCATGATGACATCGACCTGCTCGAATGCCTGCAGAAAATCGTCCCGTATCAGGTGCCGCGCCTGCTGCGCCTTGAGATAGTAGGCATCGTAGTAACCGGCGGACAACGCATAGGTACCGACCAGGATGCGGCGCTTCACCTCGTCACCAAAACCTTCACCGCGTGAGCGGGTATATAAATCCTGCAGGTCCTGCGGATTGTCGGCACGGTGGCCGAATCGCACGCCGTCAAATCGCGACAGGTTGGATGAACACTCCGCCGGTGCCACCACATAGTAGGCAGGCACCGACAGGTGCGTATTCGGCAGGGTGATATCCGTTACCGTGGCGCCGAGTTTTTTGAATTCCTCGATGGCCGCCGCGACTGCATCCCCGACAGCGGCATCCAGGCCCTCGCCGAAGTATTCTTTCGGCAGGCCGATCCTCAGGCCTTGCAGTGGCTCATTCAGTTGCGCGAGGTAATCGTCAACCGGTCGCTCGACACTGGTGGAGTCACGCGCGTCAAAGCCGGCCATGGCACCCAGCATCACGGCGGCATCCTCGGCGGAGCGCGCAAACGGCCCGCCCTGGTCGAGACTGGAGGCAAAGGCAATCATGCCGTAACGGGAAACGCGGCCGTAGGTCGGCTTCAGCCCGGTGATACCGCAGAGCGCCGCCGGCTGTCGAATCGAGCCACCGGTATCGGTACCGGTGCTGACCGGTACCAGCCGTGCAGCAACGGCCGCGGCGGAGCCACCGGAAGAGCCACCGGGCACCGTCGTTTCATCCCAGGGGTTCCTGACCGGCCCGTAGAAACTGGTTTCATTGGACGAACCCATGGCGAATTCGTCCATGTTGGTCTTGCCGATCATCACGGCACCGGCTCCAAGCAGCTTCTCCGTAACAGTCGCATCATACGGGGCAATAAAGTTATCCAGCATCCTTGAACCGCAACTGGTCTTCACCCCGCTGGTACAGAAAATATCCTTGTGTGCAAACGGGATGCCCGTCAGCGGCCCGGCATTGCCGGCCTTGATGACCGTGTCGGCCGCCTGCGCGGCTGCCAGTGCCTGTGCCTCGGTGACGGTCACGAAGCTGTTGAGCCGCTCATCATGGGTCCTGATCCGCTGCAGGCAGGCACGGGTCAACTCTTCACTGGAGTAAGTCCCCTTCTGCAAATCGGCGGCAAGTTCAACCAGGCTTTTCTGATACATAAAACTTTTCCTGACAGGTCCGTATCGCGTAACCCGTCCTGCTAATCGCGACTTAATGGATAGAGCACCAGTACCTGGGCGTTACTCAATGACCTGCGGCACAAGGTAGAGTCCTGACTCGGTCTCCGGTGCAACCTGCTGGAAATGCTCACGATGGTTACTCTCCGTAACCTCGTCTGGCCGCAGGCGCTGGGCCGCCTCGAACGGATGCGCCAGCGGCTCCACGCCGCTCGTATCGACACTGTTCAGTTGCTCCACAAAGGCCAGGATATCCGTGAGGTTACGGGCATATCCGGGAATATCATCGGCATTGATCCCGAGCCGTGCCAGGTGTGCAATCTTCTCAACATCAGAGGCATCAAGCGCCATGGTTACTCCGTTATTGCGCGTTCGTGTAAAAAAACAGGGGCGCAAAGGTAGCACAATCACGTATTACGCACATCTCCACGTTGAGGCCCGCAACGGACGGCTGGCGACGTTTTTCAGTCGATTTCCTTGCTCCAGAGCCCACCCGTTGTTAGATTACCCGCTTCTTTTTCAAGCGACCTTCACGGATCTGCGTTTAATGTTAATTAAAAGCTTGTTTGGCATGTTCTCCAACGACCTGTCCATTGATTTGGGCACGGCGAACACACTGATCTACGTGCGCGGCCAGGGGATCGTACTGAACGAACCGTCGGTGGTCGCGATTCGCCAGGACCGCGGACCGGGCGGACCGAAGAGCATTGCCGCCGTCGGCACCGAGGCCAAGCTGATGCTGGGGCGCACCCCGGGCAACATTACCGCCATCCGGCCGCTGAAAGACGGCGTCATCGCCGATTTCACCATCACGGAAAAGATGCTGCAGCATTTCATCCACAAGGTCCACGAGGCCCGCTTTTTCAAACCCAGTCCACGCGTCCTGATTTGTGTGCCCTGTGGCTCCACCCAGGTAGAGCGTCGCGCCATCCGCGAGTCAGCCGCCGGTGCCGGCGCCCGCGAGGTGTACTTAATAGAAGAGCCCATGGCGGCTGCCATCGGGGCCGGCATGCCCGTCGATGAAGCGCGCGGTTCCATGGTGCTCGATATCGGTGGCGGCACATCAGAAGTCGCTGTTATCTCGTTGAATGGTATCGTTTACTCCTCATCGGTTCGCATCGGCGGTGACCGCTTTGATGACGCCATCATCAACTACGTGCGGCGCAACTACGGCACCCTGATCGGCGAGGCCACCGCCGAGCACATCAAGCACGCCATCGGCTCCGCCTATCCCGGCAAGGAAGTCCATGAGCTGGAAGTCAAGGGACGCAACCTGTCACAGGGCATTCCACGCAGCTTCACCCTCAACAGCAATGAAATTCTCGAATCCCTGCAGGAGCCGCTGACCGGGATTGTCGGCGCGGTGAAGACCGCACTGGAACAGACGCCACCGGAACTGGGTGCGGACGTCGCTGAACGTGGCATTGTACTGACCGGTGGCGGTGCCCTGC
>CAMYIO010000123.1:6749-13472 GCA_947258515.1 uncultured Ectothiorhodospiraceae bacterium
CGGTGCCCTGCTGCGCGACATCGACAAGCTGCTCATGGAAGAAACCGGCCTGCCGGTCGTGGTTGCCGACGACCCCCTCACCTGCGTTGCCCGCGGTGGCGGTCGCGCACTCGAATTGTTTGACGAGCGTGGCGGCGACGTCTTCACTGTCGAATAAAGCTCCACCAGCCAACAGATCCACCTGTAGGAGCGCCGTCCCCGGCGCGATTCACAGCATGAAAAAACAATCGCGCCGGGGACGGCGCTCCTACCCTAATAGATACGCCTGCCGCAACTTGGGCTAGAATACCGCCCTGATCAAGAAATCAGCGCCACGGGGTGCCCGATCAAGCTCATCTTCACACAAGGTCCATCCATCACGACACGCCTGCTGCTGCTGGTTTCACTGTCAGTGGTACTGATGGTCATGGACCACAAGTACAAAAGCCTTGAATCGGTGCGCGATGCGCTTTCCCTGCTGGTCTACCCGATTCAGTTGAGCGTGGATCTGCCCGGCTCCGTGACCGAGTGGCTCAACGAGTCACTGGCCAGCCGCCGCGAACTGCAGGAAGAGGTTGACAGCCTGCGTACACAGCAGTTCATGCAGAAGGCCCAGATGCAGAAATTTGCTGCACTGCAGGCAGAAAACATTCGCCTGCGTGAATTACTGGACTCGTCCTTTGAGATAGGCGAGAAAGTACTCATCGCCGAACTGATGTCGGTGAACCTTGATCCCTACAAGCACCAGGTCGTGATTAACAAGGGTGAGATTCATGATGTCTATGCCGGTCAGCCGCTGGTCGACGCGGAAGGCGTGATGGGACAAATCGTCCATGCCGGACCCTATTCATCGACGGCTATGCTCATCACGGATACTTCACATGCCATTCCGGTACAGGTAAACCGCAACGGCCTGCGCTCCATTGCACTTGGCAGTGGCGCCATCAACCGTCTCGAGCTTCCTTACATACCCAACAGCGCCGACATTCAACCCGGCGACCTGCTGATCACCTCCGGCCTCGGCGGGCGCTTCCCTCCCGGTTATCCGGTGGCTACAGTGACGGCCGTACAACACGATCCCGGCAATGCCTTTTCCTCGGTAGTCGCGACACCGCTGGCGCACCTGAACCGCAGCCGCGAGGTGTTGTTGATCTGGCCAGGCCGGACCACGGTCATTGAGTCGAACAACACTGTTCTGTTGCCGACAGCCGCTGACGCAGAAGACGGCGAAGTTCCCGCAGAGGCCGCAGCAGACGCGGCGCTGGACAGCAACACCGGCAATGACGGAACGGCGGCAGCGGCAGAATGATGCGCCGCAGACATCATGGTGGCGGCGCTATCGTTTTCACCTTTATCATCGCCCTGTTGCTGACCGTCATCCCGCTGCCCGACTGGGCACGCTACATGCGCCCCGACTGGGTCGGCCTGGTACTGATTTACTGGTGCATGGCGTTGCCTGAACGGGTGGGCGTTGCCACTGGCTGGTTCACGGGCCTGATGGTCGACCTGCTCACCGGCTCCCTGCTCGGTCAGCACGCGCTGTCCCTGACGGTGGTTGCCTACATTACCCTGAAATTTCACCTGCGCCTGCGACTGGTGCCGGTATGGCAACAGTCGCTAACCGTGCTGGTATTGCTGGTACTGCATCAGTTACTGGCGTTGTGGATCAGCCGCATCATCGGTCGTCCCGGCGCACCGTGGTTTTTCTGGATGCCCTCCGTGCTGGGCATGATCATCTGGCCACTGGTGTATGCCACGCTGCGTGGCATGCGTCGCGGCTTCAGGGTGAACTAGGCGTCACCTCATGCCACGCCAGATCACACTGAAGGATCATTTTTTCGAGTCGCGGCTGGTCATGAACCGGGCCATCCTGCTGCTGGTTGCAGGCGGTATCCTGCTGGTCGTGCTGCTGGCACGCCTGCTTTACCTGCAGGTGCTGGCGCACGAGCACTTCACCACCCTCTCGGAAGACAACCGCGTCAAGCTGCAACCGATAGCACCCAACCGCGGTTTGATATACGACCGCAACGGCATTCTGCTGGCCGAGAATCTGCCCTCCTATCGACTGGAGATCACACCGGAACAGATCGATGACATGGACGCCACCCTGGGCGCGATCGAGGAAATCATCGAAATCCGTGACATCGACCGCAGCCGTTTTGAAAAACTGTTAAAAAGAAAACCGCGCTTTGAAGCCATCCCGCTACGTTTCCATCTAAGTGATGAAGAGGTTGCGCGCTTCTCCGTCAACCGCCACCGTTTCCCCGGGGTCGACATCGCCGCCGGCCTGTCACGTCATTACCCGCTCGGTTCGCTTGCCGTGCATGCACTGGGTTATGTGGGACGCATTGATGAGCGGGCGTTGCAGCAACTGGACAGCTCCAATTACCGCGGTACCTCCCATTTCGGCAAGATCGGTATCGAAAAAACCTATGAATCCGTCTTGCATGGCACCGTTGGCCTGCAGCATGTGGAAACAACGGCGCAGGGCCGGGTCATCCGCGTACTCAGCCGAACCCCGCCGGTATCCGGACGCAACCTTTACCTGACGATTGATTCACGCGTGCAGGCCGCCGCTGAAGAGGCCTTTACCGGTTACACGGGCTCGGCGATTGCCATCGACCCGAACAATGGCGACATCCTCGCCTTTGTCAGCCAGCCTACCTATGATCCGAATGCGTTCGTGAACGGCATCGAGTTTGGCGACTATGCCGCCCTGCGGGAGAACAACAAGCAACCACTGTTTAACCGCGCCCTGCGGGGACAGTACCCGCCCGGTTCGACCATCAAGCCATTTGTCGGTCTGGCAGGCCTTGAGGAAGGCATCACCACCCGTCATTCCAGCACCTACTGCCCGGGCTTCTACTCCCTGCCCGGCAACACGCGTAAGTTCCGTGACTGGAAGCGTACCGGTCACGGCACCGTCGACCTCAACAAAGCCATTGTGCAGTCCTGCGACGTTTACTTTTATGACCTGGCACTGTCGCTGGGGATAGACCGCATTCACGATTACCTGCAGAACTTCGGCTTTGGCCATGCAACTGGCATCGATATCCAGGGTGAGTTGTCAGGCCTGCTGCCCTCGCGGAGCTGGAAGCGCGCCCGGCACGATCAGTCCTGGTTCCCGGGAGAAACCCTCATTACCGGTATCGGCCAGGGCTTTTTCCTGGTCACGCCGATACAGCTCGCTACCGCGACCGCGGCACTGGCAAACGGCGGACGCCTGCTGCAGCCGAATATCATCTATGCCGAGCAGGATGCCAACAGTGACGACCTGTTACCGCACCGGCCTCGTATCCACGACACCATCACCATCACCGAGCAGCAACACTGGGACGCCGTCATTAAATCCATGACCGACGTCGTTCACAGTGCGCGCGGCACGGCACGCAGGATCGGCGAGGACAGCCCCTGGACGATTGCCGGCAAAACCGGCACGGCACAGGTTTACGGACTCAAGCAGGAAGAAAAATACGACGCCGAGTCCATCCCGGAAGAACTGCGTGACCATGCCCTGTTTATTGCCTTTGCGCCCGCAGAAGCCCCGAAGATCGCGGTGGCCGTCATTATCGAACATGGCGGTGGTGGCGGATCCGTCGCCGCACCGGTTGCCCGCGCCATCCTTGATGGCTATTTACAGGGATCACCACAATGAGTATTGCCCTCACGCCTCACCACGAGGATGCCAGCCGCAGTGGCTGGCAATACCGGCTGCATCTCGATGCGCCGCTGCTGTTTTCCCTGATAACAGTCTCCGCGCTGGGACTGATCGTGCTCTACAGTGCCGGTGGTGGCGATTTAGCACTGGTCGAACGCCAGCTGGTACGCCTTGGCATTGCCTTTACCGGCATGCTGCTGGTGGCACAATTATCGCCCGGTGTGCTGCAACGCCTGACACCGTGGCTGTTCGTGCTCGGTGTACTGTTTCTTCTCGCAGTGCTCATTGGCGGCGAGATCAGTGGTGGCGCGCAGCGCTGGCTGAACCTCTACTTCGTGCGTTTCCAGCCATCGGAAATTATGAAACTCGCGGTACCGATGATGGTGGCCTGGTATCTCGCGGATACCCGCCTGCCGCCGAATCGCTGGCAGCTACTGGCATCCGCCACCCTCATCGCGGTGCCCATGCTGATGATTGCCAAGCAGCCGGACCTTGGCACGGCACTGCTGATCGCCAGCTCCGGCTTCTTTGTGCTGTTCCTTGCCGGCCTGCAGTGGCGCCTGCTGGCATTCTTTTCCGTGCTGCTTGCCGCGGCCGCGCCGCTGCTCTGGCACTTCATGCATGACTACCAGCGCCAGCGCGTCATTACCTTTCTCAGCCCGGAAAGTGATCCACTGGGTTCCGGCTACCACATCATCCAGTCGAAGATCGCGATCGGCTCGGGCGGCCTGCTGGGTAAAGGCTGGATGAACGGCACGCAGTCACAACTGAATTTTCTTCCGGAACGTTCAACGGATTTTATCTTTGCCGTACTCGGCGAAGAGTTCGGCTTCTTCGGCATCCTGACACTGTTTGCGCTCTATACCACAATCGTGGTGCGCGGCATCATGATCACCATCCAGGCCCAGGATACCTATACACGCCTGCTGGCCGGCAGCCTCTCGATGACCTTCTGCGTGTACTTTATTGTCAACACCGGCATGGTCACCGGGCTGTTGCCGGTGGTCGGCTTGCCGCTACCCATGATCAGTTACGGCGGCACCTCCATTGTCACACTGATGGCCGGTTTCGGCATCCTCATGTCGATACAGACACATCGCAAATTACTGCCCGCCTGAGCAATAGTTCAATGCTAGAATGCACGCGACACGTTTATCAACAAGGAACCCGTTTATGCCATTACCGGATTCAAGAGCAGGCCTTTTCACATTCATGTTGCCGGCCATGCTGGCACTCGGCCCGCTGAACGTCCTTGCAAGCAACTACAGTGACCAGCCGCAGGTGCAAACCTTCATCGACATGATGGTCGACAAGCACGGTTTCGAACAGGAAGAACTCGTGGTTGTTTTTAACGAGGCGCAACGCCGCGAAGACATACTGGAATTGATGCGCAAACCCGCCGAGAAACGGCTGCAATGGCATGAGTACCGGAAAATATTCCTGACGCCAGCGCGCATCGATGGCGGCGTCGCATTCTGGAAAGAAAATGCGGATATCCTGCGCAAGGCCGAGGCCACGTTCGGCGTGGCACCGCAGATCATTGTCGCCATCATTGGCGTGGAGACCCGTTACGGCAGCAATACCGGGCGGCACCGGGTGCTGGATGCGCTCTCGACCCTGGCCTTTGACTATCCACCACGCAGTGAATTTTTCACCGGCGAGCTGGAACAATACCTGATACTGGCGCGCGAGGAAGACATCGAAGTTGTGACAACCACCGGCTCCTACGCCGGCGCCATGGGCTACGGCCAGTTCATTCCCAGCAGCTACCGCAATTATGCGGTTGATTTTGACGAGGATGGCAAGCGTGACCTGTGGAATAACAAGATGGACATCATTGGCAGCGTGGCCAATTATTTCAATCGACATGGCTGGAAAGCCGGTAGCCCCGTCGCCGTTCGTGCCAAAGTGGAAGACGACCAGTACAGCGCCCTCCTGGAGCTGGGTTACAAACCCAACACCGTGCTTGATGCCCTGCGCCACGACGGCGTGACACCCATCGAGCCAATGCCCGATGACCTGGTGGCCGCGTTATTGAGCCTGGAACAGAAAGACGGACCGGAATACTGGCTTGCATTCAATAATTTCTACACCATTACCCGCTACAACCACAGCCCGCTGTATGCCATGGCGGTTTACCAGTTGAGCGAGGAAATTCGTGGCGCCTATGAACAAAGCGCGCATTTCAATGACTAGGCCCGTCATGCGCAAAAGCGTGCGACTGGCCGCCACACTGCTGGTGATCAGCAGCGGCTTTGTGGCCTGCAGTGCCCTGAAGACCGGCGTGCAATCGGATGATGCCCCGGCCAATCCGCGGGACGTTTCGAACGTCCCCGATGCCGTGCCACGCGCTGAACCCCTGAGCCGCTATGGCAACCCGGAATCCTACAAGGTGTACGGCAAGACATACTACACCCTGCCCTCGAGCAAGGGTTACACCGCGCGCGGCACCGCCTCCTGGTATGGCACCAAGTTCCACGGCAAACGCACCTCCAGTGGCGAACCGTACGACCTGTATGCGATGACGGCTGCCCACAAGACCCTGCCATTGCCCACCTATGTCGAGGTCACGAACCTGAAAAACGGCCGCTCGGTCATCGTCAAGGTCAACGACCGTGGCCCTTTCCATGGAGACCGGCTGATTGACCTGTCCTACTCGGCTGCAGCAAAGCTCGATATCCTGCAATACGGCACCGGGCAGGTGGAGATACGCGCAATTGACACACAGCAAGTCGCCACTGCCGCGCCGCCGGCCGAGAGCGTCGCAGTTCCCGACGCGACGCAGGCAAACGAGGCCCTGTACCTGCAGGTCGGTGCCTTTTCGAGTCGCGGCAATGCGCAGCGGATGCAGGCTGATCTGCAATCGCAAAATATCGGAGCTGTCAGGATCGTCGAGACAAGCACCGCGGCCGGTACCTTTTTCAAGGTACAGGTCGGACCCCTGGCAAGCCACACGGAAGTCAACCGGGTCACCCAGGATCTGAAAACACTGGGCATCAACAACAGTCATTCGATTGTTCGCTAAGCACTGGCGCGCATTCACCTCAGGCTGGCCAGCACGCTGGCAGGCATTGCAATATGGCCGC
>CAMYIO010000124.1 GCA_947258515.1 uncultured Ectothiorhodospiraceae bacterium
CCGCGGGAACCGCTTTCGCAGTGTGGAGAATGTCCTGCAGGAGATCGAGCTGTGCCTGGACCAGGGCTATCGGGAGATCAAGTTCATCGACGACACATTTGCCGCCGACTACGAACGGGCCATGGAGATCTGCCGGGAGATAAAGCGGCGCAGGCTCGATTTCACATGGTTTGCCTCGGCCTGCGTGAACCAGGTTGACCGACCGCTGCTGCGGGCCATGAAAGAGGCCGGCTGCTGGGCGATGTTATTTGGGGCGGACAGCGGCGTGCAGAAGACACTCAATTCGCTGCACAAGGCGACCACGCTCGACATGATCCGACGCGATGTCAAATGGGCGAAACAGGCCGGCATCCGTGTGAGTACCCCGTTTATCTTCGGCGCGCCGGGCGAGACCTTCGAGGATGGCCTGAAGACGATCGACTTCGCCGTGGAGCTCGACGCCGACCTGGCCAACTTCCATTCGCTCACGCCGTTTCCGGGTACACCGTTGCATGACAACCTGGAGAAATACGGGAGTGTCTCGGAGAATCTCTCGGATCGTACCTATCAGTCAGCTGCGTTCGTGCCCTATACAATGACGCGCGATGAAATCCTGACGCTGCGCCAGATTGCGTTCCGGCGTTTCTACACCCGGCCGAAATTCCTGTTGCGCCGCTTGCTGCAGATGCGTTCCTGGAATGATCTTCAGGTCAACTTGCAGGGCCTGAGAAGCCTGTACCAGCTTTGGGTCACGCGTAATATATTTCACGGCTGGAAAGGCAAGGCGGGAACACGCGAAATCGCCAGGCAGAGCACTGAGAAATGATGTCACGGAGATCCGACCCATATCATCCATGAATTCAGGAGACCAGAGACGATGACGATTTTATTGGAGGTATCATCGAGCGATGCGGCCAGTGTGCTGGTGTCGCTGGCCCGGGCCTGCGATCGCAATGCGGTGGTATGGAACTGCTTTTTTACCGGCGACGGGGTCAAGACCCTCACCCGAGATGACGTCCTCGAGGCAACTGTGTGGGCCGCTAAGGCAGCGGCCTGTGAAGTCTCCTGGGAACGTTACATGGGGGATCAGCCCTGCCCCGTGGAGATCGGCAGCCAGACCAACAACAGCGCCATGGTCGGTGATGCCGACAAAATCGTCAGCCTTTAGGAGGCCATTCAATGGTACAGACAAAGTCAATCCTCATGCTGGGACGTCGGGACCCGACGGAGACCATGCGCGTCGCCGCGGGCCTGACGATTTTCGGTCACACACCGAGCGTGGTCTTCCTGGTTCCTCTTCCTGATACGCCCGAGAACGCCGAGATGGCGGAGTTGCTGGAGTTCTCGGATATCGAATCGAGGACCACGCTTCCCGATCAATTGCTCCCGTATATCGGGGCAGACGCCCTTGCGGCCGCCATCCTCGCAGCGGATGAGGTCATCAACATCTAGTCACAATAGCAACAGGAGGACGCTGACATGAAGATCTTTATCCTGAACACAGGCCTGTTTCCCGAGAAAGGCGCGCTTGAGGATGCACTTGCGCAGCTTGGGACAGACCACGAGATATCCCGGCACGATGCGGAGGCAGGGCTTAGCGATGACGACTGGGACCACACAGTGCAAGCGCTCGTGTCCGCCGATCGGGTTATCACCCTCTGACTGGCGCTGCGACGGGCCCGTACAAGGACAGGTGCGTCACCGGCCAGCGTGCGGTTTGCCGGTCGACGGCCGAAGCGCACAGCGTCACTACCCTGTCATATCAAACCAATAGATTGGAGTGAACCATGAAGACACAACGCATTCTCGCACCGGTTGACGGTTCAGAATTGTCACATCACGCGCTCCGGGAGGCAGACAAGCTGGCCTCGCAGAACGGTGGTGAATTGACCCTGATGTTCGTTCATCAGCCGGCAACGGTTCATCTTATGGATGATGATTTTCCGGAGCCTCCGGAGACGACAGAGTTATTAGCGGCGACGGCAGAAAAGATCATGCAGAGATGTGCTGTCTCGTGCACCACGCCCGAGGCAAACCGTCAAATTGTCATTGAACGCGGCTCACCGGCACAGACCATTATCGATCGCTCCGGGGAGTACGACCTGATCGTCATGTCAACACACGGGCACACGGGGATAAAACACTTCCATCTTGGCTCGGTGGCGGAGCGTGTGGTCCGTGGTTCGCACTGCGATGTGCTCGTGGTAAAACATCCAAGTGCCACAACCGATTGATCTGAGTGACACCGCATCACTGTGCCTGAATACCCGGGCAACAGGAACGATGACGTGCATCGCGGGCGAACGCCTGACTGTTAATCAAAAGCCACGCATGGCTGACCTTGTCTCGATCATTATCCCCGTCCGAAACGGTGCAGCCACCATAGCACGTTGCCTGAAAGCGGCATTTGCCTCGCGCTACGAGCGATTCGAGGTGATCGTCGTCGATGATGGCTCGGACGACCGCTCAGCCGAGATAATAAAGACCTTTCCCTGTACCCTCATACAACTGCCTGTTCCCGCGGGGGCATCAAGGGCGCGCAACGTGGGTGCATCTCACAGCAGCGGGAACATCCTGTTCTTTACCGACGCGGATTGCCTGCTAAACGAGGACACACTTGCGCTTGCAGTCGAGCAATTGTCCGCCGCGGACCGGAACGTGGTACTCGGCGGGACCTACACGGTGCAGCCGGCGGACGACCGCTTCTTCAGTGCGTTTCAATCCGTCTTTATCAATCACGCCGAAAGCCGTGATCGCGACAAACCCGACTACATTGCGGCACATGCCATGGTGCTGTACGCGGACGCATTTGAGAAGAGCGGAGGATTTGCCGAAGATTTTCTGCCTATACTTGAGGATGTCGACTTTAGTCACCGGTTACGAAGCACCGGGCATCGACTCATTATGAACCCCGGGATTCAGGTCCGGCACCTGTTCGACTATTCCCTTTCAGATTCGGTCTGCAATGGTTTCAGAAAATCCAGGTTCTGGACTATCTATTCCATACATAACAGGGATCTCCTTGCGGACTCCGGCACGGCCTCGCGGGCATTGAAGCTTGATGTGATAGCGCTGTTCGGCAGCGTCCTTGCGGTACTGCTTGTCCTAGCTACCGGGAATGCGTGGTTCTTCGTTATTATTGCGGTGTTGATGACGCTGAACATCACTGTAAATCGCGAATTGCTACAGGGGTTCTACCGGGCCCGGGGGATGGCTTTTGCGTTCGCGGCTACCGCCTACTACCTGCTGGTCTACCCTCTGGTGGTCGGCGCGGGCGGCCTCGCCGGGTTGCTGAGCTACCGCCGCTACGCCGGGTTGCTGGAGGCCTCCGGCTGATGCCCTCGCTGGTGCGACATGCAGGCTCGATCTTCTGGAAACGGCGGCCCGTCCATCTGACCTTTTTCCTTACCCGCAAGTGCAATGCCCACTGCCCATTCTGCTTTTACCTGAAGAGTCCGGATAATCCACAGACCGGGGCACCGGAGTTGTCTCTCGATGAAATCGAGCGCATCTCCCGGTCACTCGGCAGGCTGTTATGGCTCGCCTTCTCGGGCGGCGAGGTCTATCTGAGGAAGGACCTGGTCGAGATAAGCAAGGTGTTCTACGATCGAAACAGGCCCGCCGTCATGCTGTATCCGAGCAACGGCCTGTTACCCGAACTGATCCGGGATCAAACGGAGCGGATTGTGGCGCATTGTCGCAACAGTATCGTCGTCGTCAAGCTCTCGCTCGATGGCATCGGCACTGACCATGACAGGTTGCGCGACACCCGCGGCAATTTCGACAAGACCATGCAGACCTATAAGTACCTGCTGGGCCTCCTCGATGCCTACCCGAACTTCGAGCTCGGCTTTAATACAGTTCTCACTGCGCAGAACCAGGACAAGGCCGAAGAGCTCATCGACTTTGTCAGTGGTCTGGACAGTCGGACCACGCACACCCTCTCGATGGTGCGCGGGAACCTGCTGGACAATGATTACAAACAGGTCGATCCGGAGAATTACCGCCGCGCAGGAGAAATGTTGGCAACCCGGCTCAGGGACCGCACCTCCGGTATTCACCGCTTCAGGGGAGCGCGCCTCAAGGTGGCACAGGATGTACTACAGCGTCGGTTTATTCACCAGACGCTGATCGGGCAGGGCAGGTCACTGCCCTGTTACGCGGGGAAGCTGAACCTGGTGCTAACCGAATCGGGCGAGGTGTACCCCTGCGAGATCCTTACGCAGAGCCTCGGTAACGTGCGCGACCATGACTACAACATTATGCAGGTGGCCCGCACCGAGACGGCAGTGGAGGTCCTTGGTACAATATCCGCCAGCAACCCGCACTGCCGGACCTGTACGCACGAATGCAACTACATCACGAATATCCTGTTCAACCCTGTGATGTATCCAGCGTTGATGACGGAGTATCTTCGGCTATAGCTCTAATACATCGACTCATTCGCCAAAGACGAGGCAATGAGAGAAAGCCAGCCTCCTGAAGCGCAGGGCGAGCCCCGTAGGGGCGAGTAATCTCTCCGGGCGCGCCATTCAATTAAAAACAGCAAGTCAGAGAAGACGTTGCAGGTCTTTTCTATCTGCTGTTATACCCGCCATGCTATCCAGAACCTCACGAGTGGTGAACTCAAGGATCAAAATGAAATATTCATTTCATCCCGTAAATCATGTGGCAAAATCAGCTGTCAGGACGGGATTTATGCAATTATCGGCTTAACACTCTCTCCCTCCGGGACGCCTGCATGGATGCAGGCGGTAGGGCATGGAGCAATTGCCGAGGGGGTTGGGGAGAGCGAAGCGAGGGGCCGGGGATAATAGTGGGTAACTGCGGGTGCCATGGACAGCAGCAACCGTTGCCAGAAAATCAATACTGTCAACACCTGCAATTCTACATGCTACACTTGCGCGACGGGAGTCGGAACCGGGATAGCCTCTTTGCAACCTATTTCTGAAAAAAATAATTTTATTTATCTGGCGGGCGGGCTCGTGCTGCTGCTGCTGATTGGTTCCGTGCTGGAGTTCATCCCGGGCGATTTCGGGCCGAGGATTGTGCAGGCAGGCACGATCGCCACCATCATGATTGCCGCCTGGGGCCAGAAGGGCCAGCACAACAGGCTTGTTATCAACATCGTATTTGTACTGCTCATGTTGCTGTTTATCGTTGCCGGTGCAGTGCTGGACAAGGCCGGTTTCAGTTATGCGCACCTGATCCTGTTATTGTGTTTCTTTATCTGGACGACCTGGTTGCTGCTGCGCCAGGTACTCTTTACCGGCGCAGTTGATGGTAACAAGATTGTCGGTGCCATCTGTATCTATATGTTGCTGGCCATGATCTGGGCGATGCTGTACCTGTTAATTGCGGAAGCCCTGCCGGGTTCCTTCAATGGAGTTCCCCATGCCCCCTGGCTCGAAAATTTTTCAACTGCAACCTATTTCAGCTTCGTGACCATTACCACGCTCGGTTATGGTGATATTTTACCGGTCACGCCATTGGCGCGTTTTCTCGTCACCATGGAAGCGATTGTCGGGGTGTTTTACATGGCCATCGTGGTGGCCAGTTTGATTGGTGTGCGCATGACTGAGGGTAGTAGGGCGCATGATTAAGCTACAAGCCGGTGTTGGGCGGCTCAAATAAACAACAAGGAGTAACTATGAGTAATACATCTCGCACAGAAGAGGACAAACTATTCCAGAAGAGAGTGCTGGATGCTGCAATCCGCATCGGACTGCTTGTCTTGCTGGTGTTATGGTGCTTCAACATTGTGAGGCCATTTATAATGCCGATTCTCTGGGGTGCGATCATGGCCGTGGCCATCTATCCGTTGTATGTGAAGGCACATCACAAGCTGGGCGGGCGCGAGAAGCTGACAGCTGTTCTGATTGACCTGGTTGCGTTGGCGATTTTGATCGTACCTTCTGTGATGCTTACCGGTTCACTGATCGACGGTACACAATCAATCGCAGCCGAATACGACTCGGGGACACTGACTATCCCGCCACCCTCGGCATCGGTTAAGGACTGGCCGCTTGTCGGAGAGAAACTGTTCAATGCCTGGTCGCTTGCCTCCACTAACCTGGAAGCCGCCCTGGTGCAGTTCAAGCCACAGGCAGAGGCCGCTGGCAAATGGTTCCTGTCAGCCGCGGCCGGGGCGGGTGCGGGGGTTCTCATGTTTGTTGTTTCAATTATTATTGCGGGTGTTTTTCTGGTGTACGCACGCAGCGGCAGCCGTGCGCTGGAAACGGTTGTCGGTCGTGTACTCGGTGAGAAAGAAGGCAAGGCGTTTGTTGACCTTGCCGGCACCACCATTCGCAGTGTTGCCCAGGGCGTCCTCGGCGTGGCATTGATCCAGACGGTACTTGGAGGGGTTGGAATGCTCGCCATCGGTGTGCCCTATGCCGGTGTCTGGGCATTGCTGATTCTGTTGCTGGCTATCGTGCAGTTGCCGCCGCTGCTGGTTCTCGGTCCGCTTATCGTCTATGTCTTCTCGGTCGAACCGACCGTGCCTGCGGTCATCTTCATGATCTGGAGTCTTATGGTCAGTGTCAGTGACTCTTTTCTGAAGCCGCTGTTCCTCGGGCGCGGCAT
>CAMYIO010000125.1 GCA_947258515.1 uncultured Ectothiorhodospiraceae bacterium
CCGCACGGCGGTCTCGCAAAAGCGCCTGTCGCTTACCCCGAACGGGAATTTCCGCTATCAATGAACCAACTGTGTCTTGGAACCATACCTGCAACCGGCAGCAGTGGGTCGACTACGGCCTATTGCACCGCACAAACGAACGTCGGCTTTCAGATTTGAGGGTTGGAATGGATAGCGGACCCTCGGATCGCTCCACACTACCGCCGCACCCGGCCACGACCAGACGGTTACCTATTCTCCTGACCGGACATTTGAGGGTTCGCTCCAAGCTAAAACCTGCCCGATACTTAAAGAGTGCAACTCGGCCAGAGCGGTCGCTGGAGATTCGACTCGGCCGCGACTGCAATGGGGTGGTCACCAGACATAGGCCAGGAAATCCGAATCGAACGTCGGCTTTTTGATCGCCTGACCGGCAGGACTCAACACCAAGCGGTCCTTATCGGTGGTCACCGGCTCGGCAGGAACCACCAAGCTGACCTTTCTTTTGAGTTGCCGAATCGCCTGCCGTCTGACTACGGTCATGGAGGCGTCATCGAATGGATGACCGTGCGCGTAGTGAAATAGCCGACAGGTCGTTATTGATTCGCCGAAACACGAGAAATCTCAAGAAGAATAAGAAGATGCGTCGGGTAATACGCATAGAAAAAAGTTCTCGGAAGACGAGGAAGATGGATCGCGAACCGCATACTGCTCGACGCGATGATGCTCGCGATTAGTGACCACCTAGCACCTGGACCGAGATACGGTGTTCGCGCGACCAGATTACTCAACACCCCGAGCGGGCCAACACTCCAAGCGCCAAGCGTGGAATGCAGTTCGGCGAGTTTTGTTGGGCTCTTTTCCCGCGGTTTCACCCTCAGTTTGCGGCTGGATAACCGTGTGTTTCATCGGTGCTGTTCAATTTACGGTTCTGATTCACCACGATCGCGCAACGTAGAGAGAGCCAGGTGCATATTCACTACATCGACGATTTTTACCCCGCAGAGTGCTTCAACGACGGTGATTTCAGACGATGCATCTGCCGAGATCGCTATCACCTCTGGCCAATCCAAGCCCAGCAGATTTGTAATGTGAGACTCATAAACGATCAGTTTCGGATGTACCCGGCCCGCCCACATCCACAAATCGGCCAACAAACCTGCGGCCGTGACCAGGTTACTGAAGTCCCTCGCTTCCATCGGAACCGGCACGGTGCCCGGTGTATTGCTGAGGCGAACCGCGTGTACAAGGCTTGCCGGAAATCGCCATTGTTCCAGCAGCCACGCGCCAACCGCACTGTGGTCCTCATGCATAACCTCTCGTTCGCGTTCGATGGCGACCTCGTGCGTATATTCATTGCAGTTGATGTCCTGATAGATGGCGTTTGGGAGTTGTGCCAGCGCAAGCATGCCGACGTCCTGAAGGAGTGCTGCCAGGAAGATAGGCTCTATGTCATCTGGCCGCAGACGCTTTCCGATGGCACGCGCCGCTGCTCCGGCGATTAAGGAACGCCGCCAGAACTCTTCGTAGCAGAACCCTGGCCGCTCAATACCGCGCAGCGTAGGCAAGAGGGTAGCGGACAGCGCAATCATGCGAGATCGCTCATAGCCCAAATGGCTGACCGCTTGAGCGAGAGTCTCGGCCAATTCGATGCGATGGTAAGCAGCAGAGTTCGCGAGGCGAATCAGCGCCGCAGCGACTGCAGGATCATTGGAAACAATCTCTGTGAGCGCGACGACATTCGAGGAAGCCGATCGATCCAGTCCAAGCAGCTGAACGGCCATTGCCGGGAGGCTTGGTAGTTTCGACGTCAGCAGGCGCTGCTGTAGATCTTCACTCAACCGGATGCTCAATACTGTGTCCTTGTATGTGTTTTCTTTTCCTGCTGTTTGCCCTTCAGGCTTTCAAGGCGGTGCAAATCACTGCTCGCTATCTGGCCACCTTTTCCGACGGCTAGAAATTCCGTCGCGTTTTCCTCGTCATGTCTTCTTCCATTAGTTATTACTAACTCAATTCAAGGAAGACCTCAATTCCGACTGAAGCGGGACATATCGGGACAGAGACAAACCTCAGCTCGCGGGTCCACCAACAACGTCAGAATAATGATTTATC
Source organism: uncultured Ectothiorhodospiraceae bacterium (assembly GCA_947258515.1). Taxonomy (GTDB): domain Bacteria; phylum Pseudomonadota; class Gammaproteobacteria; order UBA9214; family UBA9214; genus UBA9214. The sequence goes on from CAMYIO010000125.1 coordinate 2,092, forward strand.
ATGGCTGCTGGAAGTCCCGAAGTGCGTTGTTTGCTGCCGGAACAAAATCAATCGATGCAAATCGGCCCGGCACCCCGAAGGCGAGACAGGCAAACGCATCTGGCGAGCGGAACCAGACCAATATCCGACCAATTCGCTACGGTTTCCCGACAGCGTGTTCAATATTCAGTGGCCGCCGATCATTCTGCGGTGTTAGTGATAGCTGGGCGACAACTGCCTAGCTCAGGGTGAAGAAAATGTTTTCTGCCTATACTTTGATCACGTTATATTCCCCTTGATGATTTGCGAGAAGCCATCTGTGGCATCGTTGTCTGTGTTCTTCGGTGCCCAGGCGATTCCCGCCTCAATGAGGGACTGGACCGGATTTGATGCATTGGTAGGGAAATTGATTGGAGAATCAGTTGAGAGCTATCACGAATTGGATTATTTCGTTTGTGTTTATCGCGGGCCTTGGTGCCGACGTAATCGCAGAGGAGCGTGTGGTCAGGGTTGCTGGTGATCCTTACCCACCGTGGACCGAGGGGGAGGCAGGGTCCAAAGCGACCGGCGGGGTCGCGGTTGAGATTGTGCAGCAGCTGTTTGACAGGCTGGGCATGAAGACCCTGACAGTCGTTTACCCATTTGAAAGGGGTATGCAGAGAATCAAGGACGGCTCGGAAGACGTCATCCTGATGGTATCGAAGACTCAGGAGCGCGAAGATTTCATTTCATTTACCCCGCCGATAAGAAATTCCAGGTGGGTGTTTTTTCATCTGAAGGAAAAGGATTTTTCATGGGCGCAATGGGAGGACTTGAAGCCGTATCGGATCGGTTATGTTACTGGAAACAATGTCGGCAAAGAGTTTTCGGCCGCTGCAGAAAAATATGATTACTATATTGAAGAAGTGAAGGCGGACGTTTTCAATGCAAGAAAACTACTTGCGGAAAGAATAGATATCGCCCTTACTGATGTCGAGGTCATGCAGCGGATTATTGAACTGGATCCTGAATTTCAAAACAAGCTGGACTGGAATGATAAACCTGTTTTCGAGAGCTTCTATCATTTAGGAATTTCCAAGAAATCATTTCTTGCTCCAATGCTCCCGAAGATCAACGAAGTGCTCGAACAGATGAAGGGAGACGGTACGTTCCAGGAAATATTCTGCAAGTATGGAAAGGAATACCAGGGAAGCTGTGAAGGCAACTGATCGGGCGTACGGCATCACCCGGCGACTGATCATTTATGTCGTCCTTTTCAGTTCATTGATTACTTTGCTGATCACGGCGTTCCAGTTGTTTCAGGAATATCGTGACGGTGTAAGCAAGGTCAAGGGCCAGATAGCGCAGGTCGAAAAGCTGTCGCTGACATCGGTGACGGAGAATCTTTGGAACCTCTATGACAGGCAAATTCAGTCGCAACTCGAGGACCTTATCCAACTTCCGGACCTGCGGTATTTGGAAATACGTACAGCGGAGGGAGTCGTTGCCTCAGTGGGCAACCAGATCTTCGAAAACACCATTGCCGAGCAACTGCCGCTGATCTATGTTCGTGAGGACGAAAAACTTCATATTGGCAGCCTGCTGGTTGTTGCCACCCTGGATGGGGTGTATCAGGATCTAATCGACCGGGTCGTTGTCATACTCGTATCCAACGGTTTCAAAACCGCCGTGGTTTCCGTATTTATTTTTCTTATTTTTCAATATCTCGTTACGAGGCACTTAGCGAGTATCTCGCGTCATCTGGAAAATCTTTCCGCTGATCATCTGGACGCTCGATTGGTTCTCGATCGTCGCCCTGCAAAGGACGAGCTAAGCCAGGTCGTCTCGGCCATCAACGAAATGGGGGCGAATCTTAGCCAAACGACGATTTCAAAAAACTACCTCGACAATATCGTTGCTTCAATGGGTGATGGTCTGGTCGTTGCCGATCCGGATACGACGATCCGACTGATAAACACAAGAGCATTGGCGTTATTGGAGTACGAGAAGAACGAGCTTGTTGGACGGTCTGTCCGGGATATCTTTGAGGCTGGAGAAAATAGCTTCCTGGATCAATGGGACCTGGAGTCGACCGACCGGGGTGGCGCGGAGGCGTTAGTCGAAAAGTGTCTCTCGAAGAGCGGCAAGCGAATCCCGGTGATAGTGTCGCTATCGGCGATTCGGGATGAGGACGACGAGATTCTGGGTGTCGTTTGTGTCATTCACGATATCACTGAACGGATCAGATTCGAGGAGGAACTGTTTGCTGAGAAAGAACGAGCCCAGGTGACGTTAAGTTCGATCGGCGATGCGGTGATATCGACTGACGCGGAAGGCCGCGTTGATTTTCTAAATCCGGTTGCAGAAAACCTGACAGGTTGGTCGGAGGCAGAGTCAAAAGGCAAGTTATTGGGAGAGGTGTTCCGGATTGTCGGTGAAGAGACCGGCAGACCGGCAGTTGATCCGGTGGCGCGTTGCCTAAGCGAAGGCAGGATTGTCGGCTTGGCGAACCATACCGTGCTGGTGAGCCGCTCAGGGATCGAATACGCTATTGAGGACTCGGCGGCACCCATCTTTGCCAAGGATGGAAGCGTGCTGGGGGTGGTGCTGGTATTCAAAGACGTCACTGCCGCACGACAATTATCCCGGCAGGTCTCGTACCAGGCCACCCACGACTCACTGACCGGCCTGATCAATCGCGGCGAATTTGAACGCCGCCTGCGGCGGGTGTTGGATACGGCCCAAGTGGACTCAACCGAGAATGCGCTCTGTTATCTCGATTTGGATCAGTTCAAGCTGGTAAATGACACCGGCGGTCATGTGGCCGGCGATGAGTTGTTACGCCAGCTTGGTCAACTGTTGCAGCAGCACATCAGGAAACGCGATACGCTGGCCCGTCTCGGCGGTGATGAATTCGGCCTGCTGATGGAGCATTGCTCCATCGAGGAAGCCCTGCGAGTGGCGGAGGCGATAGTCGATGCGGTCGGTACTTTCAGCTTTCCCTGGGAGGAACACATCTTCAGTGTCGGCGTAAGTGTTGGACTAGTCGCTGTCAACGACCAAAGCAAGAGTATTCAACACTTGTTGAGCGATTCCGATGCAGCCTGCTATATCGCAAAGGAGCGCGGGAGGAATAGGGTCCATCTTCATCAGGATGATGACGAAGAACGGGTGAAGCGGCATGGTGAGATGCAGTGGGCAGTGCGTCTCCCGCGTGCCCTGTCGGAGGGGAGGTTTCAGCTCTACTTCCAGGATATCGTACCGGTTGTTCTCGGAGACGATGACCACAAGAGGCACTATGAAATCCTTCTGAGAATGGAAGATGAACAGGGCAATCTGATTCCACCGGGAGCCTTCCTGCCCGCAGCCGAGCGCTACAACCTCTCCGACAAGGTCGATCGTTGGGTCATCGGTCGGGTACTGAGTTGGTTTCGGGACCACCCTTCGCAACTGGAAGAACTGGGTATTTGTTCCATCAATATTTCCGGGCTTTCGCTGAGCAACGAAACGTTTCTTCCTTTTGTGATCCAGGAGCTCGAATCATCAGGTGTTCCCGCACATAAGATCTGTTTTGAGATTACCGAAACCGTAGCAATCGCCAATCTCGTCAGTGCAATCAGTTTGATCAAGGCACTTAGACAATTGGGTTGCTTCTTTGCTTTGGATGACTTCGGCAGTGGTCTCTCATCCTTTGCCTATCTGAAGAGTCTGCCAGTCGATTTTCTGAAGATCGACGGCGTCTTCGTGAAAGACATACTCGATGACCCCATGGATCTGGCCATGGTGCGATCGATCAACGAGATAGGGCACGTGACCGGTAAGAAGACCATTGCCGAATTTGTCGAAAACGATGCGATCCTGGAGAAGCTGCGCGAGATTGGGGTCGACTATGCCCAGGGCTACGGCATCGGCATGCCACGTCCGTTAAACGAATTGCTGGAATCCGAACTCACGAACTGCTAGGGCGGCAATTACTCCCGGACAAGATTGATTGCTTCAAGCTGTCGAAAAAGATCGTTGACAGTCTGAGCCTCTCTCTTGCTAACTCCGCAGAATCCGCATAGAAACAACTCCGGGCAACACTTCTGGCCGAACCTTTTCCTGTGGTGGTGGCTCAAGGGGTTGTCCTGGTGTTTCCAAGAGAAATGAATAAGTTAAGTGTGGTGCAAAACCAAAGGCCTGCGCAAATCAGGGTGTTACGAATGCGAGGGAGAGGATTGTGGGTCGCTTCGGTTTTTGCGGTGGTCGGAAAGGGCGGCTACCAGGGCTTGAGTGGTCACTCGCCAGCTTCCTGCGACCGACACCTCATCGGTGCGGATTCAACCGGTCCCTTCCGCTATGGACAGGTTACCGGACAAAGGCCGAAAATCTAGGCAAGCGGCATGTATGGAATCCGCCTCGTTTGCAAGCGTCCTGTTTGTTGACGAATAGATTCGACTGCTCACGTGTTTCCGGTCTGTATATCATGCCATGTGGCACGTGACCTTCATGGGCTATCCCCCGCACC
>CAMYIO010000126.1 GCA_947258515.1 uncultured Ectothiorhodospiraceae bacterium
AGCTGCAGCTGATAGCCGCGGCTGCCGGGCAGGCGGGTCTGAAAGAAGGGCACCACGGCGGCGCCACTGATTCGTGCCAGCCGGGAGGTGGCGGTGATGGACGCGGCGGGGATGCCAAAGAAGGGTACAAAGATGCTCTGCTCCCTGCCGTAGTCCTGGTCAGGCGCATACCACACCGGCATGTTGTCCTGCAGACTCCCGAGCATGCCGCGCAGGTCGCCGCGCGGGATGGCCTTGCCGAAATGCCGCATACGGGCGGCTTTCATGACCCTGTCGAAGGCCGCATTTTTGTGTTCGCGGTACATCACGTGAAACGGGGTATGCAGTGCCAGCAGGCGGCCGCCAATCTCGAGGGTGGTGAAGTGCGCGCTGAGCAGGATGACGCCCTTGCCGCTGTCGAGTGCCGTCTGCAGGTGCTGCAGCCCTTCTACACGGACGAGCTTTTTTAATCGCCGCTCCGGTGCCCACCAGCTCATGGCCATTTCCAGTACGCCAATGCCCATGGAGACGAACTGCGCGGCGAGGATCTGTTCGCGTTCGCTATCGGACAGCTCGGGAAGACACAGCGACAGGTTCACCGCGGCGATCGATCGGCGGCGAGCAGCGAACAGATATGAGGTTCGACCGATAAATCGACCAATGGCAAGTTGCCAGGCGAAGGGCAGGTGCGACAGGCACCACAGTACGGCGATAGCCGTCCAGGTTGGCCAGTAACGAATCGAGTAGGGATGCGTGTGCATGAATAGCGCAAGATTGTACGCCGGCGCTGTCCGACAACAAATCACCCGCTATTATCAAATGGCCACGGAATCCACGGAAGAACACAGAAGAATAAAAGCCTTATTAAGTAATATTTCCGTGTTCTTCCGTGGATTCCGTGGCTAAAATGGCTTTTTTATCAGGTTGAACCAGTATTGGCGACAATGAAGATACATATACCCCCTTTTGAGCAGGCACGTGTCCTTGTCGTCGGTGATGTCATGCTGGACCGATACTGGCATGGTGTGACCTCCAGGATTTCACCGGAGGCACCGGTACCGGTGGTGCATGTTGGTCAGTCAGAGGAGCGTGCCGGCGGGGCCGCCAACGTGGCCCTGAACATTGCCGCACTCGGTGTGCATACACAGTTGCTCGGCGTGACCGGTGATGATGAGGCGGCCGCGTCGCTCGAGGCGCTGTTAAGCGGCGCGGGCATCGACTGCCGGTTCCAGAAGATCCGTGATACGTCGACGGTGACGAAGCTGCGTATCATCAGTCGTCATCAGCAACTGATCCGGCTCGACTTTGAGGACGGCTTTGATGCCTTCGACAGCGAGGCACTGATGGCACAGTACCGGCAGGGGCTGCAACACTGTGATGTCGTGGTGCTGTCGGATTATGGCAAGGGCACGCTCGCGACAGTCGAGCAGTTGATTGCCACGGCACGGGCCGCCGGCAAGCCGGTACTCATCGATCCCAAGGCGCAGGACTTCAGTCGCTATCGCGGTGCGACACTGGTGACGCCGAATATGGCCGAATTCGAGCTGGTTGCCGGCCACTGTGCCGATGAACAGGCGTTGATGGACAACAGCGCCGCACTGCTGGCGCAGCATGATATCGAGGCACTGCTGGTGACCCGTGGTGAACATGGCATGACGTTGCTGCGCCGTGGTGAGCCGGAGTTTCATTTACCCACCCAGGCGCGCGAGGTGTTTGATGTGACGGGTGCCGGCGATACGGTCATCTCGGTACTGGCCGCGGCACTGGCGGCCGGCGAGGCGCTGCCTTCGGCCACCGCGCTCGCCAACCTCGCCGCCGGTATCGTCGTTGGCAAGCTGGGAACCGCCAGCGTCTCGGTACCCGAGCTGCGACGTACTGTATTGATGGGGCAGGATGCCGGGTTCGGCGAAATGAACCACGAGCAGTTGCGGGTTGCCGTTGCCGATGCCCGCTCGCACGGTGAACGTATCGTCATGACCAACGGCTGCTTTGATATCCTGCATGCCGGACATGTGTTGTATCTGAACCAGGCGCGGCGGCTCGGTGAGCGTCTCATCGTGGCGGTCAACGATGATGCCTCGGTGAAACGCCTGAAGGGCAAGGGCCGTCCGATCAATCCCCTGGACCGGCGCATGACGGTGCTGGCGGCGCTGGAAAGTGTCGACTGGGTGGTGCCGTTCTCCGGGGACACGCCGCAACAGCTGATCTGCGATATCAAACCGGACCTGCTGGTCAAGGGTGGTGATTACAGACCGGAAGACATCGCCGGTTATGACTGTGTCATGCAGGCGGGCGGCGATGTGGTGGTGCTCGATTTTGCCGATGGCTGCTCGACCAGCGAACTCATCGAAACAATCAAACAGCAGGAACACTGAACATGATTATTGTCACAGGCGGGGCCGGATTTATAGGCAGTAATATTGTCAAGGGTCTCAATGAACGCGGTCGAGAAGATGTTATCGTTGTCGATGACCTGAAGGACGGCACCAAGTTCCTGAATCTGGTCGATTGTGAAATTCTCGATTACCTCGACAAGGACGATTTCATCAATCGGGTGCAGCGTGGTGCCGGTTTTGCTGAACAGGTGGATGCCATATTTCATGAAGGGGCCTGCTCGGCGACAACCGAGTGGGATGGCCACTTTATAATGAATAACAACTACGAGTACTCAAAGACACTGCTGCATTACTGCCTGGAAAACGGGGCGTCCTACCTGTATGCCTCCTCGGCATCGGTCTATGGGGGCGGCAGTGTCTTCAGTGAATCGAGGGCGCATGAATCGCCATTGAATGTCTATGGCTATTCGAAGTTTCTGTTTGACCAGTATGTGCGCAGGGTCCTTCCGGGTGCTGCCTGCCAGATCGCCGGGTTTCGTTATTTCAACGTGTACGGACCGCGTGAACAGCACAAGGGCAGCATGTCCAGTGTCGCCTGCCATCTCAGTCGACAGCTCGGGGACGGCAGAAATCCATGCCTGTTTGAAGGGTGTGACGGATATGGTAATGGCGAACAGCGTCGTGACTTTATCTATATCGATGATGTCGTGGATGTGAATCTCTGGTTCCTGGATAACCCCGACAAGTCGGGCATCATCAACCTCGGGACCGGCCGCTGCCAGAGTTTCAACGATGTCGCCAATGCCGTGATTGCCTGGTACGGGCGAGGCGAGATTGAATACATTCCGTTTCCTGAGCATCTGCGTGGCCGCTACCAGAGTTTTACCGAAGCGGATATCAGTACCCTGCGTGGTCTCGGCTACGACAAGCCGTTCAAGTCGGTGGAGCAGGGTGTACCGCTGTACATGGACTGGTTGGCTCGCAGTTCCCACGGGGTGGTGAGATGATCGCGCAGGAAAGTGGGTTCACAAGGCATTTTCTTCAGTCGGAAATACACATGGTTATTCCACTCCTTCAGAAAATACCTCGTGAATTCAAGGATCAAGCGAGGGCTCGTCAATCCCGTGAGAAGTGCGGGCCCAAGGGACGGGGATAGCTGGCCGGCGCGCTGTTCTGTTGAGAAAACTCTACACTTTCCTGCTCTACCTGTTTGCGCCACTGGTGTTGCTGCGTCTCGCCTGGCGCGGCCTGCGGACCCCGGATTACTGGCGCCGCTGGCCGGAACGCTTTGCTTTCATTGAACCGCCACTGGGCAAGCGGGTCATCTGGATACATGCGGTGTCGGTCGGTGAGGTACAGGCGGCCGCACCGCTGGTGCGTGCCCTGCTGGAACGGTACCCGGAACATTCGCTGCTCGTCACCACGGTGACACCGACGGGTTCGGCACGGGTAACAGCCCTGTTCGGTGAGGAGGTGGCGCATGTGTATGCCCCCTACGATCTGCCGGGCGCGGTGGCGAGGTTTTGCGGGCGTGTCCAGCCGCAGCTGGCGATCGTCATGGAAACCGAGCTATGGCCGAACCTGTTTCATCATTGCAAGCATCGCGCCGTACCGCTGTTGCTGGTCAATGCTCGCCTCTCGGCCCGTTCTGTTGCCGGTTACCGCCGCGTACGAAGCCTGGCCGCAGAGACGCTGGCAGCCGTCACGGAGATCGCCGCCCAGAGTGAGTCCGATGCGCGGCGCTTTGAGAGTCTCGGTGCGAATCCCTCCACCATAACGATGACCGGTAACCTGAAGTTCGAGCAACGTATCCCGCCCAGCCTGCTGGAGCGCGCAGAGGTATTGCGGCGTGACTGGGGGGCAGCAAGAGCGGTCTGGATTGCCGCCAGTACCCATGAAGGCGAAGATGAACTGCTGCTGGATGTGTACCGGCAGTTACGCAAACAGTTCAATCATTGCCTGCTGGTGATGGTGCCGCGCCATCCCGAGCGCTTTGAAGCCGTTGCCGCATTGTGCCGGCAGCGTGGCTACAGCACCGTGATGCGCAGTGACCATGCCGTTTGCACTGCCGAGACCCATGTGTATGTCGCGGACACGATGGGTGAATTACCCCTGCTGTACGCAGCATCGGATGTTGCCTTCGTGGGCGGCAGCCTGGTTGAACATGGCGGACATAATCTGCTGGAGCCGGCGGCACTCGGGATACCGGTCATCACCGGGCCGCATGTGTTCAACTTTATTGAGATTTGCGAATTACTGGTGTCTGCCGGTGCGGCGGTGCAGGTGGCGGATAGCGACGAGTTGCTGCAAACCGTCAGCCGCTGGCTGGGAGATGCCAACGAACGTCACCGGGTTGGCCAGCTGGGCCGCCAGGTGGTGGAGAAGAATCGCGGTGCCTTGCAGGCTGTGATGGCCATCATTGACCGGTATTTATAATTCATTCTGCTCTACGCTTACACCAATAATTGTAGGAGCGGCGTCCCCGCCGCGATTCGGGGTATAACAAAAAACAATCGCGGCGGGGACGCCGCTCCTACAATGCAGAGAATTTTACACCGCGGCGGGCGGCCATCTTCTCGCCGATTTCTGCCAGTGCCTGGTGACTCAGGCTGTTACTGGCGAGCGGCAGCAATTCCCGGTTTTCACGTGCGATATGTTCCCCGCAGAGCGTACTGAACTCCTGCGCCGACTGTTTGAATGCGCTGCTGAAGCCGTCTCCCGGCAGTTGCTTCAGTTCAGGTGCAATGCGGTTCCACAGCGCATCCAGTGTTACATGTTCCTTTTTCAAGGTGTGTATCAGTTCTGCGATCCTGAGGGACTGACTGTTAATGCGCGGGAACAGGTCTTCCTCTTCATCGCGATGATGCAGCACCGCACTGTTCGAAAAATAGCGGCTGATGTTTCTGGCTGCCTCGCGTGCCGCAGCGTCCGGGGTGTCCATGTCGACCAGGGTGGTCAGCAGCTCACAGTGGGCCAGCATCTTATCGTGGCAGGCGCGTAACAGCCCGATCGGGTCATCGAAACCGGGAAGCGTCTCTGGCAGGCCTGTGTCATTCATGGTCAATGTCCGGTCTCCTCGGTTCCGGCAGTGCTAATGCCTGCCGGGTTTGCTGGCATTATAGCGGTACTGCGATATAGTCTCACCCTGATGTGTGACTCACGCCCGATCCTGTTCCTGTCTGTGCTGTTGCTGGCGGCCTGTTCTACCGATCCGCCGCAGAATATCACCGACAGCTGTGAAATCTTCGCGGACAAGGGCGGCTGGTACCGGGATGCGAGCAAGGCCTTTGATCGCTGGGGTACACCCATCCATGTACAGCTGGCGATTGTCTACCAGGAATCAAGGTTCGTCGATGATGCCAAACCGCCGCGGGATCGCATCCTCTGGGTAATCCCCTGGGGGCGGGTATCCTCGGCCTATGGTTATGCGCAGGCGCAGGATTCGACCTGGGACTGGTACGTTGAGAAATCCGGTAACGGTGGCGCCGATCGGGATGATTTTGATGATGCGGTGGATTTTGTCTCCTGGTACGGGAGTATCAGTTACCAGAAGCTGGGCATCTCGCAATGGGACGCCTATAACCAGTACCTGGCCTATCACGAAGGGCACGGTGGTTATCAGCGCAAGAGCTATAACAGCAAGCCGTGGTTAATCGAGGTGGCAAAGAAGGTCAGTGCGCGGGCCGCGGAATACCATACCCAGTTGAGCCGCTGCGAAGATGATCTGGACGATGGCTGGAGTCTGTGGCCGTTCTGACGGTGCCAGATTCGTTAATAGCCACGGAATCCACGGAAGACACGAAAAAATAAAAGCCTTACCGGAAATATTTCCGTGTTTTTCCGTGTGCTTCCGTGGCCATAATTCATAATCCTTGTCTTTATCAGGGAAGAACCCGCGCTAGGAGCCTGTCGGACTTAGGTGATCGTAGCGAGCATGATGGGAGAACGAGTACAAATGGTCACGATTTCGAGGCGCATAGTGGGCCTACGCAAC
>CAMYIO010000127.1:0-9866 GCA_947258515.1 uncultured Ectothiorhodospiraceae bacterium
CATAGGTGCGGGTACGCGATAGCAGCGCACTGTTCAGTTCAAATGAAGGATTCTCGGTGGTGGCACCAATAAAGATGACCGTGCCGTCCTCGACATAGGGCAGAAAGGCATCCTGCTGGGCCTTGTTGAAGCGATGCGCCTCATCGATGAACAGAATTGTCAGGCGTGATTCCATTTCACGGATCTGGCGGGCTGCCGCGACGGCATTGCGGATGTCCTTGACGCCGGCGAGTACGGCAGACAGCGTGATGAACTCGGCGCGGGTCTGTTCGGCCAGCATCCTGGCCAGGGTGGTCTTGCCGGTGCCGGGTGGCCCCCACAGGACCATGGAGTGCAGGTTGCCTTCCTCGATGGCTCTGCGTAACGGTTTGCCGCTGCCAAGGATATGTGATTGACCAACATAGGCGTCCAGCGACCGTGGCCGCATGCGATCGGCGAGTGGACGATAGGCGACGGATGAAGCTGTCATGGTGCCGGCCTGACGACAGGCTCTAGTCGCTGTTTCCTATGACATCTGCCCCGGCGGGTGGTGTGAACGAGAAAAGTTTTTCATCAAGTTCAGGGTTGCGTTCAAGGTGGGTGAAGCTGAACTGCGTGGTGTTACCAAAACTGTCTTCGGCGTCTATGCGCGTCAGCAGCTTTCCGGAAAAATGCACATGCAGGCGCGTGACATTACTGTCATCGGATTTCGGAGTGAGAGTGACGCGCTGCTCACCTGCTTGCGCGGACGTCTCCTCGATGGTGAAGAGCAGCTCCAGTGGCTGGTCGCCGCTGAGCAGCATGGCCGGTGTCGACGTCAGCACCTTGGTAGCCGGTTGCACCGTGACCTGTTCGAGTTCCTCGTCATAGGACCAGAGGCGTTCGCCATCAGCAACCAGTTGCTGCTTGTAGGGCGTTTCATAGTCCCAGCGGAAGCGTCCCGGCCGCATTATCCACATGTGGCCCTGTGACGACTGCAGTAATTGCCGGTTGCCGTCAACGACCTGCTGATCGAAGTCGGCCTGCATGGTCGACAGTCCGTTAAAGAAGCCGGTGAAATAGTCCGGCGACGGCGCGGCTGGGTTTAGCGTCGGGACCAGTAGCAACAGCCCGAGTAGCCGGGAAAGTCCTGAAATGCTCATGCGTCGGGTGGCGGTGGCGCCAGTACCACGCGATTGCCGTTGCTCTCCATTGGCGAAACAATGCCGGTTTCTTCCATGCACTCGATCATGCGTGCGGCGCGGTTATAGCCGATCTTCAGTCGTCGCTGTACTCCGGAAATCGATGCCCGCCGTGTTTGTGTCACCACGGCGACGGCCTGGTCGTAGAGCGGGTCGGATTCGGTATCATCTCCACCGCCGCTACCCCCGCCATTGGCGGCTGACAGGCCGGGAACAGGCTCGGAGGACGCTTCCAGGATCTCGGCCATGTACTCGGGTTGAGACTTGCCCTTGAGATGTGCGGCCACGCGGTGCACTTCCGAGTCCGAGACAAAGGCGCCGTGTACGCGCACCGCCACACTGGTGCCGGGTGCCATGTAGAGCATGTCGCCATGACCGAGCAGCTGATCCGCCCCCATCTGGTCAAGAATGGTGCGTGAATCGATCTTCGAGGAGACCTGGAAGGCAATACGCGTCGGGATATTGGCCTTGATCAGTCCGGTAATGACATCGACGGAGGGTCGCTGCGTCGCCAGTATCAGGTGGACGCCGGAGGCACGTGCCTTCTGTGCCAGTCGCGCAATCAGTTCCTCAACCTTTTTGCCGACGACCATCATCATGTCTGCAAGTTCGTCGATGACGATGACAATGAACGGCAAGCGCTGCAGTACCGGGTGCTCGGTGCCTTCCAGTGCCTCTTCAGGATTGAACAGCGGGTCCGGAATCGGCTCGCCCGCCTCCTCGGCCTCCCTTACCTTGCGGTTGTAGTTGCCGATGTTGCGTACGCCCAGTGCCGCCATCAGTTTGTAGCGACGTTCCATTTCACCGACACACCAGCGCAGGGCATTGGCGGCCTCATTCATGTCGGTCACTACCGGTGTCAGCAGGTGTGGAATGCCTTCATACACCGACAGTTCCAGCATCTTGGGATCAATCATGATGAGGCGCACATCTTTCGGCAACGACTTGTAGAGCAGGCTCAGGATCATGGCGTTGATGCCAACCGATTTACCCGAGCCAGTGGTGCCGGCGACCAGCAGGTGTGGCATGCGGGATAGGTCAACGACAATGGGCAGGCCGCTGATGTCCTTGCCCAGCGCCATTGTTAACGGTGATGTGGACTCGTCATATTCATGTGTATTGAGGATCTCGCCAAGACTGATAATCGAACGGTGTTCGTTCGGGATCTCCAGGCCGATCACTGACTTGCCCGGTATGACCTCAACGATGCGCACACTGATGGCAGACAGCGCACGCGCAATATCCTTGGCAAGGTTGCTGACCTGGCTGACCTTGACACCCGGGCCCAGATCCAGTTCAAAGCGGGTAATCACCGGCCCCGGATTCACGGCAACCACTTCAACGGCAATATTGAAGTCAAGCAATTTCAATTCCACAAGCCGTGACATGGCCTCCAGCGCCGCGTTGGAATAGCCCTCCTCTTCCGGCCGGGGTTCATCAAGCAACGACAGGGGCGGCAACGCTGAATTGGCCGGTGGATCAAACAGCGGAACCTGTCGTTCGCGCTCCTTGCGTTCACTGGGCTTGGGCTTTGTAATCACCGGTTCAATGCGCACCGGCTTGCGTTTTGCCACCTTCTCCTGGCTGGCCTTGATGACCTCGACGCGTTCATTACGGGCACGGCGTGCGGCCATCCGCTCTGGTATCCCGCTGGCCAGTGCATACAGATGATCGGTGCAGATGAGGGTGTTTTTACCGATGAAATCCATGACCACCAGCCATGAAAGCCCGGTAAACAGGGTGATGCCGGTAAGAAACAGCGCCAGCAGGAACAGCATGGCGCCAACCGGGCTGACGACATCGACAAGGCCATTACCGATGACGTTGCCGAGCACCCCGCCGGCACCGGCAGGCAAGCCGGCATTGCTCGACCCGGACTCCAGCGTGGCCAGCCCGCAGCCGGCGCCGACAGTCAGCAGAAAACCGGACCAGCGTACCGCCAGCACGTGCAGGTCAACACTGCCGTCCGATGTTTCGCCGCGGTAGACCAGCCAGCCACTGTAGCCAACCATGACGGGGAACAGGTAGGACAGGTAGCCGAGTAAATACAGCAGTACATCCGCCAGCCAGGCCCCGATGAGGCCACCGGCATTATGTATTTGCGTGTAGGCGCCACTGTTGGACCAGCCGGGATCAGCCGGATGGTAGCTGGCCAGGGAGACCAGAAGAAAAATGGCAATTGCACCCAGAATGAGCAAGGCTCCTTCGCGCAAACCGCGCGATACCTGGTGTGTCAGTTGTGCCGGTTTCGTCGATTTACGCCGCGCTTGTGCCAAAATCATCCTCTTTCATAGATTGTTACGCCAATCGCAAGATTCTATTCGATATATTCATTCACGCAAGTGATTCTTTCAGCGCGGGGTGCCGTAACTCCCCGGCGGCCACGTTGATACCGCGGCGCAGCGCCGGGCTGCTGTTATTCCAATCCGTGTGCAGCAAGGCGTGTACGAAGGGTAATAATACCGCAGACAGGGCCTGTGAGGCACTGCGTGGTACGGCGCCGGGCATGTTGGTGACGCCGAAATGCAACACGCCTTCATCACAGTAGGTCGGGTTCTCGTAGGTCGTTGCGCGCGTGGTTTCTATACAGCCCCCCTGGTCAACAGAGACATCCACAATGACGCTGCCCGGCTGCATGGAACGCACCGTCTCGCGTGAGACGATGTGCGGTGCCCGCTGGCCGGCCTTCAGGACCGCGCCAATCAGCAGGTCCGCAGTGGCCACTTCCCGTTTGATGGCATCCTTATAGGGATACAGCCCGGTAACATTATTGCCAAGCTGACGCATCGCGGCCAGTCGCTCACGGCTCAAGTCAAATACCACGACTTCCGCGCCCAGTGCGGCGGCCATCGCCGCGGCATTGCCACCGGCATTACCGGCCCCGATAACCACCACACGACCGCGTTCCGCCCCGGGTAAGCCGCCGAGCAGCAGTCCCTTGCCGCCCTGCGGCCGATGCAGCAGGTTGCTGCCGATCTGTGTTGCCAGTCGACCGGCAATATCACTCATTGGTGCCAGGAGCGGCAATGCCCCGTTATCGGCTTCAACGGTTTCAAATCCGATTGCTGTCAGCCCAATGTCCTGCAAGCGGCGTGTCAGCTCAGGGTTGGCCGCGAGGTGCAGGAAACAGAACAGGAGATGCTCTTCGCGTAACAGTGTCAGCTCGTCAGCAACGGGTTCCTTGACCTTGATAATCAGTTGTGACTGCTCATAGACTGTTTTTGCATCGGTGGCGATGGTCGCACCAACGGCTTCATAGCGGTCATCCAGATACCCTGAAAGACTTCCGGCATTATGCTCCACCGTAACGCCATGCCCGGCATGAACCAGGTCGCCGCAGGCTTCCGGGCCAAGCGCAACACGACCTTCCAGCGGCTTTATCTCGCGGGGAATCCCTATCTGCATGGTCGCTTTACCCTACTCTCCAAGTTCCGTAACATTCGGCTTTGCTGTCTATCTTACCCATCAGGCTGTTTGGCGCATTTGCCAGTCTGTCCAGGCCAGGGAATTAACCGGAGTCATTATACATGAGCGATATCAAGCACTGCCGTCTTCTTATACTGGGATCGGGTCCGGCCGGCTATACCGCCGCCATTTATGCCGCCCGTGCGAACCTGGATCCGGTACTGATCACCGGCCTCGAGCAAGGCGGACAGCTGATGACAACCACAGAGGTTGAGAACTGGCCGGGTGGTGGTGAAGGCATGCAGGGCCCGCCATTGATGGAGGACATGCGCCTGCATGCCGAGCGCTTCAACACCGAAATGATTTTTGACCATATTCACACGGTTGATTTCAAGACTAAGCCCTATCGGCTGGAAGGTGATTCGGGCGTCTATACCTGCGATGCCCTTGTGATTGCCACCGGGGCTTCGGCCATGTACCTGGGACTGCCCTCCGAAGAGGCCTTCAAGGGTAAGGGGGTGTCCGCCTGTGCCACCTGTGACGGTTTTTTCTACAAGAAGCAGCCGGTGGCGGTCATTGGCGGTGGTAATACCGCCGTTGAAGAAGCACTCTACCTGTCAAATATTGCGTCCCATGTGACGCTGGTGCACCGCCGTGATGAATTGCGCTCCGAGAAGATTCTCCGCGACCGGCTGTTCGAAAAAGAGGCAGAAGGCGTGGTAACGATCGAGTGGGACCATGTGCTTGACGAAGTGCTGGGTGATGACAGCGGTGTGACGGGCATGCGGATCAAGAATGTAAAAGACGGCGCCAGCAGGGATATCCAGTTGCAGGGTGTCTTTATAGCCATTGGGCACCGGCCCAATACCGCAATCTTTGAGGGCCAGCTGGAGATGCAGAATGGCTATATCAGGATCAACAGTGGCACTGAAGGCAATGCGACCGCAACCAGTGTCGAGGGTGTCTTTGCCGCCGGTGATGTCAGCGACCATGTCTACCGCCAGGCGGTGACGTCTGCCGGAACCGGTTGCATGGCCGCGCTGGATGCAGAATCCTACCTTGATCGTCTGGCGCATCGTGCCGGCCGGATGGGCTGACGATCGGCAACCTGGCTTGAGCCATACCGGTCCGTCCTGTGACTGGAGCACTGCATGCGTACTTCTGTCGTCAACCAGGTCAGGGATATACCGTTAAACGACTGGAACCGTGTATCCGGTACCGGTCATCCGTTTCTGCGCCATGAATTCCTGTCCGCCCTGGAAACCCATGGCTGTGTCGGCGATGCCCATGGCTGGTGGCCACGGCACATTGCGGCCTACGACACTGACGGCACACTGGTTGGCATTGCCCCGCTCTACCTGAAAAACAATTCCTATGGTGAATTCGTCTTTGACTGGGCGTGGGCGGATGCCTATCACCGCGCCGGTCTGGATTATTATCCGAAGCTGGTTTCATCCATCCCCTATACGCCGGTAACCGGCCCCCGCTTGCTGGTGCATGCGGCAAGCGATCGGGCAACAGTCAGCGCGGCGCTCATAGACAGGGCGCTGTCGCTGATCACGGAACAACAGGCGTCTTCACTGCACTGGTTGTTTACCAGCGAGGCGGATACTGCGCTGTTGTGTGAGGCAGGCTTTATGCGCCGCAGCAGTTGTCATTTCCACTGGCACAATGATAGCTACCGCTCATTTGATGATTTCCTGTCGCGCCTGAATTTATTGCTCGACCTTCGAAAAAAAATCGGGCATGCCTACACTGTCGCTGGCATTCTTTCTCGAGATCAGTCGCACCATGGGTGAACAGGTCGTGCTGGTATTTGCCCGTCTGGGGCAGGAAACGGTTGCCGGCGCCATTATGCTGCGTGGTGATGATGCGCTGTACGGGCGGCACTGGGGATGCCGGGAGGAATTTAACAGCCTGCATTTCGAGGCCTGTTATTATCAGGGTATCGATTACTGCATACGACACAAGCTTGCACTGTTTGAGCCCGGTGCACAGGGTGAACACAAGATCAGCCGTGGCTTCCTGCCCGCCTACACCTGGTCTGCCCACTGGATTGTGGATGAACGCTTTCGTATGGCCATCGAGCGCTACCTGCTGCAGGAGCATGAGCTGATGGTCGATTACCACGATGACCTGCTACAAACCTCGCCGTACCGGAAAGCGGACCCGAATGACACATAACCGCGAAGCCTCACCCCGCTGGCTGGATCCTGAGAGTCCGGTAATCGAATTTCCGGATGTTGAACTGGCAATGCAGGATCCGGATGGCCTGCTGGCCATTGGTGGTGCACTCACCACGGAGTGGCTGCTGCATGCCTATCGCCGCGGCATCTTTCCCTGGTACGGGCCCGGCCAGCCCATATTATGGTGGGCCCCCGACCCGCGCCTGGTGCTTTATCCCGAACAACTGCATATGTCGCGCAGCCTTGCCAGGGTGATCAGAAAAGGCCGCTACACGGTCACGCTGGATGCGGCCTTCAGGGACGTTATCACGGCCTGTGCTGCACCCCGACCCGGCCAGTCCGGGACGTGGATAACCCCCGAGATGCGTGAGGCCTATGTCAGATTCCACCATGAGGGCCATGCACACTCGGCAGAGTGCTGGTATCAGGGAGAGCTCGTCGGGGGGCTGTACGGTGTGGCAATCGGAGGGATTTTCTTCGGTGAATCCATGTTTGCACGTGCGACAGATGCGTCAAAAGTGGCCTTCGTGGCGCTGGTGAGGCAACTTGCCCGCTGGGGGTTCGGGCTGATTGATTGCCAGGTGCATACCGATCATCTGGCCAGTCTGGGTGCGGCGACCATCCCGCGTCGGGCGTTCACCGCAATCCTGGAACGGCAATGCCACACACCGGGCACTGTCCGGCAGTGGACGCTGGATGAGGATATTCTGCTTTTATCCCCATAGTCAGGCGTTCACTGCGGTCATTTTCAGGTATAATGCCGCGCTTTACGTGATACGGTACTGTGGTTTTATGGCTAAGGAAGAACATATTGAAATGGAAGGGACGGTCACCGAGACGCTCCCGAATACCATGTTTAGGGTCCAGCTCGAGAATGGGCACATCGTGACCGCACATATTTCCGGCAAGATGCGCAAGCACTACATCAGGATATTGCGTGGCGATAAAGTGACCGTTGAATTGACACCCTATGATTTGACCAAGGGCCGCATTACCTACCGGGCACGCTGACAGGCCTTCAGGTCATGTCAGGCGTCACGGTCCACCGTCAGTGCACCGTCTCCTTCCCCTTGATTTCAAATCTCAACTCGTCACCTTCAAGATGAATAATCAGGTGACCACCGTGAGCAAGGTCACCAAACAGTAGCTCATCAGCAATGGGTTTCTTGATGTACTGCTGGATCGTGCGTGCCATTGGACGTGCGCCCATCTTAGGATCATAGCCATGCTCGGCCAGCCAGATACGGGCATCGGCATCCACCTCGATGGTGACGTTCTGCTCCTGTAACTGTGCCTCCAGTTCGAAAACAAACTTGTCCACCACTTTCATAATGACGGTCGGATCCAGCGGCGTAAACTGCACTACCGCGTCCAGGCGATTCCTGAATTCCGGTGTAAACAGTCGCTTGATGGCTTCCATGGCATCAGTCGAATGATCCTGCTGGGTGAAACCGATCGATGCACGGCTCATTTCATGGGCGCCGGCATTGGTTGTCATCACCAGCACCACGTTGCGAAAATCGGCCTTGCGTCCATTGTTATCTGTCAGGGTACCGTGGTCCATGACTTGCAATAACAGGTTGAAGACATCGGGGTGTGCTTTTTCGACCTCGTCCAGCAACAGTACAACATGCGGGTTCTTGGTAATGGCCTCGGTGAGGAGCCCGCCCTGGTCGTAGCCGACGTATCCGGGCGGTGCACCGATGAGGCGCGATACCGTGTGGCGCTCCATGTACTCGGACATGTCAAAACGGACCAGTTCCAGACCCATAATCCGCGCCAGCTGGCGCGTCACTTCTGTCTTGCCGACACCGGTGGGTCCCGAGAACAGGAATGATCCGATCGGTTTGGCTTCACTGCCGAGCCCGGAGCGTGACATCTTGATGGCGCTTGACAGCGTTTCGATGGCGGTATCCTGTCCATAGACCACCATTTTCAGATCGCGATCCAGGTTTCGCAGTGACTCCTTGTCAGAGGCGGAGACGGTCTTTGCCGGTATCCGTGCCATCTGCGCGATCACGTGTTCGATCTCCGAGACACCGATGGTTTTCTTGCGCTTTGACGGTGTCAACAGGCGTTGTCCGGCACCGGCCTCATCGATGACATCGACGGCCTTGTCAGGCAGGTGGCGGTCATTGATGTACCGATCGGCCAGTTCTGCGGCAGTGCGCAGTGCGCGTGCTGAATACTTCACCTTGTGATGGTCTTCAAAGCGGGTCTTCAGGCCTTTCAGGATATCAATGGTTTCTTCAACGCTGGGTTCATTGATATCGACCTTCTGAAAACGCCGTGTCAGGGCATGGTCTTTTTCAAAGATGCCGCGGTATTCCTGGAAAGTCGTCGAGCCGATACATTTCAATTCACCCGAGGCGAGCATTGGTTTCATCAAATTCGATGCATCCATGACACCACCGGACGCGGCGCCGGCACCGATCATGGTGTGAATTTCGTCGATAAACAGGATGGCGCCCTTTTCGTTCTTGAGCTGGCTGAGTACCGCCTTGAGTCGCTTCTCGAAGTCGCCCCGGTACTTGGTGCCGGCAACCAGCGAACCCAGATCCAGTGAATAAATAATGCTGTTAAGCAGGACCTCGGGTACCTCACCGTCGACAATCATCTTGGCAAGCCCCTCGGCGAGCGCGGTTTTGCCTACGCCGGCCTCGCCAACAAACAGCGGATTATTCTTGCGGCGGCGGCAGAGTATCTGGATGGTGCGCTGAATCTCTGCACGACGCCCGATCAGGGGATCTATCCGGCCCAGTGCGGCCTGCTCATTGAGGTTGGTTGCAAAGGTTTCCAGCGGTTGCCGGGTCGTCGAGTCGGCAGCTTCGCTTGCGGCTGCGTTCTCGCTATCTTCCTCGGGCTGTTCGTGTAGTTTCGAAAGGCCGTGAGAGATGTAATTGACAATATCAAGGCGGGTGATATTCAGTTTGTTGAGAAAGTAAACGGCCTGGGACTCCTGTTCACTGAAGATGGCAACCAGTACATTGGCACCCGTCACCTCGGTTTTGTCTGATGATTGCACATGGAACACGGCACGCTGCAACACGCGCTGGAAGCCCAGAGTTGGCTGGGTTTCGCGGTCATCATCCTGAGCCAGTGTCGGTGTGGTTTC
>CAMYIO010000127.1:9883-18366 GCA_947258515.1 uncultured Ectothiorhodospiraceae bacterium
TTTCCCAGATCCTGCTTCAGTTGTTCGAGGTTGCCGCCACAGGCCCGCAATACTTCGACTGCCGAGGGATTACCCAGTAAGGCATAAAGCAAATGCTCAACCGTCATGAATTCATGGTTCTTTTCGCGCGCTTCCTTGAAAGCGAGATTGAGGGTAAATTCCAGTTCTTTGCTTAGCATGTCAATTCCTCAAGGGCAGACTAGACTTCTTCCATCTCGCATAACAGTGGATGCTGGTGGCGCTGTGAATATTCGTTCACCTGTGCAACCTTGGTCTCGGCAATTTCATAGGTGTAGATGCCGCATACACCTTTACCATGAGTATGAATCAGCAGCATGATGCGTGTCGCTTTCTCGCGATCCAGCCCAAACAGCCGCTCAATCAGGGTGACGACAAACTCCATCGGTGTGTAGTCATCATTCAGGAGCACCACCTTGTACATGGATGGCTCCTTGAGTTCAGGTTTCGCTTCCTTGAGCGCGAGTCCCTCGTCGCCTCTATGTTCCTCTTCGTTTGCCATATTTGTAATTCTAGCCTAGCAAGATCCGGTTAAATGTACCATAAGGGCATTTTATCATTAGATATTGATAACTTACAGATCGGAAATAAATATCAAAACTCACAAAAAAGGCCCCTGCTGTTGCAGGGGCCTTGATCTTTCAACTGCTTCGACAGGTCGCTGTCAGGCAGCATTCACCACGTCTACGGTTCCTCGCCGGAGGCCTCGATAAGGGCTTCCTCGATGGCACCCGGTGAACACATGATGCTCATGAAGGTACCACCGGTTTGGCTGGCAACCATTGGCAGATGTGGCCAGTTGATGGCAATGCGAAAGCGTGCAAACAAGGCATAGGCGATACCGTCAGAGACGACGATTTCATAAGGCAGGTGGGCGGTTGAACGCGGCGAGGCCTTATCGATGCGGCTCATGACGAACTCGTCACCACTGCAATCGTCAGCATCCTTGCCCTTGAGCGCGACTCCGATGACCGATTCGTCCTTGCCCGGGATGTCGATCTGGTAGACCTTTGCGGTACTACCCAGTCCGGCGGCCAGTGAATCATTGACGGCCTTCAGGGCTTCAGCCTGGCTGTCATATTCGGCCAGTTCGCTGGGATCGTCGAAGTATTCCATCATGACGGTGTAGTGATACTTTGCCAGGTCCTTGGCTGTCAGGTCTTTCTCGGAACCAAAATCCTTCTCTGCACCCAGGGCCCCTTGCAGCTGTGCGCGAATATCGGCCAGGTCAGATCCCATACGATAGGCCGCGGCCATGTAGACAGGGTTGGTGTAAACGACTTCGGTCACATCTCCGTTTCGGGTGACTGATACACGTTGCCCGGCGCCATAGGCACCAAATTCAGTCTTGGCAGCTGCAGCCTTCAGTGCATCATTGGTAACAATAATGATATGGGCCCCACCGTAAGGTGAGTACTCACCGACAACTTCAAAGCCGGCAGCGGTTAGTTTGGATTTTGTTGCTGCGGAAACGGTGTTGACGTCATCAGATGAAGTCCCTGCCAGAACAAATGGCATGAGTATGTCACCAGCAAGTGCGTAACCTGCTGAAACGGCGAATATCAATCCTGCAAACAGTGTTTTTCTTAGCAAGCCAGTCATTTTTGTGTTCCTCCAGAACGCCTAAAAATTTTGTAGTTGGTGTGTCGTTAGCATGATGCAATGAGAGTTTGCCTGAGATAGGCTATATAACCTCAGCGTCTGTAACGAGTTGCGAAGTATATGGGAATAAATGGAGTTGTGCGAGCGCCAATTAGTTACCGCTTTGTGCCGACCTCAAGCACCTTGCCTGGTAGCAGAGTGTGTTATGAATGCATGGATTGAAGCATCGTAACTAACTGTATTAGAATATAAAAATGATATGGAAGCCACATGTAACTGTCGCGGCCCTCATCGAAAACGAGGGCCGTTTCCTGCTGGTACAGGAACTGATTTCCGGCAGGTCCGTTTACAATCAACCTGCCGGGCACCTTGAAGACGGTGAAACATTAATGGAGGCGGTTATTCGAGAGACGCGCGAAGAAACCGCCTGGGAATTCGAACCGGAATCGCTCGTCGGGATCTATCAGTGGCGCCATCCTGAAAAGACGAAAACCTTTATACGGGCAACCTTCTCGGGCAAGGGGATGCACCATGATACGGACTGTGAACTGGATGCGTGTATTGAACGAACGCTTTGGTTAACCCCTGAAGAAATCAGAACTCGGCATGACAGGCTGCGCAGTCCCATGGTATTACGCTCAATCGAGGATTATCTTGCCTGTGGTCTGTTGCAGGAGCGGCGTCTCGCCGCGATTCGCGCATGTGGTCTGTTGTAGGAGCACCGTCTCGCCGCGATTCACGCATGTGGTCTGTTGTAGGAGCACCGTCTCGCCGCGATTCGCGCATGTGGTCTGTTGTAGGAGCGGCGTCTCGCCGCGATTCGCGCCGGGGACGGCGCTCCTACAGCTTTGTGTCTCAGTTTGGCTGGACAGCGATTTATGAGTAACATCATAGTCGGTCTGTCGGGCGGTGTTGATTCGGCAGTGGCTGCGTTGCTGTTAAAGCAGCAGGGTCATGACGTTGCAGCGGTCTTCATGAAGAACTGGGATGAGGACGATGAGAAAGACCAGTGCCCTGCTGAACAGGATCTTGCCGATGCGCGCGCAATTGCCAGGCAGCTCGGTATCGAGTTACACACGGTCAGTTTTTCGGCTGAATACTGGAACCGCGTATTCGCGCATTTCCTTGCGGAATACGAAGCGGGGCGTACCCCCAGTCCGGATATCATTTGTAACCGCGAAATCAAGTTCAGGGCCTTTCTGGATTATGCAACCGGGCTGGGTGCGGATCTTATTGCAACCGGTCATTATGCCCGCATCGAAAAAAGTCCGGTTGTGCGATTACTGAGGGGTATAGACGCAGATAAGGATCAGACTTATTTTCTGCACACCCTTGACCAGGCGCAACTGGCCGGCAGCCTGTTCCCGCTCGGCGGACTGACCAAACAGGCTGTACGGGAGTTGGCAAAGCAGGCGGGATTCGCTGTCCATGCAAAAAAAGACAGTACCGGCATCTGTTTTATCGGGGAGCGGCGTTTCAGTGCCTTTCTGGCTCAATATGTGCAAAAAAATCCTGGCGAAATACGTACACTCGATGACGAGGTGATCGGGCAGCACGAGGGCTTGATGTTTTATACAATCGGACAACGCCAGGGGCTGGGTATCGGCGGTCGCAGCAATACATCCGGTGAACCCTGGTATGTCACCGCCAAGGATATCGAGTACAACATTCTGCGCGTGGCACAGGGTGTAAATCATCCGGCATTGTTCAGCCAGTCTTTACTGGCCAGCGAGCTACACTGGATTGCCGGTAAGGCACCCGGACACGGTTTCGAATGCAGTGCCCGTATCCGCCACCAGCAGCCGCTACAGGGCTGTTCGGTAACACTGAACGGTACGCAGGGATGTTCTGTGCGTTTCAACAGGCCACAGCGTGCGATAACAGCGGGGCAATCGGTGGTATTTTACAGGGGTGATGAGTGCCTGGGGGGCGCAGTTATTGATGCGGCAATACCCGAAAGAAAGGCAGACCAATGAACATTGCCACTCGCAATAGATGTATTGCCCTTGCCGGGATGTACCAGGCAGTCAAGCTTGTTCAGCAGACCGCATCCGCAGCATCCTGAATACAGATCCGGAGTCGGCTATTGCTGTTTACGGTGACAGTCGTGCACTCATGCCTGGATTGGAGCTTACAAGCAGCCAACTGGGTAATGACAGTAAACAACGTGACATGACTTTAACGGGCTATGTCATAACCCTCATGCACCTTGAGCGAAAACTGAGCCGTGAAGCCGGTTTAATGAGGGCACTGGCCAGTGGTATTGACAGTGTTAAAGGGCAAATAAAACTGGCTGATGAGACTGACCCCGCCATTATCGCGGCACTGGCAGGGGTGTACACGGACACCATCAGTACCCTGCAGCCCCGTATCATGGTGAAAGGTGATGAGAGTGTGCTGCGCAATAGCGACAGTAAAAACATGATACGGGCCCTGTTGCTCGCCGCTATGCGTGCGGCGGTGTTGTGGAGGCAGAGCGGCGGTAATCGCTTAAGGCTGATTTTTCAGCGCAAACAAATTCTCGATAGCTGTGTAGAGTTGCTTGGCGAGGCGCGCCGGGCAGTGTAAGCGCCTGCCGTTCTCGATAACTGAACAGATTGCTATCGAATCCACCACCGCTTTTTTCCCTTGTCCTGACGGGATTTTCGGGGGTAATTTCCGTGTATAATCACCGATTTTATGCATTCAGTCTTACCATGCTGTCACGGTCAGGGAGAACCCATGAATAACAGCTTTAACACCCGCGATACGCTCATGGTTGGTGACGCCAGCTATGAAATATTCAGTTTGCGGAAACTTGGCGAGACGCATGATATCAGTCGTCTGCCCTGCTCATTGAAGATACTTCTGGAAAACCTGCTGCGCTACGAGGACGAGCACACGGTAACCCGGAGTGATATCGAGGCGTTGATTCACTGGGATCCACAGGCAGAGCCGGCGACAGAGATTGCATACCGTCCGGCACGGGTACTGATGCAGGACTTTACCGGGGTTCCTGCCATCGTTGATCTGGCAGCCATGCGTGATGCCATGACGGACCTGGGAAGTGATCCTGACCGGATTAATCCGTTACAACCTGCAGAGCTGGTTATCGATCACTCGGTGCAGGTAGACAGTTTTGGATCTGATGGCGCCATGGACCTGAACAGTGAACTTGAATACCAGCGTAACCGGGAACGCTACAGTTTCCTCAAGTGGGGCCAAAAGGCCTTTTCCAATTTCAAGGTGGTACCACCGGATACCGGTATCGTGCACCAGGTGAATCTCGAGTACCTGGCACGCGTGGTGTTCGAAATGGAACATGAAGGCGTCACCCAGGCCTACCCGGATACCCTGGTGGGTACGGATTCGCATACCACCATGATCAACGGTCTCGGCGTGCTGGGCTGGGGTGTCGGTGGTATCGAGGCCGAAGCCGCCATGCTGGGTCAGCCGATATCGATGCTGATTCCGCAGGTGGTGGGCTTTAACCTGCACGGCCAACTGCCGGAAGGCGCAACTGCCACGGATCTTGTGTTGATGGTTGTTGAAATCCTGCGGCAGGAAGGCGTGGTGGGCAAGTTTGTCGAGTTCTACGGTGACGGACTTGATCATCTGTCACTGGCAGATCGCGCCACCATTGCAAACATGGCGCCGGAATACGGTGCCACCTGCGGTTTTTTCCCGGTGGACGAGGAAACGCTGGCGTACCTGAAACTGACCGGGCGCAGTGAAGCGCAAATCGCACTGGCAGAAGCCTATACCCGTGAGCAGTCAATGTTTCGTGATGCCGGCGCACCGCAAGCGAACTTTACCCATACCGTGTCCCTGGACCTGGCGAATGTCGTGCCGAGTCTCGCGGGTCCGAAGCGCCCGCAGGACCGTGTTGCGTTAAGTGAAATCAAGCCGCGTTTTCTTGAAGCGCTCGCCACACTCAAGACAGAGGGCAGGATTACCAGTAAGTCGGTTGACGTCCCTATTAACGGGCGGTCAGTTAATTTGGATGACGGCGCGGTGGTCATCGCTGCAATCACTTCCTGTACGAATACATCGAACCCGTCCGTCATGATAGGTGCCGGACTGGTGGCAAAAAAGGCGGTTGCACTGGGACTGAACGTCAAGCCCTGGGTGAAAACCTCGCTTGCCCCCGGCTCACGCGTGGTGACGGCCTATCTTGAAGAGGCAAAACTGACCGATGCCTTGCAGGCGCTGGGGTTTCACACCGTCGGCTATGGCTGCACGACCTGTATCGGTAACTCCGGACCGCTGCCCGAACCGGTCTCGAAAGCCATTCATGAAGGTGATCTTACGGTCTGTTCGGTACTTTCCGGTAACCGCAATTTCGAGGGGCGTGTGCATGCAGAAGTACGCATGAATTACCTCGCTTCGCCGCCGCTGGTGGTTGCCTATGCACTGGCCGGGCGCATGGATATTGATATGAAAACCGAACCGCTGGGAACAGACAAGAAGGGTAACCCGGTTTATCTCAAGGATATCTGGCCTGCACAGGACGAGATACGTGCGGTGATTGCACAGAGTGTCAATGAAGAGGAATTCCGCAAAACCTATGAAGCCGTTTTCTCCGGTGAAACACGCTGGAACGTACTTGAATCACCCGAGGACAAACGCTACGAATGGCAGCCTGATTCAACCTATATTCGCAAACCGCCCTACTTCGATGGCATTAGCCGCGAACCGGATGCACTCGGGGATATCCATGCCGCAAGGGTGCTGGCACTGCTTGGGGATTCCGTAACGACGGACCATATTTCACCGGCCGGGGCAATCAAGGCAGACAGTCCCGCAGGTCAGTACCTGAAGGCACACGGCGTTGCCCCGGGTGATTTCAATTCGCTGGGTTCCCGCCGTGGCAACCATGAGGTCATGATGCGCGGGACATTCGGCAATATCCGCCTGCGCAACAAGCTGGCGCCGGGCACCGAGGGCGGCATTACCGTGCACCAGCCCGGCGGCGAGCAGATGAGTATATTCGACGCATCCCGGCAATACCTGAAAGAGCATGTGCCCCTGATTATCCTGGCGGGCAAGGAATACGGGTCCGGGTCATCCCGTGACTGGGCGGCTAAAGGTCCGCGATTGCTCGGCGTGCAAGCGGTCATTGCTGAAAGCTACGAGCGCATACACCGCTCCAACCTTGTGGGTATGGGTATCCTGCCACTGCAGTACCAGCCTGGTGACACTGCAGAGAGTCTCGGCCTGACGGGCAAGGAAAGCTTCGATATTGTCGGCCTGCAGGGCGGGCTGACCGAGCTGACCCGTGTTACCGTCACCGCAGCGGACGGCACCGAGACGGTGTTCGACGCCCGGGTGCGTATCGATACGCCGCAGGAGTTTGAATACTATACCCACGGCGGTATTCTGCATTACGTACTCCGGCAACTGGCAGCATAACGAGGTCTCCATGGAACTGTCACAACTCACTGCAATTTCTCCTATTGACGGGCGCTACGGTGCCAAGACCGATACCCTGCGCCCTATTTTCAGCGAATACGGCCTGATTCGCCATCGGGTGATCGTGGAAATACGCTGGTTACAGGCACTGGCGGCACACGAGGGCATCACGGAAGTCCCTGCTCTTGGTGGACACGCCGAACGGGTCTTGAACGACATTATTGAAAAATTCAGTGAGCAGGATGCACAACGCGTCAAAAATATAGAGAGTACGACCAACCATGACGTCAAGGCCGTTGAATATTTCCTCAAGGAGAAGATAGCCGGTAATACAGAACTGGAAGCTATCAGCGAATTTATCCATTTTGCCTGCACCTCGGAAGACATCAACAATCTGGCCTATGCTTTAATGCTGCGTGAGGCGCGCAACCAGTCACTGCTGACGTTAATGGATGATGTGATCAATGTGCTCGGTGAGCTGGCGCGGCGCTATGCTGACGAGCCCATGCTGTCACGTACCCACGGACAAACCGCCACACCGACTACGGTTGGCAAGGAAATGTCAAATGTAGCTGCCCGCCTCCATCGCCAGCGTGAACAGTATGCAGCGATACCCATGCTGGGCAAGATCAACGGTGCCGTGGGTAATTACAATGCCCACCGTGTTGCTTATCCGGACATTGACTGGCCAGTATTTTCAAAACAGTTTATTAGTGATCTGGGGCTGGAGTTCAACCCGTTTACAACGCAAATCGAACCGCATGACTACATGGCCGAGCAGTTTGATACGCTGGCACGTTTTAATACCGTACTGATCGATTTTTGCCGGGATGCCTGGGGCTATATTTCCCTCGGGTATTTCAAGCAGAAAACCATTGCGGGCGAAGTGGGTTCATCGACCATGCCGCACAAGGTCAATCCGATTGATTTCGAGAATGCGGAAGGTAACCTTGGGATTGCCAATGCCCTGTTTGCGCATTTTGCAGCCAAGCTGCCGGTGTCACGCTGGCAGCGGGACCTCAGTGATTCTACCGTATTGCGAAACCTTGGCGTCGCCATTGGTCATAGCGTGATTGCCTACGAATCCTGCCTGAAAGGTATCAGCAAGCTGGAACTCAACAAGCTGCGCACCGCGCAAGACCTCGACAATAGCTGGGAAGTCCTGGCAGAAGCCCTGCAAACCGTGATGCGTCGCTATGGCATCGAAAAGCCCTATGAAAAGCTCAAGGATCTGACGCGCGACAAGGAAGTGAATCAGCAGACCCTGCAGGAATTTATCCGGACGCTGGATTTGCCGGAGACTGTCAGGCAGGAACTGGCCAAGCTGACGCCGTCCACCTATACCGGAAATGCCGCTGAACAGGCACGTTCACTTTAGGGAACCTCTGATTAATTCATGTAGCTCGTCATTGCGAGCGGAGCGAAGCAATCTCGTAACCAGTGAATCAACGAGTTACAGATTGCTTCGTCAC
>CAMYIO010000128.1 GCA_947258515.1 uncultured Ectothiorhodospiraceae bacterium
GTCGGCCTTGATCCCGGTGCCTTTCCCGGCCCATTTGGCGAGCATGATGCGCCATGCGTCCTGCGGCGTTCTGGCGCCGTCAGCGGCATCATAGGTGGTCAATTCTGCTGCGGCGTCCATGTCCCGGTAGCGGCCGAGTTGCCGCCTGGCACCGGCACCCCCGGCGAGCATTTCCGCATCCAGCTGGCTAATCAGGCCCGGGGTATAGTCATCCTGGTGCCTGAACTGTGCACGCTGCTCCAGTTCCTCCATTACCGCGATGAGGCCGGTACCCAGGTCGTCGCGCAGGAAGTAGGGTTTCAGCTGCAGGTCCTCGATATAACCGCTGAAGGCATCGGTAAAAACGTCCTCCAGTTCGTAGGCAACCTCGAGCTTGACCTGTTTGCCCTCGTTTACCAGCAGCAACAGCAGGCCGCGTCCTTCATACTCGCGACCGATCTGCCAGCGGTTCGCGATATCCACCGCGAGTTCCTCGATGTTACGTGCCGTGCCCAGGTCGGGCAGGCTGACGATGACGGCTTCGATGTGGAATTGTCGCGTAATGCCGTCCAGGTATTTCCGGGTACCCTCACGGTAGTGTTCGAGGAGGCCGGTATAGTCGAACAGCAGGCGGTTCTCCTCTGGCCGTTGCTCCAGGGAGAAGGGTGGCAGGACAGGTGACCCGCGTTGCTGTTGCAGCAGTATATAGGTGAGTGCGCCGGCCGCTGCCGCGACCACCAGCAGAAGTCCGAGGTGGGGCAGGCGACGCATTGCTTATTGTGACTGGCGACCGAAGGGGTCGTCCAGGCCCTGCAAGGCACTGTCTTCCGCCTGGAAGTAGGGCTTGCTGCTGAATCCGAGCAGGTCGGCAATCACGTTGGACGGAAATTTCATGGTCCGCGTGTTATAGCGCCGTGACCACTCGTTGTAATTGCGCCGCTCGATCGCAATGCGGTTTTCCGTGCCCTCGATCTGGTCCTGCAAGGTGAGGAAGTTCCGGCTGGCCTTCAGGTCGGGATAATTTTCCACCACGGCAAAGAACCGTGCGAGCGCTGACTGCAAGCCACCCTGGGAGGCCTCGACGGCGCGCAGTTGCTCTTCTGTATCAGGCGACCTTCCCGCGAGGGCCTTGTTTGCGCCCAGCGCATTGGCACGGGCCTCGGTCAGGGCGGTGAGGGTCTCGCGTTCATGGTCCATATAGGTCTTGACGCCGTCGATCAGGACCGGCACCAGGTCCAGTCGCCGCTGGTACTGGTTCTCCACCTGCGCCCAGCCGGCATTGACCTTTTCACGGGCATCAATCAGACCGTTATAGAGGAATAAAATGGCCACACCGACTATGGCGGCGATGACAATCACGAAAATCGATAATGAGAAAGTCCTGGCATTGCCCATGGTTGTTCTCCTTTCCTGGTTCAGGGTCTCAAGGTCTATCAATCTGCCCCTGGGTTGATCGGCGATTGCCGAGGTCGTCTTTATGCTGTCCAGTGCGGCACTGCCATCCGGTTGTTGCATCCACAGTCCGTAACCGGCAATACCGATCGCAAGCAGCACGCTGAAAAAGACCAGCAATAACTGCCGCCGCCGGGTCCGGCCGGTGCGCTGCGTGATTTGCCTCGCAAGCACCGCATCGCGGGTCTGCTGCGCCCGGATCGTTTCAAGCAGGCGGTCTGCCTGTGCCTGTGTGAGTTTGCCTTCCCTGCGCATGCGGGAAATGCGTTCTTCGTCAGAGTGATGTGTGACCATCATGGCCCCCTAAATTGCATCGATCATGCGCATGCCCTGTTTCGCCGGGATGCGACCGGTTTCGATGTCCTCAAGGATTTTCAATTTGCGTTTCTCATCCTGTTGTTTTTCGTTCTCCAGTTTGCCGATCAGGGTGTCGAGACGGCCACGGACCGTGGGATAGGACACCTTGAGCAATTCCGCCATCCGCTTGAGACTGCCGCTAGCGAGGACGAATGACTCAATGAAACGCTGGTCTTCGGCGTCAAGCCGGTACAACCGCGGGGTATGAAAATCCCCGCCGTGGCTGAGTCCGCATTCACCGCAAGTGAGTTTGCTGATGCGCATGCCGCTGCCGCAGTAAGAGCACTGATTATGTTTGAAGGGCATCGAGTCCGTGCCGCGTGAATGTAATAATATTAAACATTTAAATTAATAATAATGAAAAAAGTTAAAAATACAATGGAAATAAATAAATTAATTAAAGACCATGGCCCCGGGCTTGATCGACTCGGCAGTCGTCTGACGTGGCAGCTGTGAATTGGCGCTGGTTCGCAAGGATTATAATTATCTGGCTGTTTAGCGGCTTGATTGTGGCGAATTACGCGCGATATGCTGCCTGAGCACAATCATAAAAAATCGGCTCTGCCACCATGGAAGTCGGCCTGTCTTAATATCAAGGTGAATTCTATGAAGTCTACAATTCTCGCAGCAGTCATCCTCACTACCCTGACCGGTCCGGTAGCCGTTTTGGCAGAAGCGCCGGCGCTGACAGTAAAACCGTTGGCAGCCGACATGGCGCCCATCGACGTTGAATCGAACGCGCAGCAAGCGGTAGCCGAAACACTTTCTGAAGCGGAGACGGCCGCTAGCGAACTGACCGAACCGCAGGCAGTCACTGAAACACTTTCTGAAGACGCTGTGATCATTGCCGCGCCAGTCGAACCGCAAGTGGACTCTCAAATGCCTGCAGAAGCAACCGCGCCGGCAACTGCAATGGTTGAACAACAGGCGGCAATGGAAACGCCATTGGAAGCGGTTGCTGCTGGCGCCGTAGCCTCCGTCACTGGTAACCCGGGGCAACCGTGTCCAATGCAGGGCACGGGTATGATGCGCAAGGGAATGGGGCAGGGAGGCAAGGGTCCGGCTTGCAGGAAGCCAGGCTGTGATCGCCATGGCGGGGGGCAA
The DNA here is from genome assembly GCA_947258515.1 of uncultured Ectothiorhodospiraceae bacterium. Taxonomy (GTDB): domain Bacteria; phylum Pseudomonadota; class Gammaproteobacteria; order UBA9214; family UBA9214; genus UBA9214. The sequence goes on from CAMYIO010000128.1 coordinate 2,893, forward strand.
CAGAACAAGCACGAACAGGTGGTGCGGCGTCTGGATATGATTGATGCGCGCATAGCCAAGATCGAGGCTATGCTGGAAAGCCTCATGCAGCGCTAGCGGCCGGTATCACTAATTCGAGGGTTTGTCGTGCAATGTGAATCTCGGCCTGCACACCCCAGTTAAATTCCAGGTAATCCGATTCAATGCCATCGCCGAAGATTACACCCCCTTCATTCATTTCAGAGCGCACCCGCAACCGTGCCTGGTCACCGAGCAGGCCGCTGCTGATGGAGGTGCCGGTTGCATTGCTGGGGAAGGCTTCACGTACATAATAGGCCAATTGCCGCTTTTCCGGTGCGGGTAACGCCAGTGCATCCCTGCGACTGCGATTGATGGAGCATGCCCATCCGGTCGCGCCGGTGCCGGTCGCGATAATCATCCCGGAAGAAGATTGATGCTCTTGTGCTGTCGTGACATCCAGCCAGTAACGCGCCGACTGGTGGGAGCGGTGGCCGAGAAAGAGTTCGTTCAGGGCGAGTAATTGCTGCCCGGTATCGAGGGTGACCTCGACCATGACGCGCGATTGTGTCTCGACATCACCATGCATGGCCGGGAGCAGTTGCTGCAGCGCAGCCTCTGCAGTGAACGGGACCAGGATGCCGTCAAACAGGGCCTGGTCCGGGTTAATGCCGAGCACACGCTGGCCACAGAGATACTTGGCAGCATTGGCTACCAGCCCGTCCTGGCCAACAGCCACGACCAGGTCTTCCGGTTCAAACAAAAACCGGTCCAGCTCGGTGCGATCGACACGGTTGCGGCGCCACTCGGCCGGGACATTCCTCAGAACCGCCTCCAGCGTATCGGTAAAACGTTGATGGCGTGCTTCAAGCACATCGATCGACTGGCCCCGCGACGACAGGAAGAAGGCGGCCTGGCCACGGGTGGCGTGGGTTGCGAGTAAGCGTTGATACTCCGTCTCGCGCGTGATCACCACCACCCGTGGGACAACGGCAGTCATCAGTCCGCTCCGCTCGTACCACCCAGCTTCTTCGCACCGGCCTGGAACAGATCCGCCAGGTTTGTCTGCAATACATCCGGTGTGATGTTGAGGTGCTCGATGGTGTGCAGCTTGCCGGCGATCTCCTGCACGGCGAGGGCCAGCACCACGCTGGCAGGCAGGGTTTCATACACGCTCATGCGTTCCTTGACCCCTGCCGCTTCCGCCAGGCCCATTGCCTCGATGCGTTCGGCGTTCGCGTTGCCTTCCGCACGAATGGCATCGGCTTCTGCGGCACTCGTCACGCGGCGGTATTGCGCTTTGGTATCCGCCTCAAGGCGCAGAGCCTCGCTATCGGCTGTAGCGCGGATGGCGCGTTGCTGGCTGTCAGATTCAGCCTGCAGCCTGTCTTGTGTGACCATGGACTCTGATTCCATGATCTCGCGTGCCAGGCGGGCCCTGGCACTGAGCTCTTCGGCCAATGCGGTTTCTTCCACGCGCCGGCGTTCGTTCGAGCCTTCGCGGGTAATGAGTTGCTCTTCACGCGTTGCCAGATCAATCCTGTTCTGCAATTCATTTTCGGCAATCTCGCTCTCCTTGTCCACCGCCATGGCGCGGCGTTTGAATGTCGCCTCATCCGCATTCTGCTGGATCCGTTCGCGGGTTGGTGTCTGCAGTGCCTTTTCCAGTTCCGCGGAAGGTTTGATGTCCATGATGCGCAGGCTCACCATTTGCAGGCCCATGTCTTCAAACACCGGGTCATCCAGGAAACCGCGTTCGATGGCTTGCTGCAATTCGGCAGGATTGACCGCGACCAGTTCACGCACCTCCCTGGCAGCCAGGTAACTGCTCGCATGCTTCTGCGCAGTACCGGTGAACAGTGTGGCCAGTTGCTCCAGCGGCTGCTTGCGGTGCAGGCCGTTTACCAGGTCAATCGAGAAATCGATGCGCTCGGCCAGGCGCTCCGCATCGGTCACCCGGTAACTCAGTTCACCCTGGATGGTGATGCTCTGGAAGTCCCCTGAACGTCCATGGAACAGGAATTGCAGTTCCCGGTCATCAGTCGGGATTTCCGCAATGCTGCTGCCAAGGCGCGTGAACCAGAAGGCCAGTCCCTTGCCGGAAGCGACGCATTTTCCCTTGCGATAACGGATGACATGCACGTTCGGTTCACTGCGCAGGTGTGTCAGTACGGGGTATTGTTTGATTTCAGACATTTCAGTCACCTCGCTTTTTCTGTGCATCAATCGCTGTTGACGCGGTTTAGCCCGAAGGCATCATTACTTGATGATGTCGACCTGGTCGGGGTGTATGACCCGGTACAACATGGCGGGCCGGTGCGGACCTTCGCGCCGTAACTCGCCGGTTTCCTCGATCTGTTCCAGTGCCAGTATCCATTTGCGGAAATTCCGTTTGTCGATCGCCTCGCCGAGAATGATTTCATAGACCGCCTGCAGTTCGCTGAGCGTGAAGGCCTCCGCCATGAACTGAAAGGCGATGGTGGAGTAGTCGAGCTTGGCGCTCAGCCGTTCATGGGCCATTGCAATGATCTCGTCGTGATCAAAGGCAAGGTCTGGCATTTCATCCAGTCCAAACCAGCCGACCGCCTCCGCATCAGTCGCGGCGCACAGGCTCAGCTGGTCAGACGCAATCAGGGCGTAGTAGGCGACCGTGATCACCCGTTCGCGTGGATCGCGCCTTGGTTTGCCGAAGGTGTACAACTGCTCCAGGTACACATCGTGCACACCGGTTTCCTCTTCCAGTTCGCGCAGCGCACTGCTGTCCAGGTCTTCATCCTCGCGGACAAAGCCACCCGGCAGGGATTCGTAGTTGTACATGGCATGTCCTGTAAGTGTACTAAATACACGAACTATGATAGTGTAAATATAACACTAAGTCAAGCAGGAGCCGGTATTATGCTGAAAAGTGAAATTAATGTGAGTCAGATCAGGACCCTGGCGGGTCAGTATGCGGCCGGGGAATTGCACGCTTGTATTCGGCAGGCGCTCGACACAGGCGCAAGCAGCTGCCTGCTGATAGTGGATCAGGCGGAAGCTATCTCTCTGCTGTCGATGGCCGGATTCGTTCGGGCGCGAATGGAGCAGGATGCTATATCGGTGTCACAGGCCTTGCGCATCCTGGGTCGGAAGATGAGGAGCTTAACCAAAGGGCCGTGAAGCGCCACACGGAAACCGCGCTGTAGCCATTTGATTCCTGTTGTAATAAAGGCTTACCCTTGCGGCGGAGAAATAAATACGCTGCTGCTTGTCTCGAAGGAAGGGGAAGTTCCGGTTGCCGTCGATTTTACTCATTGAGGATGAAGCCGCCATTGCGGATGCCGTCGGCTATGCGCTGGAGACGGAGGGATTCGAATGCCGATGGTGTCAATTGGGCCGGGAGGGGCTGGATGCACTGGCTGGCGGAGGTTATGCGCTGGTCATCCTGGACGTGGGGCTGCCCGATATCAGCGGCTTCGAGGTTTGTAAAACCATTCGCAGGTCTTCCGAGGTGCCGATTATCTTTCTTACGGCGCGGGCGGAAGAGGTTGACCGGGTCGTCGGTCTTGAAATCGGTGGTGATGATTATGTAAGCAAACCCTTCAGTCCACGTGAGCTGGTGGCGCGGGTCAAGGTTATCCTCAGGCGTGTCGCCCCGCGGGAACCAGCCGGCAGCGGCGATTCAGCCTTTGACATCGACGTCGCAAAGGCGCAGATCCGCTACCACGGACAATTGCTGGAACTGACCCAGTATGAGTATCTGATCCTCAAATTACTGCTGCAACAGCCGCAGCGGGTATTTTCACGGGCACAGATTATGGACCGGGTCTGGCAGGCACCGGAAACCAGCCTGGAGCGGGTGGTTGATACTCACATCAAGTCACTGCGAGCCAAGTTGCGTGCAGTCAACAACGACATGGAGCCGATAAAGACCCACCGCGGACTGGGCTATAGCATCAGGCTGGCGCCTTCATGAATCTCAGCGTACGCATTTTCCTCGCCTACTTTGCCCTGGTAGGTATTGCGGTCTGGTTTGTGATGCAGTCATTTAACGCCGAACTCGTTCCGGGCATGCGTCAGTCGCTGGAAGAGGTGCTGGTGGATACCGCCAACCTGCTGGCAGAAATCGTCAAGGAAGAAGTCGTGCAGGGCAGCGTCAATGAAGGCGAATTTGCCACGGACATGAATGCATTTTCGGTGCGCAGCATTGATGCGGTGATCTGGTTTCTGAAAAAGCGCGATCCCAATCTGATTGTCTATATCACCGACGCTGCCGGTACGGTGCTCTACGACTCCCGGGGGCGTGATACAGGCAAGGACTATTCCAGCTGGAACGATGTCTATCTGACGCTGAGAGGGGAATACGGTGCCCGTACCACGCGCGAGGACCCGAACGATGAATTCAGCAGTATTATGTATGTCGCAGCCCCCGTCATCTTCGATGGCCGAACGGTCGGAGTACTGACAGTCGGTAAACCCAGCATCACGGTGCAGCCCTTTGTCGAGGCGGCAGCCCGTAACGTCAGGGAAAAGGGCATCTGGTTGCTGCTCATATCACTGCTGTTGGGTTTGTTTCTCGCCTGGTGGTTGACACTGTCCATCCGCCGTCTGACGCGTTATGCGCAGGCTGTACAGCAGGGCGAACGCGTGCAGGTGCCGAAGCTCGGCGAACATGAGCTCGCGCGGCTCGCCGGTGCCATGGAGGGCATGCGCACGGAGCTGGAGGGCAAGCACTATGTCGAGAATTATCTGCACAGCCTGACACATGAACTGAAAAGCCCGCTGACCGCGATTCAGGGTGCGGCCGAGTTGCTGGATGAGGACATGCCCAGGGACAGGCAACAGCGCTTCATCGATAATATTCGCAACGAAACCAGGCGCCTGCGGGAAGTGGTCGACCATCTGCTCAATCTGGCGTCGCTTGAGAAGCGCCGCGGGCTTGAACAGGTCGAAAGGATTGCGCTCGCACCACTGGTCGACAGTCTGTGTGCGGACAAAAGCGCCATACTGGAAAAGAACAACCTGACCATGACGGCTGACATCGATGTGTCATGCAACGTGGAGGGTGAGCGCTTCCTGTTGCAACAGGCAATCAGTAACCTGCTTGACAATGCCATCGCGTTCAGTCCGCAGGGTGCTGCCATTGAAATCAGCGCCTCCAGGGAGCAGGGTAGCTGGAGCCTCGGTGTTCGTGATCACGGTCCGGGGATTCCCGGGTATGCCCGCGAGCGCCTGTTTGAACGTTTTTATTCCACGCCCCGGCCTGACAGTGGCCGGAAAAGTACCGGTCTGGGTCTCAGCCTGGTGCGCGAGGTCGCGCAACTGCATGGCGGCGACATTGATATCGAAAATCATCCGGGAGGTGGCGCACTGGCCCGCCTGGTCCTGCCTGCGCGGCAGCTGCACAGGTAAACTGCCGCTTGACCCGGTGCGGCACACGAAATTCACATATTCAGCACATCACAAGTACACATCCATATCGTAATCTGCAGGCAGAAGCTACCAAGGGAGATTGCGAAATGAAAAACAAATTCTTTATCAAACTGCTTGTCATCGGGGCGCTGATGCTGGGACTCATGATTCCCCTCGCGATGATCGAGGGCGTGGTCAGCGAGCGCAGTGCCTATCGCCATCAGGCAAAAAGCAGTATTGCCGCCAGCTGGACCGGTGAGCAGAAGTTCCTCGGTCCGCTGCTGGTGGTGCCGTATTCCGAGAAGCAGTCGCGCAAGGTCTGGGACAAGAATCTGGAAGACTACCGGCAAGAGGTCTACTACCTGGACAGGCGGCTGCTAATTCTGCCGGAAGCGCTTGAGATAGATGCCGATGTTGCTACCGAGGAACGCAGCCGCGGTATCTATGCCATCCCGGTCTACAATTCCGCCCTTGCGGTACGGGGTGCATTCGACAACCGCAAGGTGCTGGAACTGCTCAAGCAAGACAATATCAGTATTGCCTGGAACGAGGCCTTTGTGTCACTCATCGTCAGTGATATTCGCGGTATTGTCACGCAGCCGCTATTGAACTGGGATGATAAGGCGCTGGAATTCGTTTCCGGTTCCGGTCTGGATCAGCACGGTAACGGTATGCGGGCAAACGTAACCGGACTCAAAAATACTGAACCCGTCAGCCATGTCTTCAGTTTCGATGTCCACCTGCACGGGATGGAATCACTGCAGTTTTCCCCGGTGGGGAAAAGCACCCGGGTCAATGTCCGCTCGGACTGGTTGCATCCGAGCTTTATCGGCCGTTACCTGCCCGGTGAGCGCAACATCGACCCGCAGGGTTTTAACGCCAGCTGGCAGGTATCATCATTTTCCAGCGACATGGAACGTGTCGCAGTGATGTGCCAGCAGGGTAACTGCGATAACTATATCAATAATACCTTCGGCGTTTCCTTGCTACAGTCGGTCGATATCTACCAGCAGGCAGAGCGATCGGTGAAGTACGCCATTTTGTTCATTTCACTGACCTTCGTCGCCTTCTTCCTGTTCGAGGTCATGAAATCACTGCGCCTGCACCCCATGCAGTATCTGCTGGTGGGTTGTGCACTGTCAGTCTTCTATCTGCTGCTGGTGTCACTCTCCGAGCACATCGACTTTGGCCAGGCCTACCTGGTCGCCTCGCTGGCCAACGCCGGGCTTATCGGTCTCTATATCAGCGCCGTGCTGGAAAGCCGCTTGCGCGCGGCTGTATTCACGGGTCTGCTGCTGCTTTTGTACAGCATGCTCTATGTCATTCTGTGTTCCGAGGACAATGCACTGCTGATGGGTAGTCTGCTGATCTTCGCGATCCTGGCGCTGCTGATGGTCATTACCCGCAAGCTCGACTGGTACCGTGTGGCCGAGCAGTTGGCCAGTCAGGCGGCTACCATCGGCGGCCGTCCGGGTGATGACAGGGTTGCCACGGTAACGGCCGATTAAATTACCGGGTGTGTTCTTTAATTGAAGTGTCCAGGCTGGCCTCTTAGTGGCACAAAAAAACGGTCCGGTGATTGCTCACCGGACCGTACTCGAGAACCTCAACCGCGTGTCTGCCGATACGGCAGTACAGGCTACACGACTAGCCGCCGAGTTTAATACCCAGCTTCTCAAGGGTCTGAATGGTCAGACCGCCGGTCGGCAGGTTGTTCTTCCGCTGGAAGGCATCAGCAGCCGACATGGTTGCATGCCCAAGGACACCATCGACGGGTCCCGGGTTGTAACCCGCCTTTTCCAGGCTGCGCTGGATTTGCAGAACCAGGTCACGCGTGGTGTTGGTCTCGCACAGCACCTGGCGCCACTCCTGGTGTGCATCCGACACCTTGCTGTGTTTCGGCACGATCTTGTGCTTGGCAGGAACCGGAATGCGCTTCTCCTGTGCGGGGGTCTGCAGCTTCTTCATGCGCACTGTCTTGAAGGTTGCCGGGACGGCCACTTTCCTGATCGAGGCCGGGGCCTTCACAACACGCTTGGTGATGGTTTTGTATTTCGCGGGCACATCAGCCAGGCAGTAGGTTCTGCCGGTTGCATCGCCTTCGCCACTCATGCCTGCGAGGCTCCAGCTGACCCTGGCGTCTGACGTCTTTACACGTCTGGAAACGGTCTGGTACTCGGCCTCTATCGGCTTGCGGCTCTCGGCCGAAGTCTTGACAAGCTTCTTGACACGGATAGTCTTGTATTCAGCCGGGATCTCCACCTTTTTGATAGTGGCAGCTGACTTCAGCACACGCTTCTCGAGCGTGGTGTACTTGGCCGGTACTTCAACCAGGCACATGATCTCGCCGGTCGCATTGTCGATCTGCTCGTTCAGACCACGGCCCTTTTTCCAGGTCGTGTAGGCAGGTGACTCGAGTATTTCTTCCTTGAGGATTTTATACTCTGCGGGAACCTCGACAAACTTCTCGGAAGCCTCCTTGACCAGCACCTTGTCCTCGACCCATTCGAACTCCGGTTCGGATGTGGTGATTTCCTCAGATGCTGCGGTCTTCAGCAGTTTCTCGGTTTTCGTTTCAAACATCGCCTCCTTGTAGAACTCGTTGTAGCACTGCCCGGCCCTGGCGGTCTTCGGCAAACCAAGCGCCTGCGCAATGACAAGGTCACGGTCAGTAATTACCTTCGCCTTGTTACTCGGACCGGTGCGCCACACGGTGTGGGCTGGTTCGATTTCAATCTTTTCCTCGACATTTTCGTACTTCGCAGGGACAGCAATCAGTTTTTCAGATTCTGAAAGGTAGAGATCGGATAACGCTTTATCTTTTAGCAGGTAGTGCTTGGGGTCAACGCGCTTGATAAGTGGAATGACGGTCGTCAGATCCTCACCATTAGCGGTTTTAACCAGCTTCTTGGCATTGAAATACCGTTTGTATAGCGATATCAGGCTGTTCATCAGGCGATCGCGTTGTTCCTTGACCTGATCCTCGATGGTGGATAGAGCGACTGAATCCGGGTAATGGTTTTTAGCCTGTGAGAGCAAAGTCTGTGCTTGCGGATAATCGTATAAACCTTCCTTGGGACGAAACACCGAGCGAATCCGGTCGCGATAAAAAGTGATGATTTCGCGGCGTAACCCGACCGAGATAATCTTTTGCTGTTCCTGGTTCAACTGATCCAGCGACCAGATAGTTTCGATCATCAAAGCCTTGTCGCCGTTCTTGATTTGCGCGATCTTATCGTAGAGTTGTTGTTCCTCCTGAAACGCGAGGAAAGGCTTGTAACCAATACCGGCGCCGATAATGGCCATGAACAGGGCTGCCAGCAGGATGGACTTGGTATGCGATTTCTTGGAGCGCATGCCTTCAGCAAATGTTTCGACCTCATCGATACGTTCTTCACGAACCACCGTCAATGCTTTCATCAAGGTCTTTTGT
>CAMYIO010000129.1 GCA_947258515.1 uncultured Ectothiorhodospiraceae bacterium
GAACAGGTCAGAGGCTTTGATGTCCTTGTAATGCTTCATACGTTCACTGGCCGTTATACATTGGCGATGCCTGTGCCGGACAGGCAGACTGGCGGACCCAACCGCATCGGGTGAGACACCCATGAAAGTTAACCGAATTCATCATTGCCCTCCGTAACAGATTGGCTGTGCATATATGCTTGCATGAAATAGAGCGATCAACCGACTCAGCACAAGACAGCAGGTCGAACCTTCATCACTTAACCCGCCTGTATTCATGCAGGACATACACGCCGGTAATGTTTTGTCGTCTGGATGCCTCCATTATTACAGCCAGTCAGCATAGTTAATTTGTATTTTCCGCCGAACCAATGTCCTTCAACCGGGTACGTATCGCACTGTAGGCGGCCACACAAAAAGGCACTATATAGTTGAGGATGAAATGCCCCGCGTGCAGGCCCTCGCCATGGAACCAATCGCCGCCCTGGTTGATGAGATTGAGCGCTGTCCCAACGACCAGGGAAATACACAGAGAACTGAAGGCAATATCACGCATACAGATCTGTCGCACAATCATCTGAATGCAGCCCACGTTTCGCCTGCCTTTAGATACCCGGCGGCACCCGCACTCACGAAGTGTGGACTGTCGATGGCAGGAATGCCGTCTCGCGGCGGCCCGCCAGAGTGGATCTCGTCTGTGGGAATCAGTGCATCAGCTACACTGAAACCATTTTTCTCCTGGCCCTGTGTATTTGCACAGACAGCGAACAGCAATACAATCAGAACCAGCCGGATTTGACGGCTCATACCCTACCCCGCAATCTGAAGCGATACTGCACCTGGCGTTTGCCGGCCTATGTGCCTATTGCCAAACGTGGCCAGTGCCTGACAACCCGGCCCTGCAGTGTGCAATGAAATACTGCGAAACAGGCTGTCAGACAAGTCCAGCCACTTGTTTGTCGAGTTAGTGATCGTGGCCTTACAACTCATTTCCTGTCTGCCTGTGATCCAGGGTGCAAGCAGGAACCACCTGTACTAAATTGGTGTCGTAGCACATACTTGCCACAGCCTTTGGATGAAGAAAACCTGGCCCTGTGACTAATGAATCTCGTGACGTCGCCAAACAGGAACCGGATCCTGGCCGCTGGCTGCAGGAATACGGCGATGCCCTGTTCCGCTATGCACTCCGACGGCTGCACAACAGCGCGCATGCGGAAGATATGGTACAGGAAACCCTGCTGGCGGCGTTTCAGGCACGCGCCCGCTACTCCGGTCGTGCCTCCGAAAAGACCTGGCTGACTGGCATTCTCAAACACAAGATCATTGATTTCATCCGTAAGCAGGTGCGCGAATCAACCGTGAATGACATCAACACACTGTCTGATGCGACAGCAGAGAGTGGCGTGGATGCCCTGTTTGATACCCGCGGTCAGTGGGTACACCCACCACAGGACTGGGGCAATCCGGACAAGGCACTGCACAGTCACCAGTTTATTGAAATCTTCGAGCACTGCATGGGGCATCTGAAGCCTGCACATGCACAGATATTCTCCCTTAAAGAAATTGTCGGCCAGTCCATTGATGAAATCTGTAAGGAACTCGATATCACAGCGACCAATTGCAGTGTGATGCTGTATCGCGCCCGCATGGGCCTGAGGCGCTGCCTCGAGGTTCGCTGGACCGGTAATAATCAGGAGGACTTACAGTAATGCTGTCCTGCAAAGAAGTCTGTCACATCGTCTCGGAGTCGCAGGACGGAAAGCTCCCATGGCGCGAACGCTTCAGGGTAAGAACCCATCTTTTGATGTGCAAAGCCTGTCAACGGATGGTCAGGCAGATGGAGTTTCTGCGTACCGCCGCCCGTCGCTACGGGTCAACCGGGGAGGTGACATTACACCCGGCGCAGGAAACACTGTCAAAGGAAGCCAGCGCCCGGATACTGACGCAGCTGAGGCAGGCTGGAAACGACCCCGCAGACCACGAGTAAACGGCATAGCCAATCCGCCAGCCATGCCATAGCGGTAGGGAAAGGCAGACCAGGACCCCAGTCCGGATTAATGATGATAACCGGGCAATCGCATTACGTATCAGCAGGTCCGGCGTTCGCGTTGTTCAGCGACTTTTTACTGAACTCGCGTCCCACCCTGGAGGTCGAAATTGCCAGCTTTTTTGGTCCACTCAGGCAATATACCCACCGTTAACGCTGCGAGGTTATTATGATAGTTCGAAAATTGCTGCGCGCTCTCCCGACAGTGTGTCTCGCTATCGTCCTGCTGCCCGCCGCGCTCAGTGCCCGGGAGGACGTGCCTCCGGTGCCCAGCTACGCGGATGCGGTCATTGAGTACGAATCGAGCCGCAAACCAGGCAGGCTAAGTGCGGAGGACCGCGCAGTGATGCAGCGCAACGCAGCCGAGTTGGCCGAGCGGCTGCCGGATCCCGGTCTCAAGGTCGGCGAGCGTGCACCCGACTTCACCCTGCCCAATGCCTTTGGTAAGCCGGTATCGCTTTCCGGGCAGCTTGCCAAAGGGCCGGTTGTGCTCACCTTTTATCGCGGTGCATGGTGCCCCTATTGCAACCTGGAGCTCAAGTCCCTGCGCGACGCACTGCCCCGCCTCGAACACCTTGGCGCCCGCCTGATCGCGGTCACGCCGCAACAGCCGGACAAGTCCCTTGAGCAGGTGAAGAGGGACGGCTACTCGTTCGAGATCCTCAGCGATCTGAACGGCGCCGTGATGCGCGATTACCGCCTGTACTTCACGGTCCCGAAGGCGCTGAGCGACCTCTACAAGGACCGCTTCGGGCTGGACCTGGCCACCTACAATGGTCCGGGCCGCTACGAGCTGCCGGTGCCCGGCACCTTTGTGATCGATCGCCACGGCATCGTGCGCGCAGCCTTCGCTGACACCGACTACAAGCGCCGCATGGAACCCGCGGACATCATCGCCGCCCTGCGCACACTGACAAACCAGGATGCCGGACGGCACTGACAAACCAGGATGCCGGGCGCGTCGTCTCGGAGCCACTGGTCAACGAACAGGGTATGGCCTTCGTCAAGGTCCCGGCTGGCGAATTCATCATGGGCACCCACGACCTGGTCCGGAGGCTCACTGGCAGCGCGAAGACTGGCGCACTCTGCCGGTAGTCTCGGTGACCTGGCTCGACGTGCAGCACTTCATCACGGCGCTTGAGGAACGCACACCCGGCATCACCTACCGTCTGCCCACCGAGGCCGAGTGGGAATACGCGGCGCGTGCGGGTACGGAAGGCCTGCGCCCAATGCCGGTCGACAAGCTGCCTGACCACGCCTGGTACATAGAGAACTCCGGCGATGTGGTGCAGCCGGTGGCCACACGCAAGGCTAATACCTGGGGTCTGCATGACATGTTCGGTAACGTCTGGGAGTGGACCGCGGACTGGTACGCACCCGACTACTACGCGAATGGCCCGGACATAACCCCGCAAGGACCGGCCGACGGCAACAAGAAGCTGCGCCGCGGCGGCTCCTACCACTGCCCCATGCACCTGGTGCGTCCCGGCTATCGCTCCGCAGATGCACCCAACCAGACCTACTCGGTGGTCGGCTTCCGCCTCGTTGCAGAACCAAACCACTGACCCTGTGTCATGCAGACAAACGGACGGCTGCGCGTGACTACGCTATGTATTTTTGCATACTAATGAAATTTTGAATTACTTATTAAGGTATTTATGACTCAAATGCTTCTTGCCAACGTCATTAAGCGAACCTTTACCATTAGCGATGATATCGCTATCCATGCCATGGTAGTGAATGCCATCAACGAGGAGGCAGAGTCCTTTTACAAGCGTTACGGATTTTCCCACCTCGCGCACAGTGGCAGTCGCTTATTCCTGCCGCTGAAATCCTTCTGACTGTTCTTTCTAATCCTGGTTTAAAAACGGAAATTTTACAGGTATTCAGTTCGTTGCAGATCAGGATATTCATGGTGTTCGTGCTCCTGATGACTCTCCACTGATCAAGTCCACCAGGTCATCCACTGACAGGCGGACACTGGCATCCGTGCCTTCGAGCAGGCCATCGGCCAGGTCGCGTTTGTGGGCATGGAGCCTGACGATCTTCTCTTCGATAGTGCCCTTGACGAAGATCTTGCGCCTTGAGGCTGATGAGAAAGAGTTCTCCCTCCCCCCGTTGAAAGGCATCAACTGCCTGCTTGCGTTTCTTGATGCTGGTCGAGCCATCGAGGTACTGATAGTCGATCTTCTGCTGATCGAGATACTCCCGGAGCAATGCGAGATGTCTGACAAACTGACTGAAGACCAGGGATCGATGCCGGTTCTCACGCAGCTCTTCGAGGATCTCGATAAAAGCGCGCAGCTTGGCACTGCCAACCGGTGAATCCTCGATCACCAGTCGCGGGTGACACGCCGCCTGGCGCAGACGCGTAATCTCGGTGAGGACCTTGAAGCGCTGCTGGCCGGGGTGTTCCGGCAGTTCAGCGATCCGCGCCATCGCCTGGCGGCGCAGGGACTCATAGAAACCCGCCTCCTCATCTGTGAATTCGACCGTGTGGGTAATCTCGGTCCGTGGCGGGAGTTCGGTCAGGACCTCACTCTTGAGTCGGCGCAGGATGAAGGGACGTATCAGTGCCTTCAGCCTGAGCCTTGCCTCATCATCGTTGTGCAACTCGATCGGGCTGGCGAAGCGTTCATTGAAGTGCGCCTGAGAGCCCAGCAGCCCGGGGTTGATAAATCGGTAGATGTTCCACAGCTCCCCCAGGTGGTTTTCGATGGGGGTACCGGTGGTGATAATGCGGCAGGCTCCCTGCAGGGACATCATTGCCTGTGAACGCTTGGTATTGGCGTTCTTGAAGGCCTGGGCCTCATCGGCAACGATGGTCTGCCAAGCCATTTGGTTGATCCGCTCGATCTCACTCTGCAACAGCCCATAGCTGCAGATGACGAGATCATAGGGGCCTGCGGAATCGAGCATCTGTTGCCGGTCTCCGTCACCGAACCGTTGCGGACACAGGGTCGGGGCAAAGCGTTGGGCCTCATCGATCCAGTTGCTGCACACGGAGGTGGGCCACCAGGGTTGGCCCTTCCGGGGCCCGCTGCACGATGAGGGCGAGTGCCTGCAGCGTCTTGCCCAGCCCCATATCATCGGCCAGACAAGCCCCTGCCCCCCAGTGGGCAAGACGGGTCAGCCAGCAAAAACCATCAATCTGATAGTCGCGCAATTCGGCCTGCAGGGTGACCGGCACCTGCGGCTGCAGAGATTCCGCCTCGCGCAGTCGCTCAAGCTGCTCGCGCCAGGGTTTGCCGCCCTTGACCACCATCCCTTCCGTCATCTCTTCCACCACCGCCGTCGCCAACGGGTGGACCTTGCCCTTGTCACCAATGGCATGAAGGGTGTCGAGCTGGCGCCGCAGCTGCCGGCTCAGGGTCAGGATGCGTCCATCATCGAGGCGCTGAAAACGTCCCGGCGTCTGCTGCAGCAGCCTGAGCAGCTTATCCATCTCAACCACCTGGCCTTCGTCGATCTGCAATTCGCCGTTGAGCTCAAACCAGTCGCGCTGCTTGCGAATTCTGACCTGCATCTGGCTGCTGCGGATCTCGCTGGTCAGTGTCAGCTTCTTCCCCTGCGGCCAGGCCACCACGACCGCGTCACCCATTCCCTGCAAGGCGAGCAGAAACTCCAGCGCCTGTTCCGGGTCATCCAGCGTCCAGCGCCACGGATCTTCTGCTGCCGGCAGTTGCAGTCGATCGACCAGCTGCGTCGCCTGCACAAGTTCCTCGTTCAGGTCACGCACCGTCTTGTGTGCTTGACCCTCGATCTCGACAAACAACGTCGCCCGCCCCTCTCCCGGATGGAAGGCGGGACCCTTATCACCCAGCGGCTTGTAGTGGAGCGAGAGCTGCAGCCCTGTCTCAATCCCCAGTTCACCGCCCTGTTTGAGGGGGTGCAGGTGAAAGTAAGGGGTGGTGTCGGCAGGGGTCTCCTCTGCATCCCCTGTCGTCCCTCCACCGATATCGGAGTGGATCGTCACCAGTGGCGCCATCGTCGTGATCGAGTTCAAGACCTGCTCTTTTGCCGAAAGCGGGGCAACCAAACCCTGCGAGGTCAGGATTTGGGCGATTTCCATCTGGCCTTCACTGAACTTCATCATTTCCAAGCGGTGCGGTTCGGCCCAGTAACAGAGAAAATCGCACATGAAATCAAAGCTGTTATCCGGATAGGGATGCATCCGGATGCGGATGGTCCCGCCCTTCCTGTCTTCAACCACCTCAAGCCGGGGAGAGACATCTTCCAGGGTTACCGTTTGTCTGTCCCGCCCATCCATATCGCCACGATAGAGATAGGAGTGGCCCATGGCAGCACGCAGCGCCTGTTCTCCCTCCAGCTCATAGGAAGTTTCAACATAGTAGGAGTAGTTGCGTTCATAGTCCTTGCGGATGGCCGCACAGATCTTCAGATCCGCGGTAGTCAGGTAATCAAAGCTCTGCAGTTCTTCCTTCAGCCGCTTGAGCGCCACCTTGCGCCCCTTGGTCCAGGTTCCCTTCTTGCTGCGCCTTTGCTCGCGTGGCTCCAGTGCCACAAAACTACCTTCACCGTGAATCCACCAGACCATGCGGCGATCGGACACCGCCTGATCCCTGCCCTCTTTTCCCCCCTCACCATAACGTTGTGTGACCAGGCTCAGGGCAGCCAGATTCTCTTCCCAGCGGGGTTTTGCCTGGTAGAGCGAAACCAGCCGCTGCCGTAGATCACCTTCATATCGATAGTCGATCTCACTGGTATCCACACCTAGCTTCTCCAGCAGGGCTGTCGCCTCATCGGCGTACCAGTACAGATTATTTTTCACTGCCTTGTCGATATGCCGTAACAGACGACGTATCTGCCTGTCACCGGGCCGCTCATCCAGCCAATAGAGTGCCAGCCCCTGGAAGAGATCCAGCCAGGGATTATCCATCACGGGATCATGGATCAGCCACGGACTTTGCTTGAATTTGATCTCACCACAGGCGACGCGAACAAAGTCACCCAGTATCCGTAACACAGCGGTAAATGGATCGTCGCCATGAAATTTTTCAATATGCACCGCCTCAGTGAACAGGCGTTCAAAGGGGGCCTTGGCGTGCTTCTGCTGGATCAGCGCGAGTGCGAAAAACAGTACCGGGATACCGGGAATCACGACATTGCGCTTGCCCGTCTCCTTGCGCAACAGTCTCAGTGCCTCTTCATACTGCTCGATAGCCCACTCCGGTTCACCCTGGAGAAAACTCACTGCACTGCGTAATGCCAGGCCATGGGCGGATGGATCCCGCAACAGCCACTGCTCCATAACCTTCAGATCCCCGGCGTCATTCAAGCCGTTGAGAATGGAGTAGCCGACCTCGGCATGGAGAACCTGCCACTCCTTTGGTGTCAGATTGTTACCAGGTGAATCCCCGGAATCATCAAGGCGATCGATGGTTTCCTGTAATACCTCTTCGTACCAGAGGTCATAGAGTGGAACGACCCGTTCATCAAAACAGAGCGCCGCCTCTACGAGCACCGGAGTCAGTTGGCGATAGTCATCCTCCACCATGAGAGGTAGAGAGGATTGAATATTGTCATTGGGGTAGTGGGTGATAAAGCTACGCATCGTCTCTGTGAGGTTGTTATGATCCATTACATACAGCCACTCTGAAAAACAGGTCAAACCACCGTACTATCAGTACTCAAAACATAGCCAAGCTTGCGCAGGCCATTCAGGAAATTGCGCCATGACTTTTCTACCACAACCACCCGCTTGCCCCCGGCATGGAAACAGTATTTCCCGGTTTCGCCAGACTCCACGACGAGCCTTGCCAGTGACTCGCTGGCGCACTCGAAGATCCTCGCACTGCCGCAATCCCTGATTGAAGTCGTTCGTGTTTCAAGATCATCAAGAAAATCCTCGATATCTACTGTCAGCCTGGACTCCGTCTGCTGCCGCAGCAGACTAATCAGGTCCACCAGCGAGCCACCCTGTTCGATTGCCCGCAGGGCCCGAACGGTATCGAGTTGAAGCTGGTTCTTCGAGATGGTTGCATACTGCTCCAGCAGCATCCGCTCATGGGGTTCTGGGGCACGTAACAGAAGAAACTCAAGTCCATCAATTATCCGCAACAGTGGCGGCATCTTTGGAGTTTTCAGTTGATACTCATCCACCATCCCCAGAGAGAAGGCGCCAAGGGCATTGAGACGAAACCAGCCCAGGCCATCATAACGACTCAGATAACCATACTCGTCCGCTCCCCAGTTTTCATGATAATCAGAGCGGACACCATGCGGGGCGCTGTAGGCGACATCAATCATTCCCAGCGTAGCCAGGTACTCGAACAGGTAGGCCAATGTATAGCGCCCTTGCAGGATAGAGAATTCATGAAACCCACCGTAACCCAGGCTACCGTACTCTGCATCGACCAGATAGAGCCCCCATGGGTTCCCGGTAACCTCAAACTGCTCTCCACTGCTCTGCATATAGCGAAACCACTCATCAACCTGGATCCACTCTCCGGCAGGACCGCTCTGTAACTGGAGTTCCAAAGCGTTCCGCCGCTCCTGCGGAAGGGTCATCTGCGATCCTTTGTATCCCTTGCCACGGCGCGACTGTCCCTTGATTCTGTTAATACGGCGGAACTCATCGATCGGCCCCTTGTCTCTCCAGCGCCGATAGAGTTCGGCAATCGTCTCTGCAAACGGGATCTTGCGCTGTAGCACCTTCTTGCCTTTTGTGGAAAGCTGCAGCTTATTGCCTGCACGTTTCGCCAGACCCCCAGTCTGTACCAGCAGAGACCAGGCATAGGCACGCATGGGGGAGAGCTTGTCCTTGTAAACGTCATCTTGATCCTCATCCTCTGCGGAGAAGAAATCCCCCTCGTAAAGCTCCGCAGAGATTCTGTTCATGCTGGCGACAGAGGCGACATGGGTTTTCTCGCTGACACTGATCCTGCCCTGATCAATCAATCGCAGCACCTTGTAGAGGTCCTGGCGTGCCGCCAGTTCCATATTGCGTCGATAGACCGGTAACTTGCCGAAGCGATGCCCAGCCTCGACCGTTGCAGGAAGAGCATCCTCCGCAGTCACCGCGGCACGATCCTCTTCCGGCCTGGGCAACAGTTTTTTCAGCCTGTCTCGCAATTCGGTCGGGATGCACTGTTTATAGAAGATCAGGCCAAGCAAACTCTTGTCCCGTTCTGGTTCAGACGGCCCATACCGTTGACTCCAATAGCCAGCCTGAATTTGCAGGTAGCCGGCCGGGATCGAGCCATAACGTGCCAGCAGCCGCGCCTGATCCACACACCCGGACTGATTGTGTACCACCTCGGCGACCATGGTCTGCTCCGCCCCGGTCATCAGGGCGATCAGATCGTTCAGCTCCGCGGAAAGTAAATAAGCACGCAAATATTTAACCCGATCACCCTTGCGTGTCGGGCAATCCTTCGCGGACATGCCCAATAGACGCATCCTCTTCTGCAGTTCATCACTATTCTCATTATTCAATGCTTCTATCAGATTCATAAAAATCTCTACGTCAGGAATCCGGGAATTCAAGCTAGTCTGCGAAAGCGATACTAAAGAATTTCCCGGGGGTTACGTGAGTGAAGAAGATAAAATAGTATAACTTATTATTTTTACTTGTAATTTGGCGGTGGACGCAGTCTGCTGCTAACTCGTCTCCATAGGTTCCCTGCATTAGGGAAAATACAGGGAAATTTTATCCTTTTCTCTTTATAAATCGCACCGCCAGCACCTAAGACCCGTGTATATTTGTCTGTTTTTTATCACACTGGGGAATAATCCTGAAAATAATATCAGGGAAATCATCGATGCCAATAGAATTGATCCTTGTAGTGGTGCCAGGAGAGATTTTAAAAGGCATGGTTACCTGGATTATTACGCCTGACTAAGAACTGCCTAGAAATCGGCTCGATAGCCGACACTAATGTAATAACTGCTATCTATTCCAGAGTCATCAGTAATTTCACGATTTGAATACTCACCGCCGATTTCAGCTTCCAGACTCAGCCTGTTTTTGACCCGATAGTCCAGCCTTATTGATGGCCGATAAATCATTTGTCCGGTATTGTTAACGCGGTTTTTTCGAGAGTCCATCCTGAAACGTGGATTGACGCGTAAATTCCTGCTGACAAGAAATCGGGTATTGAAATTCAGCGAATAGACATCCCTGTCATCACCATCCGCATAACGAAGACCAACTATTGTAATATCACCTTGACTGAAAATATTACTCCCAATCAGCTGCAAGTTGTAATTATAGTCATTCCCGGTTCCTTCCATTGCCTCAACGCCGCCCGATGCATCGGTACCAGACAGGTTTAATGCTGTAATATCAAAACTGAATTGAATATTTCCATCCATTGGTCGCGATACACCCAGCGTCACAAGCTTGCTGGTTGCGGTACGATCACGCGCCAGATCGTATAGTTCACTACTTGAAAAACTGTTCTGCAATTCATCAATTGAAATTACAGTCTGTCCCATAAGGGCATTGTTGGTCGTCAGGATCGGGCTCTTTCTGTAATCCACAACCAGGTTAAGCGTGGTTTTGTCAGGCAATGTCCAGTTCCCGAGTAATTGCCAGATATTAAGTTCTTTAAAATGAATGTCATAATCAACCAGGCTAAAGAACGAGCGTGTAGGATCAAAATATCTGAGCTCACCACCGATTGCGCGACGGTCTCTGAGACCATCTACTTGCTGATCGATAACAAAGGCATTGGCATCCCACCCCTTGGCAAACCCTTCGGCCTCAAGGGTGAGACCATAGAAGTATCGACTCGTATCGTTTAACGAATCAGTCGAGGACTCAACCGGAAACCCACCAACTGCGTTCACAGCAAATGTGTTACCCAGCGGAAAATTCAGTAGCAGGCCATCAAATCGTCCCAGCACACCGCCAGTACTGCGTGACTGCCTGCCAATGCGCATGGATAAACGACGCTGTATATCCTGAGCATCAAAATACATCGAACTTACAGTTGTATCACTATTAACACCATTATCGAGAAAATCGTGCAAATAACCGCCGGTAAATCGGGTCCGGATGTCATAGTCACTGCTACGCCGCCGGCCCGCGACATCCACGTTGCTGTTCAGAGATGACTGGCTGACTGTCGTAATCTCGGCATCATCGAGACCTGTTGTATTCTGATCACGCCCAGTATCTTGGTGTATAGACGAATCGCACCGGCATAATCCTTATCCTTCATATTGTTGCGCGCCTCCTGCATCAGCGAAGCCAGCTTCTCTGATGATATGACGGTGCGAGCACCCTGTATCTGTGATGCAACCGGTGAAACCGGTCTCTCTGTTACCTCTGATACCGTTAAACTTGAGGTCCCAGATCCTGCCCGTGAACCGGCAAGTATTGACTCACCTGAACGCATCCTTTCAGCTACAGAAACTTTTGTAACCCATGCAGCAGGATAATGTGATACCAATTTTTCCATGGCCGTGTTTGCCTGTACCACACTTTTAAAGAATCCGAGTCGAAGGCGGTTCCATTGCTTACCCTCTTTATTAATGGTTGTGGTGTACAGACGGTGTCTCTGGAATTCTTCCAGATCCGGTAATGCTTTCACCTGAAACGGCGTGACCGATGAAGCCAGATTAATAACATAGGGAAAGGGAGAGACACCTGAATCATCAGGTACCACAGTGTCGGCTATAGCTGTGTCATCCATGTGTGCAACAGGTGCTGCCGGATTGTAATCACTCTGGTGTCGCGGGCCCGCATCAGGCATGACTTCCAGTGCAGATTCACCCGGTTTTTCCAGCCTCGGCTCAGTCTCCCTGCCTGTCATATCACCTTTACTGGCTCTCGGGTGTTTAATAACGACATCGATACTCCTGATACCACCCGTATTGGGCACCTCAAATTCAACATCCCTCTGGAAACGCAGCGTTATACTTGAATTTGCGAAGCCTTCCCCTTCATAGGTCACGTAATCAAAAGCATTACGAAAATCGGCAGATGGAAAACATGCCACATGGAAAACAATCGTTCGTAGAATGTGAACCCGGCCACTTTACGTACTGTGTTCAGGTATTCTGAAAGATAGTGACGAGTATTTTGGTAATTACAGCGACGCTGCTCTCGCGTCATTTCATCACGACGGGATGTCGAGTAAAAGTACTGTCGCAGCTCTGATATGGATACATACCCGCACCATCGGGACCTTATATTTACCAACAGAACATTTGCCAGGCATGTAATAAATCCGCATTGAGTTGACAGCGCCTTTTCTCAAGCTGCTGCAACCTTGTTTTCATTCCGGATAACACGTTAAATACCGGGTCGAGCTCTGCCCTTGCCATGGCAGCATCACTTCCCAAAAGAGCCAGGTCTGCCTTGCTGCCATACAGACCATAGTGTATTTTCGTATACAAATATCTCCCGACAAGACCACTACCAGCCACCAGTAACATACTGAATAGTGCTATATTCCCGTTGGCAGAACCAAGCTGGTAATTGCAATGAAAGAGTATGCAGACAGGTCCAACAATACCCATCAACATATGACTCCTGAACCAGTACCGCACCGGTCCAAAACCTCTTGCCCACCGCGCATGCTTGCGCAGCGGATACAGCAACAACATTAGCATCAGTGATGCACCGATAATTCCCAGGGCATAACCCAGTCCCTGCTCCGGTGTAAGGTACAGATAACTGTTGTATTTCCACCCGAGATAGACACACATCAAAACCAGCATGTAGAGAAACTGCGTACTCAAGATCATCAAGAATATTGAGGAACGTCGAACGGCATACTTGACATGAGATTCATTGGCCGCACTCTGCTGATCATGCCGACCCTCTCCGGTTTGTATTAGCGGATTGCTGACAAACTCAGAAACAACTCGTGCTTCACTCATGCCCTGCCCCCTTGTGAGACGTGATCCATTTACCTTCTGAATATATTGTCAAAAGCATTATCAAGATGACTATCTTGTCTTTTGTAGCCGCGTTTTCTGCCACATGGAACACCTTTATCACGGCATGTGCCTCTGCTTTAGATCACTTAATTTACTGATTCACACGTTATAGATAACGATGATTGGTGAATGTGACAGTACTCACTGATTGGGATTCTTATCCCATTATTAATCGCAATACACGAGAATCATTGGGAGGATTGACGATGCCATCACAAATTGATGAGGCCATTAAGAAATATGCTCAGTATCTAAATACAGAGCTTGCAAAACGGTAATCGTGAATGACTGATGTAACACACTTTATCTATCTGACGCCCATGCTATTCATCTGGGGCATCTATTACGGCTTGCGCACACGCATTCAGCGCAAAGCCGCTAGTATTCGTGATGAGGCCCTTAAATCCGGACTAACACAGCCGGCCTCGCTTCACCCGGTTATGAATTCAAGCCGCTGCCTTGGCTGTGGTTCCTGCGTAAGCGCCTGTCCGGAGAAAAGTGTACTGGGACTCATTGATAACAAGTCTGAACTGGTCAACCCTACAAATTGCATTGGACATGGCGCTTGTAAAACTGCCTGTCCGGTAAACGCTATCACCCTGGTATTTGGCACCACGGAGCGTGGTATTGAGTTACCGATTGTTGCCCCGGACTTTGAGACAAATGTGCCGGGTCTTTTTATTGCCGGTGAACTGGGTGGTATGGGCTTGATCCGGAACGCCATTGAACAGGGCCGTCAGGCCATGACATCCATAATTGTGCACTGCCGCAAGATCAAGGGACAGGGTCTGGATGTTGTGATCGTTGGCGCCGGTCCCGCAGGCTTATCAGCCAGCCTTGCTGCACAGGAAAGCAAGTTACGATTCGTGACGCTGGAGCAGGATACCTTTGGCGGGACAGTGTCTCATTACCCGCGCGGAAAGATTGTCATGACGGCACCGGTAACGCTTCCCCTGGTCGGGACTGTTAAATTCAGGGAAATATCGAAGGAATCACTACTGGAGTTCTGGACGGATGTTATCAGGAAGACCGGTGTACAAATCAATTACAGAGAGCGAGTAGAAGCCATCACGACCACAGACAGAGGACTTGAAGTTATAACACCAGGAAATATCTATCACGCAAAATGTGTACTGCTGACCATTGGCCGACGCGGCACACCGCGAAAACTTGGCGTGCCTGGTGAAGATTCCACAAAGGTTGTATACCGACTGATAGATCCCGAGCAATACCGCGGTCAGAATGTACTCGTTGTCGGTGGCGGTGACAGCGCGCTGGAGACCGCAATCAGTATTGCCGAGTTATCCGACACAGTCGTCAGCCTGTCCTACCGCAGCGGAGCCTTTTCCCGTGCAAAGGAAAAGAACCGCCAAAAAGTTGAAGACATGAAGAATTCCGGTGCACTGAATGTGCACATGAACTCCACTGTCAAGGAAATACATGACGACAGGGTCGAACTGGATCAACAAGGCACCGTGATTGTATCTAAAAATGATGCCGTGATCGTTTGCGCCGGCGGTATTCTGCCAACGCCATTCCTTAAAGAAATCGGCATCCAGGTGGAAACAAAATATGGCACTCAATAACACACCGGCACGACGCAGAACAGTAACCCCGTTATTTATGCGTGCCGGACTTTATTTTCTTGTACTTTCCTTCCTGTTTGCACACCCTGCCGTCAGCGCTGACGGTCTTGAAGAAATTCGGGCCGCCATCCGACAGCGCGACTATGATAAAGCCCTCCCCCTTCTTGAAACTCTGGCAAATACAGGAAATCCTGCCGCCCAGTATCAACTGGCCGCCCTGTATCGTTCCGGGAATGGCGTGCCAAAAAGTCATGAAGCAGCCTTTTCCTGGCTGAACAAGGCTGCACAACAAAATCACCGGCAGGCAGAATACAACCTGGGCATCATGTATGAAAACGGTTGGGGTACACCAGCAAGTGAAGCAGACGCCCGGCACTGGTACAGCAAGGCAGCTGCACAGGGCCACCCGATGGCACAGGAGAAGCTCAATGTCAGCAATATAGCCGCGCGTCGCACAAAAGAGGAGGTATCATCAAAGCCACCACCGAATCAAGATGAACGACTCAGATGGGCGGCCATAAAGGGAAACCGGCAAACCGCCTCAAAAACCATAACGTCTGGCGCCAGGGTAGACTCATCTGATAAATACGGCAGAACTGCACTCATTGAAGCTGCCGAGAGGGGATTTACACCCATTGTCCAGCTATTGGCAAGCAATAACGCCAACATCAACCATAAAGATATCTATAACAACAGCGCACTGCACGCCGCAACCCGCAATGGGCACCTCGACACAGTCAAGGCACTGATCGATGCAGGTGCAGATATCGATACTATGGACTCAAGGGGCAATACTCCGTTAATGATCGCCAGCAACAGAAATCACATGGAGATTGTGCGCACTCTGGTAGAACGCGGAGCCGGTCTTCACAATAAAAACAGCACGGATGATTCTGCTGCCGATATCGCATCACGCAAGCATCACAATATAATACTGAAATACCTGCAGGCTAATGGCGCATACCCTGAGAAACATTATGGTCAGAACAATGCCTCGGTTACCCAACGACTGGCCATGAAAAATACACAACAGACCTCAAGTCCCGATATGAATGCGGCACAGCAGCCTTACGAGGGGTGGCCGCCGCTGATGGAGGCAGCCTGGCGCGGTCAGGAGGAAATTGCTCGTGAACTCATCAACAGGGGTATCCAGATCGACAGCATGGACAACCAGGGCCACACTGCATTGACACGCGCAGCCTGCAAGGGAAACGACAAGATAGTACACATGTTACTGGAAGCCGGTGCTGATCCTCATGTGAGACAGGAAAATGGCATGAACTCACTCATGTGCGCAGCTGCTTCGGGTGACCCAGAGACTGTAGGTATACTTTTAGGTACAGACATTGACCTCAACACAACGGATGTGCAGGGCTGTACCGCCTTATGTTACTCGGTACGAAAAGGTCACACGGATATTGCGGAACGTCTCTTGCGTCATGGCGCAAGCATTAATATCGCGCTGAAAGATGGCAAGACGATTCTGATGATGGCGGCCGAGACGGAAGCAACCGACATACTCCGTGCCCTGCTATCAAAATCACCGGCTATAAATCAAGTTGATGACACCGGTCTTTCAGCACTGTCATACGCGGTAATCAGGGGACACGAAAAGAACGTACGCCTGCTATTGGAACACAAGGCGGATCCAAATATCATGGACGCTGCGGGACGAAGTGCCATCACCATCGCTTCTACCCGGGACAACATAGACATTGTAGCCATGCTGATAAAATACAAGGCTGACATATCAACCCGAACCCGTGATGGAAATACACCGCTTATCCTTGCAGCAGATTCGGGAAAAGCCGGGATTGTCAGTCAGCTAATCAAGTCAGGTGCTGACGTTAATGCCCGCAGCAATAATGGTAATACCGCCCTCATGCTTGCAGCGGCTAATAATCACGTCGACACCGTCAAAATCCTGCTGCAGGCCGATGCCAAAACGGGCATTAGAAACGACAAACACGAACAGGCCCGTGACCTCGCTGAGGTATCAGGAAGCACAGAATCATTGGCACTCCTTGAGCAGGATAGTGGCAGCGGAGCATGGCTGCCTAACTGGTTCTAGTGTAGGTCGTCAGAAATATCGAATCATTCGTTATTCCCGTTTAATAGGGTGACTGGTGATATAAGATTATTCGGGCCTCAATTTACTCGAAGCATAAATGCCCCGAGCCCCTCAGGGGCCGCCGTCGCTGCGCTCCGACGTTCTTTCGCACTTGCGGTGCTCAAGTCGAATCCTAGCGCCCTCACCAAAGCCTCCCTGCCCCTGATAATTAAAAAGGCCCCGGGTGTGGGGCCTTTTTAATTATTGGCGGAGAGAGAGGGATTCGAACCCTCGGTGTTCCCATATTTTTCAATTGGTTACGAAGCCATTGCGTCCAGATCATGTCTAACAGAACCCGAGAAACACCAAGAGCTTGGCAATCCCGCGACTACATGGTATTTTCTACATAAATCTACAGAACTGTAGAGGACGATCTGCCATGAACACAACCACACAAGTTTCCGCCTATATCTCAGAAGAGACCAAGGCCGCGATT
The DNA here is from genome assembly GCA_947258515.1 of uncultured Ectothiorhodospiraceae bacterium. Lineage (GTDB taxonomy): Bacteria > Pseudomonadota > Gammaproteobacteria > UBA9214 > UBA9214 > UBA9214. The sequence goes on from CAMYIO010000129.1 coordinate 17,073, forward strand.
GAAGCGTATGTGAAAGGCGCTACAGCACCACCTTCAGGCGTTGCGTGAGATCCCCGAAGATTTGATTATCCCCTCCCGGCTGGTGTTGACTGGTGAGGCAATGGCAGAGATCGCCGAACGTGTCATCCAGGAAGAGCAACCAACAGAATCCTTGAAAGCGCTGTTTCGTGAATAAGACGGAGCAGGAAGTTCAGGTCAGGCGACTTGAACCCCTGGACGATCGTACCCGATTCCGTAGCGGAAATATCGACCTCGACCGCTTCTTTCAACGCTATGCCGGTCAAAACCAGTTTCGACACCATATTGGAACGACCTATGTCGCCGTCCAGGACAACCATATCACCGGATTTGTCACTGTCTCCAGCGGAGAGATGGTTGCAGAAAAGCTGACGAAAGCCCTGCGCCGACGCCTGCCCGCTTACCCCCTTCCGATACTCCGCCTCGCCCGACTCGCCGTCGACAAAAGATTCCAGGGGCATGGCATCGGACGGCTGTTACTGCGCGCCATGCTTGAACTTGCCCTGGAGATGCGGGACCGCGTTGGTTGCATCGGTGTGATCGTGGATGCCAAACCGGATGCAGTACCATTTTATTTGTCTTTGGGCTTCAAACCGATTGACCTGGTCAGCGGCGCCCTCAGCGATCGACCCGAGCCCATCGCTATGTTCTTGCCCATTGGCCAGATTGCTTTGGCCACCAAAGAAGCAATGGACTGAAGAGTAATACCTAAGCCGCAACAGTGGGGATGCATGTTCATTCGAATAAACGTGGCGGCATAATTGGCGGTGGGCACAGTCTGCTGCGAACCAGTCTCAGCCAAATTCCCTGATGACGGGAAATCTACAGGGAATTTTCTCTGCTACCTAGCAATTTTCAGCCAGAATCAGGCTGTATCTTACTGTAACAACTTGCATTATTTCATATTTGGCAATGGGTATGGAATCCATAACAGGGAATTATCAGGGAATTCATCAATACCATTAGAACTCGCTTTTGTAGTCCAGGACTGAGGACGAACTTGTCATGGTCGGATCAATCCGTTTAACCTGCGCCAGGGGCAGACACCATGAAAAAATGGCATCTCCTCAAGGCAGCACTGCTATTAGGGTTTATTCTTGCCCCACCTGCCTCGCTTGCCTTCGAATCGGCAGTAGTCTCTACCGAGCGTGTGACGGTTACGCTAGTAAACGAGCAGTCAAACATCGAACCAGGTCAGGCATTCTGGATCGGACTGCATTTTGAGCTGATCCCTCACTGGCACATCTATTGGCGAAATCCGGGAGCATCCGGCAGTGCACCGGTTATTCGCTGGACGCTGCCAGAGGGGTGGGAAGTCGGAGAGGTCCACTGGCCGGTGCCGAAACGCATACGGGTCGGACCACTCTCTAGTTATGGCTATGAGGATAGTGTCGTTTTACTCGTACCTGTTCAGGTGCCACCGTCTCCCCTACTGGCGGATCCGCAGATCATCACAGCCGATGCGGAATGGCTGGTATGTCGTGTAGATTGTATCCCTGAATCGGGTCGCCTCACCCTCGAACTCGGTAATGTCGGCAGCGATTCCAGCACGGCGACCGAGACACGCCAACTGTTCAACGCAACCCGGGCACAGTGGCCCGTGGCGATGACACCGGCGGGCAATTACCGCCTGGATGAGGACACGTTGGCGATCTCGGTTGCAATGACCGACGCAATGACCCGCAGCCCTGCCGATGTCTGGTTCGCAGCCACGGAATGGGGACCGGTTGATGCCAGCGGCGCGCAACGCTGGGCACACAGCACGACAGGATTAACGCTCAGCGTGCCGGCCGGTGATTTGCCTCCCGACGGGAATAGCCCGCTGGAAGGATTGCTGGTAATGGAATCGGTGAGCGATGGCACGACGGCGCAAAGCGGCCATTACGTGCGGCTTGCGGCAGAGCCGCCAGCATCATCAGAAAACCGGGACCTGAGCCCGATGACAGCCCTGGTTGTTGCTTTCCTCGGTGGACTGATACTGAACATAATGCCCTGCGTCTTGCCGGTGCTGAGCATCAAGATACTGGGCTTCGTCAGAGAAGCTGGCGCCAGTCAGCGGCGTCTTGCATACCACGGTCTCAGCTACACTGCCGGCGTGTTGTCCAGTTTTACCGTGCTCGCCGCCGTGCTGCTGGCGCTG